>NZ_JBBCWG010000003.1:0-387832 GCF_037146035.1 Chryseobacterium sp. MMO-72
AACTTCACCCCACCAACCACAATATATTTTACATTTTTTTTTTTTTTTTTTCACATTATTAACTTTTAATAACCTATTTTTTTTTTTTTTTTTTGGGGGTGGCGGGCGCCCCCCCCCCCCAAAACCCTATAAAAAAGTTCTGCATTTCTGCAGAACTCTCAAATATTCATTTTTCACTTTATTAGAATAGCGCTCCGGCTACTTTTTTAATATTATCACTCTTCCCCATCGAATAAAAATGCAGAACAGGAACTCCGAATTCCAGCAGTTCTCTGCACTGTGCGATTGCCCATTCGATTCCGATTTGTTTTACGGCTTCGTTGTTTTTGGCATTCTCCACTTCATTAATTAAATCTTCCGGAAGATCAATTTTAAAAATCTGAGGTAAAATCTTTAAATGCTTTTTCGTGGCAATTGGTTTAATTCCCGGGATAATAGGAACCGTGATTCCCATTTCTCTGGCTTTCTGAACGAATTCAATGAATTTTTTATTGTCGAAAAACATTTGGGTCACGATATAATCTGCTCCTGCATCTACTTTTTGTTTCAGCCATTTCAGATCATAATTCATTGAAGGTGCTTCCATGTGCTTTTCGGGATAACCGGCAACGCCGATGCAGAACTTATTATGCTCATCACAAATTTCATCCTGATTATGCAGATATTTTCCTCTTCCCAGATCGTTAATCTGGTGAACCAATTCCATTGCACTTCCGTGACCACCCTGAGTTGGCTCAAAATACTGATGTCCTTTCATCGCATCGCCTCTGAGAGCCATTACGTTATCAATTCCGAGATACATACAATCCACCAGAAGATATTCTGTTTCTTCTTTTGTAAAACCTCCGCAAAGCAGATGCGGAACGGTATCTACATTGTATTTATGCTGAATCGAAGCACAGATTCCCAACGTTCCGGGACGCATTCGGGTAATTCTGCGTTCCATTAATCCATTTCCTTTGTCGATGTAAATATATTCTTCTCGTGAAGTCGTAACGTCGATGAACGGCGGTTTAAATTCCATCAAAGGGTCAATATTTTTATAAAGATCTTCAATCCCGATTCCTTTTTGTGGCGGAACGACTTCGAGGGAGAATAACGTTTTTCCGTTTGCGTTTTTTATATGGTCTGTGATTTTCATTATCTGACTTTTAGAAATTTTAAAGTTTTTTCTTGTTTTTCTAAAATTTTAAGAAAGTATTCCCCTTCTTTTAGATTAGAGATATCTATTTCAGATTTCATTTTTATGTTATTCATTATTTTTTTTCCTGAAATATCATAAATATCAATATTATAATCTGAAATACCATCCGGAGATTTAATTTTAAGGATATTATTTTTTATAGGATTTTCAATAATACGAACCTCATTTTCACTCCTTTTGTTATCATTAACCGCTAAAGCCTGTAAATTTTTCAGGTCATTCCAGTTCATACAAATTTTAGGCTGAGATATATAAGCCTTAAATCCATTATAAGTTGCATTATTTTGTGTTAAATAAATTTTGTTTATTGCCAATGAAAAATTAACATCATTTCCTGAGTAGTTTGTATAATGAGGAAGCGGTTCATTTAAGCTTACATCCGGATTAATAAACAATGAAATATTATCATCTGATAAACTTGCGGATTTTTGTGAATATTTAAAAACCAATAAATAGGTTTGATTAAAATTAAGAACCATAGGAGCCACTTCTGTATCCATTTTTCCAAATCTTATTTGATATCCGTTTCCAGTTCCGGAAGTCATTATTCTAAATACAAGATTATTTCCGGAATGTAATTGAACAAAATCCAATGATGTAATTTGATCTGTTATAATTGCACTTTGTACGTTTAATAAGAAGGCAAAATAGTAGTTTGCTTCTGTGGTAGTTGTGTTATTTGCAAATATTTGTGATGGCGTATTTAGATTAGGAACATAATGTAATGCCTTATTTGTAGTCCCATAATTCAAATAACTCATTGAAAAGTTTTCCACCTGCATATGATTATTGTATGTACTTAAATACGGTACTTCACTCCATCCATATTGTCCTAACAAACTTTGTCCGGCTTGGTAATTTGAAATATCTGCTGAATAAATAATTTGTGCTCTAACAAGATTAGTAAGCATCATTAGAAATAATATTTTTTTCATCTTTTTTTATCAATTTATGTATTATCATTTTTTGTCTTAATTATATGATAGAAAAATTAATCTGCTAAATTAGGATTCAGCCACTTTCTCGCTTCCTGCAAAGCAATTCCTTTTCTTACCGAATAATCTTTCAGCTGATCTTCGGCAATTTTTCCCAATCCGAAATATTTGGCGTGCGGACTTCCGAAATAATATCCGGAAACTGAAGCTGTCGGGAACATTGCTAAACTTTCCGTCAGGTAAACACCGATATTTTCTTCCACTTTTAGTAAATCCCAGATTGCGTGTTTTTCCAAGTGATCCGGACACGCAGGATAACCCGGAGCGGGACGAATTCCTTTATACTTTTCAGCAATCAATTCTTCATTGGTTAAATTTTCCTGATTGGCGTACCCCCAATATTCCGTTCTTACTTTTTTATGTAAAAATTCCGCGTAAGCTTCTGCGAAACGGTCGGCCAAAGCTTTTACCATGATCGCGTTGTAGTCGTCATTTGCTTTTTCGTATTCCTGCGCCAGTTCATCCGTTCCGAAACCAGTTGTTACACAGAAAGCTCCCATATAATCGGTTTTTCCTGAACTTTCAGGGGCAATAAAATCGCTTAATGCCAAATAATCTTTCCCTTTTGAACGCTGCGCCTGCTGTCTCAAAGTAATGAACTTCGTTTTCTGATCGTTGTTTTCATCAAAAATTAAAATATCATCCGTTTCGTTGGAATTGGCTTTGAAAATTCCGAAAATCGCTTTTGCCGTTAATAACTTTTCATCCAAAATTCTTTTTAAAATTACCTGCGCATCTTTGAACAATTCCTTTGCCTGAGCTCCTACAACCTCATCTTCTAAAATTTGCGGATATTTGCCATGAAGATCCCAGCTTCTGAAAAACGGCGACCAGTCGATGAAAGGCAATAATTCTCTCAGATTCTGATTTTCAACAACGGTAATTCCTAACTGATTGGGTGTAAAAATTTCTTCATTTTCCCAGTCGATTTTAAATTTATTCTGTCTGGCTTCTTCAATGGAAATGTAGTCTTTTTCCACTTGTCTGTTCAGGAACTTTTCGCGGAATTCAGAATATTCGCTTTTCAGATCATCAACATATTCTTTATTTCGGTCGCCCAATAATGAACTCACCACGTTGACCGCTCTGGAAGCATCATTGACGTGAACTACGGCGTTTTTATATTTTAAATCGATTTTCACCGCCGTGTGCGCTTTTGAAGTCGTTGCCCCACCGATCAGCAAAGGGAAATTTAAATTCTGTCTTTCCAGTTCCTGTGCGATGTATACCATTTCATCCAGACTTGGTGTAATTAACCCACTAAGTCCGATCACATCGACTTTTTCTTCAATCGCGGTCTGAATAATTTTTTCAGCAGGAACCATTACGCCAAGATCTACAATTTCGTAATTATTACAGCCTAAAACCACGCTTACAATATTTTTACCGATATCATGAACATCTCCTTTAACGGTTGCCATCAAAATTTTTCCGTTGGCAGGTTTTGTTCCGTCTTTTTCCGCTTCGATGAATGGCTGTAAATACGCCACCGCTTTTTTCATCACTCTCGCCGATTTTACAACCTGTGGTAAGAACATTTTTCCGCTTCCGAAAAGATCTCCCACAACGCCCATTCCAGTCATTAAATTAATTTCAATCACATGAAGGGGTTTTTCTGCCTGTAATCTTGCTTCCTCCACATCTTCCTCGATAAAACGGTCGATTCCTTTTACCAAAGCATGGGTAATTCTTTCCTGTAAAGGATGATTTCTCCATTCTAAATCTTCAACCTTTTCTTTTTTGACTGATTTATGTTTTTCAGAATAATCAAGAAGCCTTTCTGTAGCATCTTCTCTTTTATCGAGAATCACATCTTCAACAAGCTCCAGAAGTTCTTTATTAATTTCATCATAAACCTCCAGCATGGCAGGATTTACGATTCCCATATTCATTCCTGCCTGAATAGCGTGATACAGGAAAACCGAGTGCATCGCTTCTCTCACCGTATCATTTCCACGGAACGAGAACGAAACATTGGAAACTCCTCCACTTACGGATGCATACGGAAGATTCTGGCGAACCCATCTTGTTGCTTCAATAAAATCGATGGCATTTCTGCGATGTTCATCCATTCCCGTTGCCACAGGGAAAATATTTAAGTCGAAAATAATATCTTCGGCAGGGAAATTTAAACGATTCACTAAGATATCATAGGAACGTTTTGATATTTCGATTCTGCGTTCGTAGGTATCGGCTTGTCCCACCTCATCAAAAGCCATGACAATCACAGCAGCTCCGTATCTTTTGATGGCTTTTGCCTGTTTGATGAATTCTTCTTCACCTCCTTTTAAGCTGATGGAATTGACCACACATTTTCCCTGTGCAACCTGCAATCCGGCTTCCAGAATTTCCCATTTTGAAGAGTCGATCATGAGAGGAATTCTTGCGATGTCCGGTTCTGAGGCAATCAGGTTTAAAAATTTAATCATGGAAGCCTTTCCGTCAATCAGTCCATCGTCAAAATTAACGTCGAGAATCTGTGCACCGCCTTCAACCTGATGACGTGCAATATTGAGCGCTTCCCCGAATTTTTCTTCTTTTATTAATCTTAAAAATTTCTTTGAACCGGCAACATTGGTTCTTTCCCCAACGTTAATAAAGTTGCTTTCCGGTGTAATAATCAAAGGCTCAAGCCCCGATAATCTTAAATATTTCATCAATTTATTCTTCTAAAATAAAATATGCATTATTTGCATTTTGCTTCAGCAAATCGACATGTTTGCCCAAAGCGGTGGTCATTGGAAATCTTTTGTATGCTAAGCCGTGTTCTTTGGCAAACTGCTCGATTTCTTCTGTAATTTCATTATAATAGGCATAACTGTAATTCGGAAAAAGATGGTGGGCAACGTGAAAGTTGAAATTTCCCAAAATATTCCGCACAAACCAGTTATTTTCTTTTAAATCGTTGGTGACTTCAAACTGATGATGAAGCCAACTGTAAGGAAGTTCGTTTTTCTCATCCAGTTTCGGAAAGGCATTATCGGGAAGCGGATGCAAAGGCAACAGTACAAAAAGCGCAAAAATACTCGCTGCAATTACCTGTAAAAACCATGCTCCCAAAGCCAAGCCTAAAGAGACTTTAAAAAACAGAACGGGAACGGCTATCTGATAGAAAAAATAAAACAGTTTATATGCCACCATTTTAATTTTTTCTTTTACCGGAATCGCTCCCTGCGTTTTCAGGATCACTCTTTCATTATCGAAAAAATCTCTGAAATCACGAATAAACATCCAGTTGAACAGATATAAAGGATAGACCAGAAAGAAAAAGCGGTGCTGGTATTTCTGAATTCCTTTTGCTTTGATCCACGGAACGATTAACAGCAGTCCGCTTTGCTCAATATCCGTATCCCAACCGTCCACATTCGGATATGCGTGATGGCTTGCGATGTGTCTTTTTTTCCAGATGTAGGAATTGGCTCCCACAAAATCGAAAATCTGTAAAACCAGACTGTTCAGTCTTTTACTTTTGAAAATATTATTGTGAGCCGCTTCATGAATTAAATTCAGATAAATTAAAACCAGAGAAAGCCCCATCAGAATGAAACTCAGGATATAAACTCCAGACTGATCTGCATGTAAAAGTGCAAAGACATATAAACCGAAATAGACCAAAGGCAGAATAACTGCTTTGATCTGAATATAAATATCCCTGTTTTCGGGAATGGCTTCTACTCTTTGGTTCACTTTTTTTCTGAGTTCATTAAACAATTTGGCATCCTCTGAATTTTTAAAGTAAATAGGTTTTTCCATTATATTTAATTTTGTGTGATAATTAAAAATAATATTAAAAACTGTTCCTTTTTTTTACTGTTTTAATTAAAAAATTCTATTCATTCAGACCAATTCTCTCAATTTTCTTGGCGGATATTGCGAAACCAGATCTGCAATTGCCTTGATGTGTTCCGGCGTTGTTCCGCAGCAGCCTCCAATGATGTTGATTAATCCTTTTTCTACATATTCTTTGATCTGACTCGCCATATCTTCCGGAGTTTCATCATACTTCCCGAAAGCATTTGGTAGACCTGCGTTCGGATAAGCTGAAACAGCAAATTCTGAATTGTGGGCTAAAGTCTCCAAATAAGGTGTCAATTGGTTTGCTCCCAAAGCGCAGTTAAAACCTACACTTAAAAGATTTAAATGGGAAACTGAGATCAAAAATGCTTCTGCTGTCTGTCCGCTCAATGTTCTTCCTGAAGCATCGGTAATGGTTCCTGAAACCATGATTGGAATCTTGATATTTCTTTCGTCCTGAAGTTCGTCAATGGCGAAAAGGGCAGCTTTTGCATTCAATGTATCGAAAATGGTTTCTACCAAAAGAATATCTGATCCTCCGTCCAATAAAGCTTCGCACTGTTGTTTGTAAGCGATTCTCAGTTCATCAAAAGTAATGGCTCTGTATCCGGGATCGTTTACATCGGGGCTTAAACTAGCTGTTCTGTTGGTTGGACCGATGGAACCTGCCACAAATCTTGGTTTATCCGGATTTTTCGCGGTGTACTCGTCGCAGGCTTTTCTTGCAATTTTTGCAGATTCGTAATTCAGTTCGTAAACCAGATCTTCCATGTGATAATCTGCCATGGCAATGGTTGTTCCTGAAAATGTATTGGTCTCGATGATGTCTGCTCCCGCTTCAAGATATTTTTTGTGAACTTCTTCTATTGCGTGGGGCTGCGTTAAAGACAACAAATCATTGTTTCCTTTTACCGGATGTTCCCAGTTTTTGAAACGTTCGCCACGGTAATCTTCTTCTTCGAATTTATACCGCTGAAGCATGGTTCCCATCGCTCCGTCGAGAATTAAAATTCTTTCGGATAATGCTTTGTATAGTTGTTCTGAATTTTTCATTAATTATATTTTTTCCATAGGTTGCACCTACGGCTATTATTATTGAACCCTTCGGGTTCGTTGTTAATCCAACGCCTGTTTTAAATCCGCAATGATATCTTCCACATTTTCCAGACCTACCGAACAACGAACCAGACCTGCAGTAATTCCGACTTCGTTTCTTTCTTCGTCTGATAGTTTAGAGTGCGTTGTAGAAGCGGGATGCGTTACAATGGTTCTTGTATCGCCTAAGTTTGCGGAAAGGGAACACATTTTAATTTTATCTAAAAAGTTTCTTCCGCCTTCAATTCCGCCTTTGATTTCGAAGGCAACGATGTTTCCGCCTAATTTCATCTGTTTTTTTGCAATTTCATAGCTTGGATGAGATTTTAAGAACGGATATTTTACCAGTTCTACATTTGGATGATTTTCAAGAAACTCAGATACTTTTAAAGCGTTCTCGCAATGTTTTTCTACACGAATCGCCAGTGTTTCGAGACTTTTAGACAAAACCCAGGCGTTGAAAGGTGACATTGCTGGTCCTGTATTTCTGGCGAAAAGATAGATTTCACGGATTAAATCTTCTCTTCCGACCGCTACTCCGCCTAAAACACGACCTTGTCCGTCAATTAATTTGGTTGCCGAATGCACCACGATATCTGCTCCGTATTTTATCGGCTGTTGCAGATAAGGTGTCGCAAAGCAGTTATCCACAATAAAAATTAAGTTGTGTTTCTTCGCAATCTGTCCGAAAAACTCTAAATCCAACACTTCAATCGCAGGATTGGTAGGTGTTTCCAGATACAGAATTTTTGTGTTTGGCTTAATATATTTTTCAACATTATCGGCGTCTTCTGCTTTAAAATAGGTTGTTTCGATATTCCATTTCGGAAAATATTTTGTGAACAAAGTATGCGTAGATCCGAAAACGGACTGACAGCTTACAATATGATCTCCGGCATTTAACAAAGTGGCAAATGTGGAGTAAATCGCCGCCATTCCTGTAGCAAAAGCATATCCTGCTTCTGCGCCTTCCATTTTGGCAATTTTATCTGTAAATTCTGTCACGTTCGGATTGGAAAAACGGCTGTATAAATTTTTTGGTTTTTCTTCCGCAAAGCTCGCTCTCATGTCTTCCGCATCCTGAAAAATAAAGCTGGATGTGAGATACAAAGGGGTTGAATGCTCATCAAACTGAGTTCTTTCAGTCTGGGTTCTTATGGCAAAGGTTTCAAAATTTTCGTTTTCCATTTCTATATTTTCCGTAGGTTTTATTTACGGTTGTTTTTTATTATTTCATGACATAGGTTTTACCTACGGCTACTAATGTTGAACCCTTCGGGCTTAAACGCTGTTTTATTTCGTTCCATAGGTTCTACCTACGGCTATTAATATTGAACCCTTCGGGCTTAAACGCTGTTTTATTTCGTTCCATAGGTTCTAGCTACGGCTATTAATATTGAACCCTTCGGGTTCACAGGTCCTTTTATTTTGTTTCACTTACTCTTAAAATGTCTCCGAATACGCCTCTTGCCGTAACTATTGCGCCGGCTCCGGCTCCCATGATAACGATTGGGTTTTCACCGTAACTTTCGGTGTAGATTTCGAAGATTGAATCTGAGCCTTTCAGTTGTCCTAATGCGGAAGTTGCCGGAACGGAAATTAATTTCACATCCAATTCTCCTTTTTCTTTCTGCAAATCTCCGTGAAGATCTCCCACATATCTTAAAACGTGTCCTTCTTCCTGATTTTCTTTGATTTTCTGATATTCCGCATCTAATTCGTCCAGTCTTGAAAGGAATTCTGACTTAGAAACAGAAAGCAGACTTTCCGGAACCAGATTCTGAATTTTAATATCTTCAAACTCATTGATTAAGTCTAATTCTCTTGCCAAAATCAATAACTTTCTTGCTACATCGTTTCCTGAAAGGTCTTCTCTTGGATCGGGTTCTGTATATCCTTTTTCCAGCGCTTCATTGATGATGGTGGAAAAGTTATCATCTCTTAAAGAAAAATTATTGAAAACATAGCTTAATGTTCCTGAGAAAACACCTTTAATTCTGGTAATATTTTCTCCTGAAAGGTGTAGAAGCTTAATGGTATCAATCAATGGCAAACCTGCTCCCACATTGGTTTCATAGAGATATCGTCTGTTGTTTTTGTTCAACGTATATCTTAGTTGACGGTATTCTGAAATGGGAAGGGTATTGAAAATTTTATTGGAAGAAACAAGATCGAAACCGTTTTCCGCCAATGTATGATAATTTTTCACAAAGTCTTTGCTTGCCGTATTATCCACAACGATTAGATTTTCCAATTGATTTTCTTTGGAGAAATTAATCAGTTCCTGAACATTTGAAGGTTTTTCTGCCGTTAAAACCTCATCATTCCAATTGCTGTCGAATCCTTTTTTGTTGAAGGCTATTTTTCTGGAATTGGCAACTGCAACTACTTTCAGATCTATTTTTTTTCGTCTTTTAATTTCTTCTGAAGATTCTAAAACCTGCTGTATTAAGGTTTTCCCTACGTTTCCGTGACCGATAATTGCCAGATGAACGGTTTTCGGTTTTTTAGAAATTTCAGATTCTATGATATTTTTTGCTTTTTCGTCCTGTGAAGATGTCACAACGATATTCACACGTTTTTCGGCTGCAATCTGGTTTAAAAGCAACGGAAAAACATTATTTCTTGCAAGTTCCGCTAAAACTTTGTTGAAGTCTTCTGCAACAAATCCTAAAACCGACACATTATTGATGCTGTAAATCTGGGAAACTTTCCCTGATTTTCTTTCTGATTCAAATTCGTCAATCAGACAATTGACTGCTTTTTCGGAATCGTTTTCATGAACTAAAATGGAGATTCCGTTTTCAATTGCCTGCTGGGAAATTACTCCCACACTGATTCGCGCCAAAGTCAACGCTTTAAAAATTCGTCCGTCAATCCCGATTTCACCTAAGAAATCTTCTCCTTCAAATTTGATGATGGATCTGTTTTTTAAAAATTTTATTTCGTTAGCATTAATCTTACTCATTTTTCAAAATATTTTTAATGATCGTATTTAATTGTTTATATTCCATTAAGAAGGCATCGTGCCCATGAACTGAGGTGATCTCGTGATAGAAAACATCTTTGTTTTTCTCTTTCAGCTTTTCAAAACACATCCGGATTTCCGAAGCGGGGAAAAATAAATCTGTATCTACAGAGATCATGTGCATTCGCGCCTGAATTTTTTCCAAATGTTCTTCATTGGCATTGATGTTCATCAGCAAATGATTCATGAGCTTGTATGATTTTAAACTAAATCTTTCGTTTAAAGCTTTTCCGTGATAAACAAGCCAGTCTTCCGACTCTAATCTCTGCTTTTCTTCACTGTATCTGTTTTGAAATCTGTTATTTAACGATTCAGGCGTCCTGTAACACAACATTGCATGAATTCTGGCTTTCTGTAAAGGTTCATCGTTTTGGTTTAATAAAAATTTCTGAACCAGACATTGTGCATGAAGCCAGTCGTGGGTTTTAAAATCGCAGGCTACCGGGATGAAAATTTCGGTAAGTTTTGGATTTTTCACCAGCATTTCCCAACCGATTCCGCCTCCCAAAGAACCTCCAATAATGGCGTGTAAACTTTTGATATTTAAAATTTCAAGACCTTTCAAAAATATGTTTGCGATATCTGAAGGCGTGAAATCTTCACATTCATCAATAAAAAAATCATCAAATCCGTTTCCGGGAATATTGAAGCACAAAACTGTATACTGTTCGGTATCGATTACCTGATGTTCTCCAATCAGTTGTTTCCACCATCCTTTTTCTCCGGAAACATTGGAATTTCCGGTTAAAGCATGATTCACTAAAATGATCGGGGCAGAAAACAGGTCTTTCCCGAAAAGCTGATAGCTCAACGGGATATTGTATTCCTTTTGGGAATCGGTACGATACGAAAAATTAATATGTTTAAGTTCTGTTTTCAATTCTATTATTTTAATACAATTGAAAATGCCACAGGAAATGGCTGAAAGAACTTCAGTGAGTTATCTGTCCAAAATAATTCTGGTAGAACGTAGCACCTTCATTGCCTGCGCAAAGGGTTGCTAAGGTTTCATAGGGTCTAATCCCTCAACCTTTCTTGATAACATTTTCAATATTTGAATGAACGAATGGTGCAAAGATAAAACTTTTCTTTTAAATATTTATAAAAATTTAATTTAATCTTACAAACCCCGATAAACAGAAGGCTTTCAGGGAAATATTAATAATAATTCAAATTTCGTGAGTTGGAATTTTTTCGCAAAAAAACTAACTTCGTAATGAAAATGATGAGATATGATTGCTGAAAAACAAAGATTACAAGACACAAACTGGAAAAACTGGGGACCTTACGTGAGTAACCGGCAATGGGGAAATGTACGCGAAGACTACAGCCCAAACGGCGACGCATGGAATTTCGCCAATCACAATAACGCAGAAAGCTATGCCTACCGTTGGGGAGAAGAAGGAATAGCCGGAATTTCTGATGCAAAGCAGCTTTTCTGTTTTGCGCTCTCCTTTTGGAACAAGAAGGATAAAATAGTGAAAGAACGCTTCTTTGGACTGAGCAATCCACAGGGAAATCACGGAGAAGACATTAAAGAACTATTTTATTATCTGGATAATACACCTACTCACAGCTATATGAAAATGGTGTACAAATATCCGATTAATGAATTTCCTTATAATGATCTTCTTTCCGAGAATGCAAAAAGAAGTAAGAAGGAACCTGAATATGAGATTTTCGATACCGGTATTTTCGATAAGGATGAATATTTTGATATTTTCATTGAATATGCAAAGGCTGAACATAATGATATTTTAGTGAGGGTAACTGTCTGCAACAGGAGTAATAAAGATGCTCCGATTATAGTTGCTCCCATGGTATGGTTCAGAAATAACTGGAAATGGGGCTATAATACGTATAAAGGGCAAACCCATGCTTCTCACGAAGGCTGCATCAATATCAGTCATGACAGTATTGCGATTAAAAAGTTTTACTCAAGAAATATTCTGGCGGAAAGTGTTTTCTGTGATAACGAGACCAACAGTCCGAAATTATACGGAACGCCTTATCCGGGAAATTCTTTTTATAAAGACGGAATCAACGATTACATTACATACGGGAGCAATACCGTAAATCCTGAAAAGAGAGGAACCAAAGCCTCTTTTTTAATTGATGAAGTTATTGAGGCAGGACAATCGAAAACATTTGATTTCAGATTATCGCCTAATGAACTGGATAATCCGTTTTATGATTTTGATGAGATCTTTAGAAACAGAATTTCTGAAGCGGATGAATTTTATGATGAAATCCAGAATGATGTAACCAGTGATGATGAAAAAAACGTTCAGAGACAGGCTTTCGCAGGACTTCTCTGGAATAAGCAGTTTTATCATTACAACGTAGGAAAATGGCTGAAAGGCGACCCGAATTTTGAAGCTCCAAGAAACTTCAACCATTATGTCCGAAATACAGAGTGGAATCATATGCACAATAAAGACATCATTTCGATGCCTGATAAATGGGAATATCCTTGGTATGCAACTTGGGATCTTGCCTTCCATTGTGTTCCGTTTGCGATTATTGATGCCGAATTTGCAAAAGGACAGCTTCTTTTATTAACTAAAGAATGGTATATGCATCCGAACGGACAGCTTCCTGCTTATGAATGGAATCTGAGCGATGTAAACCCGCCCGTTCATGCGTGGTCATGTTTCCGCGTATTTAAAATTGATGAAAAGCAAAACGGAAAACCGGATCTTTTATTTTTAGAAAAGGTTTTTCAGAAATTACTATTGAACTTCACATGGTGGGTAAACCGAAAAGATAAAAACGGAAAAAATATTTTCGGAGGCGGTTTTCTTGGGCTTGATAACATCGGGGCTTTTGACCGGAACATGGTGTTAAAAGACGGACAGCATCTTGAGCAGGCGGACGGAACGAGCTGGATGGCAATGTACGCTCTGAATATGATGCGGATTGCCATGGAACTGGCTCAGTATTATCAGGTGTATGAAGATATGGCAATTAAATTTTTTGAACATTATCTCTATATTGCCGAAGCCATGGAAAATCTGGGGGAAGGAACAAAAGGGCTATGGAACGAAGAAGACGGCTTTTTCTATGACGTGCTTCAGCTTGGAAACGGCGACAGTGTTTCTCTGAAACTGAGAAGTATTGTAGGATTGATTCCTATGTTTGCTGTGGAAATTATCGATCATCATTTGTTGGATAAAATGCCCAACTTTACCACAAGAATGGATTGGATTCTGAAAAACAAACCTGAACTTACGAAACTTGTTTCGCACTGGGAAGAAGAAGGGCATGGAAGAAAGCACCTGATGAGTATTCTGAGGAAAAACCGTCTGACAAAAGTTTTAACCAGAATGCTTGATGAGAAAGAATTTTTAAGCCAATACGGAATTCGGGCAATGTCGAAAGTATATGAGGATAATCCTTTTAAATTTTCTGTTCATGGTAATGAAAATATTGTGTATTATACTCCTGCGGAAAGCGACAGCAGAATGTTCGGGGGAAACAGCAACTGGCGTGGTCCCATCTGGTTTCCAATCAATTTCCTGATTGTTGAAAGTTTACAGAGATTCCATTTCTACTACGGAAACAGCTTGAAAGTAGAATTGCCTACGGGAAGCGGTGACAAGAAAAATCTTGATGAGGTCGCTCACGATATCAGCAACAGACTTTGTTCTATCTTCCTAAAAGATGAAAATGGAGAACGTGCTTTCAACGGAGGAAATGCTAAGTTTAATTATGATGAAAATTTTAAAGACTATATTACCTTTTTCGAATATTTTCACGGAGATAATGGTCGCGGCGTAGGAGCGTCTCACCAGACAGGATGGACAGCTACGGTTGCAAAGCTGATGAAACCAAGATTGACATTATAGTTTTAAAGCCTCTTTTTAAGAGGCTTTTTTGTAGAATTATATCGACAAAATATGTAAAATTAATATTAATTATTTGAGTATTTTTGGACAAACAAAAAACATAATAATTGAAAACTCGTCCGTACTATTTTTTTCCTAATCTTGGCATTAGGGATTTTCAAGATTACATTATCTTACAATCAATGACAAATTTTTCATGTCATTAATTTAAATAGATTTTAATTAATCTTATCAAAATTTCGTGCATAAAAATTTAAAAAAACACACTAAAAATTTTATAATGAAAACAAAATTATTTTATTTGCTTTGCTTCTGTTTGTTCAGCATGGGAATGAAAGCGCAAAACATTAACATTCCGGATGCGAACTTTAAAGCCAAACTTCTGTCTTCGTCTACAACGAATCCTGTTGCACAAGATCTTAGCGGAAATTATTTTGCTATCGACGCTAATAATGACGGACAAATACAGCAAAGCGAAGCTAATCAGGTTGGTGCTTTAGTAATTACCAGTTATACTAATAGTAATCCCATTCAGAATTATCAGGGAATATTATCTTTTACAAATGTTAAAACTGTACATATAGATTACTATAACTTACCTAATAATAATCTTAACCTCTCAGGTCTGAATCTTTTGGAAAATGTAGACATTTCATTTCAGGGAACCTCTTCCACGCCCGGAATATTATCCATAAACAATTGCCCAAATCTCAAAAATCTTAAGGTAGGCGTAATTACTCTTCAAAATATTACAAATACACCATTAGTTAAAAATATTGAACTTAATATTTATCCAGGCGGAAGTATACAAAATATTTTAAATGATTTAGGAAATTTATCAAATCTTGAAAGAATAAAACTATCTTCATCCGGAATATATAGCGCAGGAACAACAGCCGGAACTTTAAATCTTAGTTATCATCAATTTTTAAAAGAAGTTGATATAGATTATTTAAATCTAAACGAGTTAAATCTAAGCCACTGTAACTTATTGGATACTGTAGCAATAAAAATGGAATACAACCTTCCTAACGTAAATCCTAACTATTTTGGAAGTGTAAATGTAGACTATTGTCCTTCCTTAACAGCTATTAACCTTGAAGGAGACTCAAATATTCTAAGTTTAAGTGCTAATAATTGTACCAATTTGCAAAGTATTGACTGCAAATCTGAATATCTTGGAAATTTCAGCGCCAATAATTGTCCTTTGCTTGATGAGATCAAATTAGTGTCCTTTAGTTCTCTCAATGCATTTCAGATAGCAAACTGCCCTAATTTGAAAAATATCCAGATCGAGAAATACGGAAATGACTCTTTTGACGCAACCAATATTGTGAATCTGGAACACCTTTATTTAGGCTCTCCTTGGTATTATCCTAGCTATAATACGAATTATTTCGGGACGCTTCAAAATCTTATAATTTCCAATAATTTAAAGCTTAAAACTTTAAGTCTTCGCAATCATAAATTAACGCAATTAAATATTAACGGTCTTCCAAAGCTGGAAAGTGTATCTATGGAACTTGCTTATAATTCTGGTTCAACCTACTCTCCGCAACCGGATTTCACTACTGAATTTCTGCAGTCTATCAACATACAAAATTGCCCTTTACTTACAAGTGTTACTTTTCCGGGACAAAAGGGTTTAAAAAATATCACGATAAAAAATTGCGCAAGCCTTACTAGTTTAGAACATTCTAATTGGTGGATGGCTTCTCCAGAACTTGGAGAATTAAAAACTGTAGATATAGAAGATTGTTCTGCTTTATCTTCTGTAAATTTCAGCTATAATCAAATGACTGATTTTAAACTTAAAAATACAGGCGCAACCACTATCAACATAAGTTACAATGAGCTTACAAATTTTGAATTGCTAAATAATAATTATTTGGCTACAATTTTAGCTTCAAAAAATAAACTTGCAAGTTTAAATTTCTCCACTTTACCGAATAATCTCCAGAAATTAGACACTTCTTTCAATCTAATCACTTCTGTTGCAGGAACATCTTCATCTATAAAAATTCTGGACATATCCAATAACAATCTTACTAGTTTTAATATTCAGAATCTTCCGAACTTAGAAACTATAACTATGGGAAGAAACAAAATCGTTGATGTAGATTTTTCCGGTCATACTAAGATCAAAACAATTTATGAATATGATTACAGCAACTATTGGGGCAATCCGGGTTTTACCAACCCCTCCACATTTACAAAAACATTTAATGTAAATAACTGCACAAGCTTAGAAAACTTATTTCTTGAATCTTCTTCTTTAGAAAAAGTTTTTGCTAAAAACGGTGTTAATGAAGGGATAAGTTTCCAAATGACAGGAAATTATCCCAATCTTCAATACATATGTTGTGATGCTTCCCAAATTACTGATCTGCAGGCTTATCTTTCAATGGAAGGCATTGTTTGTAATGTGAATGATTACTGTAATTTCATTCCGGGAGGAGATCACAATACAATCACAGGAACCGTAAGGTTTGATGAAAATAACAACGGTTGCGATACAAACGACGAAGCTTTCGAACATTTAAAACTAAAAATCAGTAACGGAACCACAGCTTCCGAAACGTTTGTAAAAAGTAACGGAGAATATAATCTATACAACAGTCAGGCAGGAAATTACACCATAACAGCTGAGGCTGAAAATCCGGCATTATTTACAGTATCACCATCAACATTCACAACAAATTTCGCAAACAGTAACAATAACATCTTCACTCAAAATATTTGTGTTACAAAAAACGGGAATACAAAAGATCTTGAAATCGTAGTTGCTCCGGTTATCAATGCAAGACCTGGTTTTGATGCAGTTTATAAATTAATTTGGAGAAACAAGGGAAATACAACACTTTCCGGTTCGGCTATTCTTACCTTTGACAATTCCAGAATGAGCTTTGTTTCTTCAGTTTTACCATCTACTGTTGCGGGAAATCAGGTAGTTTTCAATTTTAATAATTTAAAACCTTATGCAAATTCAGCATCTGAAATTAAATTTACAATTAATGCACCGACACATCCTTCAAACCCTGTAAATAACGGAGACATTCTGAATTTCACCGCGAATATCACTCCGCTTTCAGGAGATATGAATCCGGATGACAATTCATTTAATTATAAAGAAACGGTTGTTGGTTCGTATGATCCAAATGATATAATCTGCCTTGAAGGAAACCAGATTCCTGTTGCGATGGCAGGAAAAGATCTTCATTATATTGTTAATTTTGAAAATACAGGAACTGCTTCGGCTGTAAATATTGTCGTGGAAATGGAAATTAATCCTGACGATTTTGACATTAATACATTACAATTACAAAATACTTCTCACAATACATATACTAAAATCAATGGAAATAAGGTAGAATTTATGATGAAAGAGATCAATCTAGCTGCTTTGGCTCACGGTAATATTGCCCTGAAGATGAAATCCAAAAATAATCTCGTTGCTGGTGATACTATAATGAATAAAGCGAATATCTATTTTGACTACAACTATCCGGTTGCTACCAATGAGGCAATAACAAACGTGGGAAGCACAACATTATCAGCATCAGATATAACCAGAGAAAAAGAAACAGTTTCTGTCTATCCCAATCCGACAAAAGATGATGTGAATATTGAAGTCGATTCTGAAATTAAGTCTATTGAGGTATATGACAGCAATGGAAGAATCATCCAAAAGCAAATAGGAATTAGTGCTGCAAAAACAAAAATTTCTCTTCAAAATACCACTTCAGGATTATATCTTTTAAAAATCTTTACAGACAAAGAAACGATAACAAAAAAAGTAATTAAAAAATAATACAATAATCCGTGTAAAACAAGAGGCTGTCCAGACATTTTGGACAGCCTCTTGTTCTTTATAGAACTTAGCTCAATCTAATCTTTTACACTTTCGCCATTTACAAAAACCTCATATCCTATTTCCACATTCGGTTCCAGTGTTTTGGAAACCGAGCAGTATTTCTCGAAAGACAACTGAGCTGCTTTCTGGGCTTTTTTAGGATCAATATTTCCTTCCAGAAGAAACTTAACTTTTATCGATTTGAAAGGTTTTGCATCATCTACAGGAATTCTTTCGCCTTCCACTTCTGCTTTAAAATCAGTGATTTCCTGTCTCTGTTTTTTCAGAATAGAAACAACGTCTATTCCGCTGCATCCCGCAACTGCCATCAAAACGCTTTCCATCGGAGAAACGCCTTTCGCGCCGGGCTGTGTTGTATTATCTAAAAGAATTGAATTTCCCTGAGAATTGGTACATTCAAATAAAAAATCGTCGTTGATTCGGTTAAGTGATATTTTCATTTTTAAATTTATTTTTTAGATGTGGTAACCCCGATCATGACTCCGAAGTTTCCGTCTTCCTGCGTCCATTTCTGTTCAGGACAATAGGTTCTGGAAACGAAGCCATCGAGGTACAAAGCTTTTACGCAGCCCGATTCTTTAAATACTGAAGCAAAATTATAAAAATTAACCTCTTTTTTAGACATTATAAAAACTATATTTCCATCTTTTAGAATTCCGACACCATTTCTGATATTGAGATTTTTTGAATCTTTTTTAAATATTGGATTTATTTTCCCATCAATCAGCAATATCGGTCCGGATTGTGTTGCATATTTTATTTCAGAATTATTTCTGAAAGCTTTTGTTTCAACAATTTCAGCATCGTTATTCTTCGTGAGGTAAAATATTCCGTTAGGATGGAGATAAAAATTTCCTTTGCAGGATAAAGTATCTGTTTTATTCAGGATTTTAAAATTTTCAATATACAATCCTTTGGGAAAGTTATTGGGTTCAAACATTCCGCCGTTCATGGCAAATATTAATTCTTTATTTTCCTGCTCTGTTTTATTCTTTAAATGAGCAATGCTTTTAAGAATTGTTCCGTTATCATCTTTCCAGTAAAAAGCGACATTTTGTATTTTAGGATTTACTTTAAAAATGACAAAATCATCCTCTTGTTTTATTTTCTTATCGCAGGATAAAAAACAACAGAGACATACTATAAACAATGCAATTTTCGTCATTTATAAGTTTGCTTAAATCATTTGTGAATTTTGCGGTTCATTTTGAAATGAAATCCCTGTTTAAAAATTACAAAATCCCTCTCGCTTTAATTTCCAGATATTTATTGATGACATCAATGTTCAGATTTTCCGGTAAAGTGTATACTGTGTAAATTCCGTATTTGCGGAGTTCCTGAATGATCAGTTTCTTTTCAAACTCAAATTTTTCAGCGATGATTTCGTCATACACTTCCTGCATACTTTCAGGATTTTTATGAATCAACGTCTGCAATTCTGAATTTTTGAAGAAAACCACAACCAGCAAATGGTTTTTAGCAATTCCGCGAAGGTATTTTAACTGACGGTTTAAGCCATCCAATGTTTCAAAATTCGTAAATAAAAGAATCAAACTTCTCTGGTTCAGCGAATATTTTACATCCTGATATAATCTGTTGAAATCACTCTCAAAGAAATCCGTTTTGATGTTATAAAGCGCTTCTGAAATTTTTCTAAGCTGTCCCGATTTATTTTCTGCCGCAATTTTATTTTCAGTTTTTTTCGAAAAAGTCATCATTCCGGCGCGGTCGCCTTTTTTAAGAATGATATGCGACAAAGCCATTGTTGCATTAATGGAATAATCCAAAAGACTCAGTCCTTTGAAAGGCATCTTCATCGTTCGTCCCTTATCAATCAGCATAAAAATACGCTGTGATTTTTCATCCTGAAACTGATTAACCATCAATCGGTTTGTTTTAGACGTCGCTTTCCAGTTGATCGTTCTGATGTCATCTCCCGGAACATATTCTTTAATCTGCTCAAACTCCATCGTATGTCCCAGTTTACGGATTTTTTTGATTCCGCCCAACAGAAATTCACTCTGCAAAGCCATCAGTTCATATTTTCTTAGATGAATAAATGACGGATAAGCCGGTAAATTGGCATCTTTCTGAAAATTAAACCGTTTTGCGACAAAACCTAAAGGTGAAGAAACATACACATTTAAACTTCCGAAATTGTACTCTCCTCTTTCCTTTGGCTCCAGAATATATTGAAAAAATGTATTTCTTCCCGGTTCAATCTGTTTTTCGATTAAAAAATCTCTCTTCTGAAACTGAAACGGAATCTCGTCGATTACTTTCACATTGATTTTGAAAGCATAGTTGTTTTTAATATCAACTTTTACGGGATTTTCATCACCATTGGATAATTTTTCGGGCAATATTCTCTGTGCAGAAATCCCTTCTTTCCTGTTGAAAACAAAAAGATAATCCACCATTGCCGCCAAAAAAACCAGAAGCAAAACGATGTGCGCTACCCACATGAGCAACGGAAAGAAAAAAGCGAGAACATACAGAATCCCCACTCCGATGAGCGTGAAGAAAAAGCGTGTATTGAGGTATAAATTTTTCATTTTTTACCAGATCAGCTATTAAGGCTTTGTCCAGAAAAGATCAGGATTATTGGTTTTATAGTTGGTAAAAGTAACCCCTGTCTGATTATTTTTCACCATTTTTTTTTGTGGTTCCTGAACAAGTCCATCCAAAGGAAGAAGTTCTACATATTCTATGCTTTTTCCATTCTTCCATGTTTCAGAATCATATTGGCTTATAACGGGAGTTTCCAGACGATAAAGATTTTTAGCCATATAATTTTCCAAATATGCTTCCTTTGTCTGCAATACATTCCTGTTCCAGTTTGCATCTGCATTCAAAACCAATGGTAATCCTTTGACCAATCTTTCTCTGACTTCCTGAATTCCCAAAAGATTTCCTTTATTGTCCATAACGTATGCATCAAAAGTAGGATCAATCCAGATCCATTTATTAAGTTCACTGCTATATACCATATTAATTACATGGCAGTCATCAAACTGAGTTTCCTTTGGCATACATGTAATGTAACGAGATTTAATTCCTAATGACAAATAACATTCATTAAGAATTGTTGCCAACATTCTACAATTTACACCACGATTTTCTGTTTTACAAACCCTGATAAGATCAATAGCATTTTTCAGCGTTGGATTATTACTGCTTCCATCATGTCTTACAAGATTATGTACCCAATGCATCAGATTAAAAATCTTCGTAAGCTCACTTCCGTTTCCTGCGATTGAATCCAATTTAAGATCTTCTCTGATTCTTTTTAAATCTGCATTATCCTGAGACTGATAAGCAAATTTTGGAATAAAACGACCATCAGAGAGATTATATTTTCCGGCATTTTTAAGAATATCCAGTCTTGAAGGCTCATGTTTAATCTGCGTTCTGGCGGAATCTTTACCTTTTAAAATGATAAAATCAAATACGGATCCCGGTTTTAAATTATATGAAATGGAATCTGAATCTGTATAAAAAGTAACTTTTTTTCCGGAAGTCGTATAAACATCCAGTTTTTCTTCAGGCACAATTGTCCATGCATTTTTTATTCTTTTTCCATCCACTTTAATATCCACATTCTCGGAAACAGCTTTTATAACAGGTAGCTTTTTCTGTCCTGCTAATTTCACTCCAAAAATCAGAAAAGCTGAAAGAAGTATAATGTTTATTTTCATAGTTCATGTAATTAAATCTACCTTGGAATCTCTATTCCCTCTAAAATCTGTCTGATGATTTCGTCTGCGGTAAGACCTTCCATTTCTCTTTCCGGCGATACAATAACTCTGTGTCTCAGAACGGCATAACTTGCTTCTTTAATGTCTTCCGGCGTTACAAAATCTCTTCCTCTTAAAGCCGCAAATGCTTTTGATGCGGTTAACAAAGCCAGACTCGCTCTCGGAGAAGCTCCCAAATACAGGAACTGGTTTTCTCTGGTGTTGATGATAATTTTAGCGATGTACTCCATCAACTGAGATTCAACGATGATTTCTTTTACCAGATGCTGATAATTTTTCAGTTGCTGTGCAGTAATCACTTTGTTAACAACCTCCGTTTTATCTTCCTGCTTGCTTTCGTGCTGGTTTCTGATGATGGCAATTTCCTGCTCCAGATTCGGATAACCCACATTTATTTTAAACAGAAAACGGTCAAGCTGGGCTTCCGGAAGCCTGTATGTTCCTTCATGCTCGATCGGGTTTTGGGTTGCAACTACAAGGAAAGGTTCTTCCATCGGATAGCGGGTTCCGTCCATCGTGATCTGCCTTTCTTCCATCACTTCAAACAAAGCCGCCTGAGTTTTTGCCGGAGATCGGTTGATCTCATCAATCAGGATGAAATTAGAAAAAATAGGTCCTTTTTTAAATTCAAATTCAGAATTTTTTACGCTGAAAACAGAGGTTCCCAAAATATCGGAAGGCATCAAATCGGGTGTAAACTGAATTCTGCTGAAACCTACATCGATGGTTTTTGCCAGTAATTTTGCCGTGATGGTTTTGGCAACTCCCGGAACACCTTCAATAAGAACGTGACCGTTCGAAAGAAGTGCCGCCAAAAGATGCTCCACCATGTTTTCCTGACCAACGATTACTTTTGCAATTTCGGCTTTTACTTTTTCAAGACTTGTACGAAGCTCGATCATATCGATTCTCGACTGAAACTGATCTTCTTTTTTATCTAAGCTGATAGAAAATTCGTTTTCTATATTTGGGTTTTCAAAGTTTTCCATATCCTATAATTTATCAATAGAACAGTGTATCCAATTACCAATTACATTGAGAATTACAGCACTGTTATATTTTCAGATTGTTACATTTATTAAATAATTTCATCCAAAATTTTATTCATTCTCACAAGATCTTCCTTCATTACGTGCGCGTAAGGATCCTGTCCTTTTTTAATCAGCCCAATGGCTTCATCAATCATTTCCATTGGTTTTCCGGTTTTCAGATGGAGTTTTTTTGCAAATTCTTCATCCAGTTTCTGGGTATCGATAAGGAGATCCATTCTTACTTTGTTCAGGAAGTACTGGGCTTTTTTCGACATCATGTCATGGAAATCGCCTTCCTGAAGATAAAGATTTCCGATACTTTTCACAAAATCTACCGAGTTATTTTTCAGCGGTTCCACAATAGGAACAATGCGCTGTTTTCTTTTGGCATTAAAGAAAATAAACAAAGCCAGACCGCCCAGAAGAACCCACCAAGCATATTTTAAAGCAGGGTTTGAAAGGATAAACCTCAGCAGAAACTGCGAAGATTTCGAATTGCTTTCCAGAAACCACAATGTTTCTTTATCATCCAGATAAGAAAAAACGTCCTGTGCATATTTTACATTGCCGGGTTTCAGAAGATAGTAATTGGTAATAAAAAGCGGTTCGCAATGAACGTAAAAGTAACCTTCCCCGAATTTTATTTTAACAAAGTTTGCCTGATCGTCATTATTTTTTTCCACTGTCTTTCCTAAGACTTCAGATCCCGGTTTAATGAAAGTAAAACCTCTTCCGGATGGAAATTTATCCAGTTTAATGAAATCGTTCTGGTATTTCGTGTCGGTAAGTTTTAAAACATTTTCGTCCCGAAAAGAAATCATAGAATCATAATAACCGATGCTGTCGGAAATTTCTTTTGGCATTTCGCTGATAATCAACATCGCGTTGGAACCTTTGGAAACTTCTTCCAGAATTTTATTCCACGATTCGGTATCTACTTCATGCTCGATGACAAGAATATTATGACTGCCTTTTTCTTTATTCTGGGTATAATAATCGTAAGGAGTCTGATCTATTTTTTTAACTTTATTCTTAAAAAGATCTTTGATCTCGTTATTAAAAACATACAATCCGAACGGTGATTTCTGGTAAGTCTTGAAATTCTTCCTCCAATCCGTACTTTCTGTTTTGTTGACTTCAAACAACGCCAGAATAATCATCACCACGACGAAGATTACAGCATATATTTTGAAAGTTTTGTTCATGATAACAATTAATTACGGTTTAAAGGATTGATATTGGTTTTTAAATTTCAGGTAGTTTTCTTCATCAATAGAGAATTCTCCGTACCAGACATAATCGAAAATATAGGCAAGATCGTAAAAACTTTCTTTTAAATGCGGTGCTTTCAGCTCTGCCACATAATCTTTATTGGTTTTTTCCGGATTCCAGACGATGAGTTTCTTATCGCTTAATTTTTTTAAGACAAATAAAAACTGATAACGGACTGCCGAACGGAAATCGCCCGATTTTTCAAATTTCAGAATACTTTCCGGGAAATTAATTTCGTGAATATTTTCATGAAGTTCTTCTTCGCGGATATCCACTTTCCGGTTTTTCTTTCCGAAGAATGAAATTCCGCCGTTCCCGATGAGATATTTAATGATGAAATACAGCAGGAAACCGACAAGAATAATCACAAAAAGACGCACTAAAATCCCTGCGAAATTTCCGGATTTTGTAAATACGGTTTCCCCGAAAATACTGTCTAACAATTCCGCGAGTTTCTTCATCAGCTTCTGCCCGAAAGACATTCTGGGTTTTACCGTAGTATAATCGAAGTCTTTGTCTTTGTATCTTGAAGGGATGTTGTCTTTAAATTTTTTAGGATAAACGGTGTTTTCCGTTACCGGATTTTTATACAATACAGAATCTGCACGGTACATATTCCTGTAATGTCCCGTTTCTATCGAGTCTATAAAAACTGCTTCTTCAGGAGGCAGATCGTCCTGCTGCTGAGAAAAAACAGTTCCGAAGCTGAAAAAAAGCAGTAAAAAAAGAAGCCTATTCATTATTTCCTATTGTTTCTATTTCTGCCAGTTCCATTTTCTGAT
Organism: Chryseobacterium sp. MMO-72; assembly: GCF_037146035.1. Taxonomy (NCBI): domain Bacteria; kingdom Pseudomonadati; phylum Bacteroidota; class Flavobacteriia; order Flavobacteriales; family Weeksellaceae; genus Chryseobacterium; species Chryseobacterium sp. MMO-72. Next base: position 24,683 of record NZ_JBBCWG010000003.1, read on the forward strand.
GAAGATCGGTGCGGCTGTCGTAATACATCAATCCTGAATTTACATACAGAACATTCATTAAAATGGTTGAAACCAATGTTGAAAGTCCGTAGATAAAGAATATAACAATTCCGAAATTTCCAGAGAAAGGATTCTGTTCAAAATTCCCATCCGGAGCGGTTGTTGAAAGTTTAAGAATGTATAAAATCATCGGAACTCCGGATAAAAATCCGCTTACAATATAAAAAAGCAGTCCCAAAATAATGGTTGCACCCCAATATTTCCAGTAAGGAGATTTTTCTCTGCCATTCGGATAAGAAAACTGAGATCTTATAGCATAACTGAGGCTTTCGAAAAAACCTTTATTACCGTTAAAATAATCGTAGCAGAGAAAGGTGATGATGCTGAATAAATTCGGCAGGATAAAAAGCAGCAGAAAAATCCCAATGAAAAAAAACACCAACAGATAAGAGAATCCGAAAATAGCCGTTGCAACCGGCATTACCAAAAAGGTAAGCCCAAAATAGGCAATGAAAACTTTTTTAGAATTCACTTTAAAATCACTGATGATATCGTCTGTTTTTATTTCTTTCTGCCCTTCCGCAGCTCTTTTCATATAAAATACAGGAAAAAGCAGATTAACCGTCATTAAAGCCGTGGAAAGCACAAAAAGTACAATTCCAGCGATGATAATCAGTCCTAAATTATCCTGAAAATACTGTTCAAAATAATAGCTCTGTCCGCTCATATTAGACCCGAAAATGGCACCGAAGAATTCTCTGAATCCTACCACCATCACAACGACGGTTAAAATAAGCAGCAAGCCGTTCAGCAGAATAAAATTTTTAAAATAATTCTTACCGTATAATTTGAAAAAAGCAAAAGTATCGCTGATGAAACTTCCGAAATCTCTTTTTTTATAAAACTGCATCCTGAATCTGGTTATTAATTTTTTTGCTGACAACAGACGGATAAATACAGTAATAAAATCCGATGATTGCCAAAGACCCGAAAATAATAATTAAATTTAAAATTAAAGGCATTTTCAGGGCGTGTCTTGTTACATATCCTTCAATAATTCCCGCACAGATGGTAAAAGGAACGGTACTCAGGAATATTTTGAATGAATCTTTAAATCCGCTTTTGAAAGAATTAAATCTCGACAGTGTTTTAGGGAATAAAATAGAGGCTCCCAGAATAAGACCGCACATCGCTTCCACTACCATCGCAAAGATTTCAAAAACTCCGTGAAGCCAGATTCCTCTTGCGCTGTCCTTCAGTGCGCCGTAATCGTAAAAGAAATAATGGAAAGAACCGAGCATCACGCTGTTGTTCAGCAATGCCCATAACGTTCCTACTCCGCCTGCAATTCCGTAGATGTACAGTCTTGCACCAACTTTTATATTGTTGAAAATAATCCCAATCGTACTTCCCCATGTAGAACCGCTCTGGTAAACTCCTACCGCATTTCCTGCCTTAATATTTTCAATGGTCTGGTTCACATATTCTTCACCCAGAATAACCTTGGCGAAATCTTTATCGTAAATGCCGGAAAGCAGACCGATTAAGGTAAATAATGTAAAGAACAGAAAAGCATATCCCAAATATCTTCTGTACTGGTACACCAGCAAAGGAACTTCGGTTTTGAAGAAATGCAGAAACCTGTTTTCTTCTACCCTTTTGGTTTTATAAATTTTCTGGAAGATCTGTGCAGACAAATGGTTAAGATAAACCGTGGTATTACTTTTCGGGTAATACGTCTGTGCAAAAGAAAGGTCGTTAACGAGGTTGATGTACAGCGAAGAGAGATCATCAGGATTTTTTTTAATTTTCCCCTGAATAACCTGTTCTATTCCCAACCATTTTTCTTTATTTTGTTTAATGAAATAAACTTCTCTCATAATTGTAAGGCTAAAATAATAAAAATAATGTCTCAAATCGCGATAAATACTTCACAAAATGTAAATATTAATTTCAACATTGCGGGTGTTGGAGAAAGACTTCTTGCTTATATTATCGATCTTCTTATTCAAATTGCGTACACCATCGCTATTCTGTATCTTTTTTTCAATATTCTGAATCTGGGATATGTGATGGACGGGCTGGATCAGTGGTCGATTATTGCTATTTACAGCATTCTTCTTTTCCCGACTGCGATTTATCCTCTAGTTCTGGAAAGCCTTATGGAAGGGCAGACTCCGGGAAAGAAAGTCATGAAAATCCGTGTGGTGAAAATCGACGGTTATCAGGCGGGATTCGGAGATTATATGATTCGCTGGGTTTTCAGGATCATCGATATTTCTATTATCGGTCTTATCTCTGCCATTGTTTCCAAAAACAACCAGCGTTTGGGAGATATTGCATCGGGAACCGCCGTTATTTCCTTAAAAAACAACATCAATATTTCGCATACGATTCTGGAAAACATTAAAGAAGATTATGTTCCAACTTTTCCGCAGGTCATTGCTTTAAGCGATAATGATATGAGAATTATTAAAGATAATTATCTGAAAGCTTTAAGAGTGGACGACCGACAAATCATCAGCAAACTTTCCGATAAAATTAAAGGAATTCTGAAGCTGGAAGTAGATCCTACCAAAATGACGGAAAGACAATTCATCGGGGTTGTTATTAAGGATTACAATTATTATACGGGGAAAGACAGTTAGGAAGACGATTTTAAAATATTTTAAAACCACTCTTCTTATAAAAACTCCCGCAGATTTTAAAGATTTAGCGGATGATTCTGAAAAAAATATCAAATGCTTATACAAACATTTTTTATTGATTTGATTTAAAAACTGCAATCTAAACGCAAAGGAAAAGTTTTCACCTCATTAAAGAGAAGCAAAGATAATCCGTCGCAGACGGATGATGAAGCGCGCTTCTTAGCAGATGAAATCTGCCTTCACTTTGTAGCCTAAATATATTCATTCTCAAAACAAAAACTTTGCGTTTAGATAATCCGGAACAAAGTTTGTCATGCTGAAAAGCATCTCTAAGATTATATTTGATAGATTTCTCCTTCGTCGAAATGACAGAGCTGTTTATGAAAGCTCCCGCAGATTTGGCGGATTTTGCAGATGATTCTGTAAAAACCATCGAATGCTTATACAAACATTTTTTATTGATTCGATTTAAAACTGCAATCTAAACGCAAAGGAAAAAAGTTTTCACCTCATTAAAGAGAGGCAAAGATACTCCGTCGCAGACGGATGATGAAGCGCGCTTCTTAGCAGATGAAATCTGCCTTCACTTTGTACCCTAAATATATTCATTCTCAAAATAAAAACTTTGCGTTTAGATAATCCGGAACAAAGTTTGTCTTGCTCAAAGCGTCTTTAGGATTGTATTTGACAGATTTCTCCTGCGTCGAAATGACATAATATTCAAATTAAATCATTCTAAAACTACGTGTATAAAAGAACTGAGCAACCATCGCCAAAATCAACAGTACAAAATGCAATACTCTAATTTTGAGTTTATATCTACGGATGATGCAAAGAAAAATAATGTTGATAACGGATGTAAAAAGTATCGCCACATCATGCATATTTTTCACTTCAGAAATATCAAGATCAAAAGCGCAACGCCTTACCGTTCCAAAATTGAACCTGCAAAAGTGAATGAAAAAAGACAACATACACGAGAGGTATAAAATGATGACGTATTCTGAAAAATCTTTTACAAACTGGTTTCTTTCTTTACCAATCAGGGCGAAACCTAAATTTATAAACGACAAAAGTAAACAGGATGTTATGGTAAAAAGAATATCATAATTCCCAAAATTCAGAAGATGGTACACCACAAAATACTGAATGGAAATATACAGCGCTCCCACCGTTACAGGAAGCCAAAAGAAATGATAAGCGAAATAATTTAAATTTGATCTTTCCGGCATATTAGTTTTTAAAGGTATTTTTTGAACGTTTGTGTTTTTTAGCTAACTTGTCAAAAGTAAAAATTAGAAATCAACAAAAAGACTTTTCTTTTTGCGATTTTATTGCGATTTTTCGCAAAAAATTTATCTTTACACTAAACTTTACAGAAATGGAAAAAACAAAACTCATCGAAGCCCGCAAAAGAAGAAACATCAGCCAGGAAAGAATGGCAGACATCCTTTCTATGGATGTTTCCAACTACAACCGAAGAGAGAAAGGAACGGCAAAAATTTCTTTACCGGAATGGCAGAAAATCGCTGAAGTATTGGAAGTTCCAATTGAAGACATTTTTGAAAATGAAGAAAGTTTAGTTTTTATATTTAATGATAATTCTACAGGTAACGGAAATGGAATTGGAAATACCAATAATTACAACATTCCGCTTTCTTTGTGGGAATCTCAGAAGAAATACATCGATAAACTGGAAGCAGAAATTGAAGCACTAAAAGCAGAAATCGCAAAATACAAATAACCTTTCGCGGTGCAGTTTTTGTATTTTACGCTTCATAAAAGTTTAAGTTATGAGATTTGAAAATAATAAATCGGGAAACGGCGGAGTCATTACTCTAAATAATGAAGTAAAAGAAATCGGAAGATTAACGTACACTATTTTCCCCGAAGACAGCAAATTCATTATTTCCTTCGTTCTGGTTCACCCCGAATTTGAAGGTCGCGGAATGGGAAAATATCTGGTAGAAGAAGCCATAAAATTTGCCAGAGAAAATAACTGGAAAGTTTACCCGCATTGTTCTTACGCGCGATCTGTGATGATGAGAATGAAAGATGTGGAAGATATTTTTTTACAGCGTTAAAACTTCGTTCACCAAGATTTCTTCAATATCATCGGGATAATCTACTTTCAGATGCTGATCGGAGTTTACCCAATTCTGTATTTCTTCCAGTTTCAAAACTTTAGAATTCGGAATTCCCATCTTGTCTAAAGCACATGCGTTGCATTCCTGTTCATACTGATTATGAATAGGGATTACGAACAGTTTTTTATCCATAAAAAGTGCTTCTGCGGGACTTTCGAAACCTGCATTGCAGAGAATACCATCGCAGTTTTCAAACGCTTTTAAGTATTGAATTTCATCAATCGGAAAAATTTCAACATTATTTTCCTTAAACTGCAATTTGGAATATTTGGAAAAAACTTTCCATTCTACCGGAATCTGCTTTAAAACTTTAATGATATTTTCATCTGAAAAGCTAGGAAGATACACCAGATAAAAACCTTTTTTGTCGGGATTTAAGTTTCGGATTTTCCTTCTGATGACCGGTTTTTTTATCTGAGGATGATAATTTTCGAAGTGGAAACCAATTCTTCTTTCGCTGGGAACATAATATTTCAGCACCATTTCCCCGAAAAAATCTTTTTTATCCGGTTTCGGCGTTTCTTTAAACAACATGGAAGCCTGATGACTGAGTTCTATCATCGGATGTTTTTTGAATTTACAAGCCCATCCCGTTAAAGGTTCATAATCGTTGATGACTAAATCGTACTGAGAAAGCTCAATTTCGCGGATCGCTTTGAAGGCTTCTAAAAAACTATTGTCTGTAAACGTTTTCCGGTAGGATAAACCGCCTGTTTTATCGTAAAGAAGGGAAACGCCTTTGTGTTTAAAATTAATATCAAAATCAGCCTTTAACTGCGACTGATGTCCGCTGATGAGTGTATCCATCGAAGCATATTTTTTCAGGATCGGAACAATTTCCTGTGCGCGTGCAACGTGTCCGTTTCCTGTTCCCTGAAAGGCGTATAAAATTTTCATTGGCTGAAGTTGGTTACTATTTTTAAAAGTTCATCACTATCGATTTCCTGAATTTCCTCTGCGGTATCATCTTTTAGAGAATCTTTATGTTCGTCATAATAAAAAATCTTCCACTCGTTATTATTGTACTCCAGTGCGGAAAGATTTTCGATCCAGTCTCCGGAATTAAGATACGTGCAGGAACCTTTTTTATTAATCACTTCCCGAATCTGTGGCTGATGAATGTGTCCGCAAACTACATAATCGTAATGATTATCGATGGCAAGTTCGGAAGCAGTCAGCTCAAAATCCCCGATGTATTTTACCGCTTTCTTCACATTGTTTTTAATTTTTTTTGAAAATGAATATTTTTCTTTACCCATTTTCTCCAAAAACCAATTCACAATATTATTAATCACAATTAATAAATCGTAGCCTTTTCCTCCCAGTTTAGCAATCCATTTCGAATGCTGAACAGAGGCATCAAACACATCTCCGTGAAAGATCCATGTTTTTTTATTGTCGATGTCTAAACAGATTTTATTACAGACTTTAAGTTTACCCAATTGGAAGTCGGTAAACTTCCGGAACATCTCGTCATGATTTCCGGTAATGTAGAAAACATCCGTGTTTTTTGTGGCAAAGGACAATATTTTTTTGATGACCTTTAAATGGGGTTTAGGGAAGTAAGACTTTTTGAATTGCCAGATATCGATAATATCTCCATTCAAAACTAAAGTTTTAGGCTGAATAGAATTAAGGTATCTCAGTAATTCTTTAGCCTTACATCCGTAAGTTCCCAGATGAACATCCGATATAACAACTAATTCTACGTTTCTTTTCATAGTTTTATGCAAAGAAACTACTTGAAAGTTAACTGTATATGAATGTTATATTATTTTTTTAGAGAGTTTCCATCAACTCTTCTGTGATTTCCATATTATGATACACGTTTTGTACATCATCATCGTCCTCGAAACGCTCAAGCATTTTCATATTTGCCTTGAACTGCTCTTCGTTTACTTCTTTTGTATTGTTCGGAATTCTCTGAAGTTCTGCGCTTTTTGCCTCAATTCCCAGTTCATCAAGCTTGTGAGACAAAGAACCGAAATCTTCGAAAGCCGTTGTAATCATTACTTCTTCTTCATCTTTTTCTACGTCTTCTGCTCCGCCGTCAATCATTTCCATTTCGAAATCGTCCCAGTCCATTTTAATTTGAGCTAATTCTATGGTGAAAATTCCTTTTCTGTCGAAGATGAAAGCTAACTCGCCATTCTTACCAAGATTACCGTCAAACTTATTGAAAACAGCTCTTACATTGGCAACCGTTCTTGTAGGGTTATTGGTAGTACATTCTACGAAAAATGCAACTCCGCCTTGTCCGTAACCTTCGTAAGTAATTTCTTCATAGCTTTCTGCATCTGCACCACTTGCCTTTTTAATCGCTCTTTCTACGTTATCTTTTGGCATGTTTGCTCCTTTTGCATTCTGGATGCATCTTCTCAGTGCAGGATTAGATTCAGGATCCGGCCCTCCGGCTTTCACCGCTAATGCAATATCTTTACCTATTTTAGAAAATGTTTTAGCCATTTTGTCCCATCTGGCCATTTTAGAAGCTTTTCTATATTCAAACGCTCTTCCCATTTTATATTTTTAATTTTCAACAAAATTACTTAAAAGTGAACGAAAAAAAAATACCCCCAGAGAACTGGAGGTATTTATATTTAGAAAAATTTAATTATTTTTTCTTTTTAGCCGGAGCTTTTTTCTTAGCTGGAGCTTTTTTCTTAACTACTTTTACCGGAGTTGGATCTTCGTAGTCTCTTTTCTTAAGAGATTCCCACTGAGCCGCATCTTCGATAGCAGTTACAACTACTTTTCTGTCTACTTGTCTTTCAGCATCAGAAGCAGTAGCAGGTACAGTAGCTTTAGCTTTACCTACACCGATTGATTTAAGAGCATTAGCATCTACACCTCTTGCATCTAAAGCAGCAACTACAGCAGCAGCTCTTTCTCTAGATAATTTCAAGTTGTAAGCTTCAGATCCTTTAGCATCAGTTCTACCTTCTAATAGATAGTTACCACCGTCTTTTTTGATTAGATCAGCAGCAGAATCAAGAGCACCTTTAGACTCAGCCTTTATAGTAGCTTTATTGAAGTCAAAGAATACACTTCCGAATTGTTTTTCTAATTCAATAGCAGTTTGCTTTTTAGGCTTAGGACATCCGTTGTATTCTGGAAGACCCGGAACAGTAGGACAAGCATCATCTTTATCTAAGATTCCGTCTCCGTCTGTATCTGGCCAAGGACAACCGTTGTTTTCAGCAGGACCTGCAACTGTAGGGCAAGCATCATCTTTATCGATTACACCGTCACCATCAGTATCTGGCCAAGGGCATCCGTTGTTTTCAACCGGACCAGCCACATCTGGACATTGATCGTCTTTATCTGGAACTCCATCACCATCAGTATCAGGACATCCTTGGAATTCTGGTAAACCTGGTGTATCTGGACATAAGTCGTCTTTATCTAAGATACCATCCTTATCTCTATCTCTGTTACCAAATCTAAAGTTCAAAGATGCTGAAGCTTGCCAGAAGTTAGCAACGTTAGATTTATCTCCCGGAGTTGATACATAATCTCCCTGAATACCTAAACCGAAGTTTTTAGTTAACCAGAAGTTAGCACCTGCACCAGTAGCAACTGTAAAGAAGTTAGCTTTACCGCTTTCGTTTCCATTGTCACCATTTGTTACATACTCTCCGTTAGCATCCGTTCTAGGGAAAGTAAGAGAAGTATAATCGTGTCTTAAATAGTTAGCACCAACTCTTAAATATGGATCAAACCAAGATTCTTCGTTCCAAAGAAGACCTGCAGCCTTCGCCTGGAAACCTAAACCTGTCATCAACATAAACTCTTTACCCATGTTGAATCTTTTGTTCTCAACATTTCCAACAGTAGTCTGCCAGTCGATTACCAAGCCTTTACCGATGTTCCTAGCTACAGTAAGTTTTGATAATGGTGGAGTGATAGAGAAGTTGTTCATATTGAACATTGTCTTCGTCAAATTATTAGCAGAGAACGTATTACTGAAATTGGTTCTCTGTGCCAAATGGTTTTCCGCGTGAGCACCAACTCCGATCAACCACGGATTGTTGGTAGTCTGAGCGAACACAGTAGAAGCAACAGTAAGTGCCAATGCTGAAATTCCTAATTTTAGATTTTTCATAGAATTAAATGATTAAATAATTGATAATGCAAAATAAATATAATTTTTCTTTATATACAAAGTTTTTCAGATGATTTTTAACTTTTCTTTAATATTCTGTCGAGGTTTCGTTTATTTTCTCTATCTTTTATGCTCTCCCTTTTATCGAAGAGTTTTTTCCCTCTACCCAGCGCTATGAGAACCTTTGCTTTTCCCCTGTCATTGATATATAACTTAAGAGGTATAACGGTGTTCCCTGCATCCTTTAACTTTTTTTCTAATTTCTGTAACTCTTTTTTGTGCAACAGCAATTTCCGTTCCCTTTTTGTTTTATGATTGTAAAAAGTTCCTAATTTGTACTCATCGATCATCATATTAATGATATACAATTCCCCATCAATAAACTGACAGAACGATTCTGCGATAGATGCTTTTGAAGAACGCAAAGATTTTATTTCCGTACCCGTTAAAACCATTCCCGCTTCGTATTCTTCCAGAATTTCATATTCAAATCTGGCTCTTCGGTTTAATATATTGACTGTTTTTTCAATCTTCATTTTAAAATCCTTTTGTATTTATAAGATGTAAAAATTTAATAAAGTTGCAGGTGAAATTTATCTTTTCTGAAATTTTTTTTCTGCGTTTTATTAATTTAATGAATGAAATATATAAAAAATACCCCACATTTAAAAACCTGACTATTACAATATTGCGAAATACCCAAATTCTTTTCGTATTTTTGCGCCAAATTTACAAAACTATATGTTAACAGTATCTAACTTATCTTTACAATTCGGGAAAAGAGTTCTTTTTGACGAGGTAAACATTATGTTTACGAAAGGAAACTGCTACGGAATTATCGGAGCAAATGGTGCAGGAAAGTCTACATTCCTTAAAATATTAACAGGAAAGCAGGACCCGACAACAGGACACGTATCTTTGGAACCTGGAAAAAGAATGTCTGTTCTGGAGCAGGATCACTTTGCTTATGATCAATTTACTGTGCTTGAAGCGGTTTTGAGAGGTAACAAGAAATTATTCGAGATAAAGGAAGAGATGGACGCGCTTTATGCGAAGGAAGACTTCTCTGATGAAGACGGTATTAAAGCCGGAGAATTAGGTGTAATCTACGATGAAATGGGAGGATGGACTGCAGAATCTGATGCACAGACCATGCTTTCCAACGTAGGTATTAAAGATGATATGCACTGGCAAATGATGAGCGAACTTGAGAACAAAGACAAAGTAAAGGTTCTTTTGGCTCAGGCGCTTTTCGGAAATCCGGATGTACTTATTCTGGATGAGCCTACGAACGACCTTGATATCGATACGATCTCTTGGCTGGAAGATTTCTTGGCAGATTACGAAAACACAGTAATTGTTGTATCTCACGACCGTCACTTCTTAGACACGGTTTGTACGCACATCGGTGACTTGGATTACGCTAAATTAAATCTTTACACCGGTAACTACTCTTTCTGGTATCAGGCTTCTCAGTTAGCAACGAGACAAAGAGCTCAGGCGAACAAAAAAGCAGAGGAAAAGAAGAAAGAACTTCAGGACTTCATTGCAAGATTCAGCTCGAACGTTGCGAAAGCGAAACAGGCAACTGCAAGAAAGAAAATGATCGATAAATTAAACATCGATGATATCAAACCGTCTTCAAGAAGATACCCTGCCATTATTTTCGAAATGGAAAGAGAAGCGGGAGATCAGATTTTAGATGTAAAAGGTCTCGAAAAAACAAAAGACGGAGAATTACTATTCTCAAACATCGATTTAAATCTTAAAAAAGGAGATAAAGTTGCTGTTTTGTCTAAAAATTCATTGGCAATCACAGAATTTTTCGAAATTTTAGCAGGAAACGTAGAAGCGGATAAAGGAACTGTTGCTTGGGGAGTTACTACAAACCAGTCTCATATGCCTTTGGACAATACCAATTTCTTTCAGGAAGATTTAAGTCTTGTTGATTGGCTAAGACAATTCACCAAAAATGATGAAGAGCGTCATGAAGAATTCGTAAGAGGATTTTTAGGAAGAATGCTTTTCTCAGGAGATGAAGCTTTAAAATCATGTAAAGTACTTTCAGGAGGTGAAAAAATGAGATGTATGTTCAGCAGAATGATGCTTCAGAAAGCCAACGTTCTTTTACTGGACGAACCTACGAACCACTTAGATCTTGAAAGTATCACGACTTTGAATAACTCACTGTCTAACTTCAAAGGAAATATTCTATTGGCTTCTCATGACCACGAAATGCTTTCCACAGTCTGTAACAGAATAATCGAGCTTACTCCAACCGGAATTATCGACAGAGAAATGACTTACGATGAATATCTTGCTGATAAGAAAGTAAAAGAATTAAGAGAGAAAATGTATTCTTAAAAATATTTAAAAACCGTTCAACTGCTGAACGGTTTTTTTAACACTTCCCCTTCAACAATAAACTTTTCTTTTAAATTATAATTCCCTATTTTTGTGAAATGAGTCAAAAATGGATTTACAAGCCCGAACCCGATGAGGAAATTGTGGATGGATTAAGTTCGTCTCTTGGTTTTGGAACTTTTGAATCTAAACTCCTCGTTCTCAGAGGAATTGACAATTATCAAAAGGCAAGAGAATTTTTTAAACCCAACCTTAACGACATTCACAGTCCGTTTTTAATGGCAGATATGCAAAAAGCTGTAGAGCGGATCGCCACTGCAATTGAGAATGGAGAAAAAATATTGGTATACGGAGATTATGACGTGGACGGAACAACTGCCGTTGCACTGATGTATTTGTACCTCAGCAAAATTGTTCAGAAAAAATATTTAGATTACTATATTCCCGACAGAAATTCTGAAGGATACGGAATTTCCACCGAAGGAATCGACTTTGCCAAAGAAAACGGCTTTTCGCTAATTATCGCTTTAGACTGCGGAATCAAAGCATTAGACATGATCAGCTATGCCAAAAGTCTGGATATTGATTTCATCATCTGCGATCACCATTTACCCGGCGAAGAAATTCCCGACGCTGTTGCTGTTCTGGACCCGAAAAGAAGCGATTGTCGTTATCCTTTCAAAGAACTTTCCGGTTGCGGAGTTGGTTTTAAACTTTGTCAGGGACTGAATACGATTTATAAACTTCCTGAAGCAGAACTGTTTGAATTAACAGATCTTCTTGCGATTTCCATTGCCGCAGATATCGTTTCAATGACCGGAGAAAACAGGGTTTTGGCTAAAATGGGACTGAAAACCCTGAGAAAAACGAGAAATTTAGGATTAAGATTATTAATTCCTGAAGACAAGCTTTCTCATTTTGAAATTTCAAATATTGTGTTTGAAATTGCGCCGAAAATTAATGCTGCCGGAAGAATTTCGCACGGAAAAGCAGCCGTTGAGCTTATGGTTTCGGATAACCTGAAACACGCCCATCAGATCGTGAGCGACATCATGAATCTTAACGATGAAAGGCGTGAACTGGATATGAATTCTACCCTTTCTGCTTTGAATCAGGTTATTGAATCTCAGCAGGAAACAAAATATACTACCATTGTTTATCATCCGGAATGGAATAAAGGAGTGATCGGAATTGTAGCTTCAAGACTGATTGAAACCTACTACAAACCTACTCTCGTCTTCACCGATGGAAATAATGGGGAAATGGTGGCTTCGGCGAGATCCGTTTCAGATTTTGATGTTCACGAAGCACTGGATATGTGTTCGGAATATTTCTTAAAATTCGGAGGACATCATGCCGCAGCAGGACTTTCTATGGAAAAGGAAAAATTTGCGGCTTTCAAAGAAAAATTTGAACGGGTGGTTTCCGAAAAAATAAAAGAACATCAGAAAGAGCCTTCGATCACGATAGATTCGGAAATACAGATTGATGAAATTAACAGGGAATTTATTAATTTCCACAGAAAATTAGCCCCTTTCGGACCTCACAATATGAAACCGATTCTTACATTAACGAATCAGAAAATTTCGGGGTATATCAAAACGATGGGTAAAGATAATAATCATCTTAAATTCTATATCAAGCAGGAATCCACCGGAAGAAATATTGAATGTGTAGGCTTTAAATTAGGACAGTTTGCCGATGATTTCAGAAATAAATATTTTGATCTTGCCTTCACGCTGGAAGAAAACCACTGGAAAGGAAATGTAACGCATTATCTGAATATTAAAGATGTAAAATTCAGGGATTAGAAGTTTTTTATGAAAAAAATTGGTTTGTTTTTCGGTTCGTTTAACCCAATTCATATTGGTCATTTAATTTTAGCCAATTACATTCTGGAAAATTCCGATATGGATGAATTGTGGTTTGTGGTAAGTCCGCAAAATCCTTTTAAAGAAAAAAAATCTTTGTTAAAAGACCATAACCGACTGGATATGGTTCAGCTTGCGGTAAAAAATTATCCGAGAATGCGCGCTTCAAATGTGGAATTTTCGCTTCCACAACCAAGTTATACGATTGATACGCTGACTTATCTTCATGAGAAATATCCGGACTATTCTTTCAGTTTAATTATGGGAGAAGATAATCTGGAAAGCCTTCACAAATGGAAGAATGCTGAAACCTTGATTAAGAATCATCATATCATTGTTTATCCGAGGGTTTTTGAAGGTGAAAAGAAAGATTCTGGATATCTTCAGCACGAAAATATTTCTCTAATCAACGCGCCGGTTATTGAACTTTCCGCAACAGAAATCCGTAATATGATTAAAAGCGGAAAAAATGTAAGACCGATGCTTCCTCCCGAAGTTTTTGATTATCTGGATGGAAGCAGTTTTTATAAGTAATTTTATATTCAGAAAATTAGAATTTAGAATTAATAATTGCAATTTTTTTCAACTCATAAACCGAATTCTCAATTCAATACTATGAACTTCATCGAAAAATTTTTCTTAAAATATCCTCAGGAAAAGATCATTAAGTGGTTTAAAAATATCTGCCTTGCAGAAGCCGTTTCGTGGTTTTTTCTTTTCACGGCAATGATCTGGATCCGCACCAATCCCGATGAAATTGTTCCTATTATCTACATCAGTACCATCGGAAGTATTCACGGATTCTTTTTTTCTCTTTATCTGATCTTTTTACCTGCTGTGAGAAAAATTTACGTGTGGGACGATGAAGACAGCGTTTTTGCCTTAATTGCCGCCTTCTTCCCATTTGCTACGATCTGGATTGATAAAAAACTTGCCCGTTTCGACAGAGAGTAAATGAATAAAAAGAGCCATTTCGGTTCTTTTTTCTTTTTATTACCAACATAACATTTCAGAAATTTTATCCTGAAATGTAATACAATCATGCTCAAAATTGTCTTATTAACAGCAAAGAAACAAAAGTTAAAAATTTAATCTAAAAATTTACTAACTGAAAATCAAATAGTTAAATTTTAATTAAAAACATTTTAAGTACTTTGTATTGCAAGATACTTAATTTATTATATATCTTTGCAATGTTAAATAATAATAAATACAAGCTATTAAACTCTCTAAAATATTATATCATGAAAACGACCATTCTTATCGCAGCTATATTCTTCAGTGGATTATCTTTCGCACAGCAAACTAAAAAAGACACTGTAAAAACAAAAAGCATAGAAGGAGTTACTTTAACCAAGCTGGTTTTCAAAAAACAAAGTGACCGTTTTGTATATGATGTTGCAGCATCTCCGATTGCAAAAGGCAATACAACATTCGATATTCTGAAGCAGACTCCCCTTTTGTCTACAACAGATGATAAAACGTTAAAGATTGCAGGAAAGAACAATGCGCTGATCTACATTAACGGCAGAAAAAGCAATATGGATGCGGAATCTCTGGTTCAGTTTCTTAAAAACACACCCGCAGAAAATATTCAGAAAATTGAAGTGATTACAGTTCCGGGAAGTGAATATCAAGTGGAATCTTCCGATGGGATCATCAATATCGTGCTGAAGAAAAAAATGAGCGACGGAACCAGCGGAAACATGAGAATGTCTAATACCCAGAGCAAATACAATGCAAGCAACGCCAGTTTTTCCTTAAACTACAGAAAAGACAAACTGGGAATTAATGCGAATCTTAGCGGTGGCGAAAATATCAATCCGCAGTCTTACATTCTCAGAAACCGATCTGAAAATGTACAGAATGAATCTGTAGGGAATATTGATGATCCAAACAAAAATTTAGGAGGATATCTGAATATTGATTATCAGTTGAATGACAAAAGTAATCTGGCTTTATCATGGAATACATGGGCAAACAAAAGTTACAATTCTACGATTGATCTGATGAACACGATTACAAAATATGATACTAACGGCAATATACTTTCAACCGCTTACACTAAAACCAAAAATAAAGAGGACGCAAGAAGTTACAACAATTCTGTAAATTTAAACTATGAAGTGAAGCTTGATTCTTTAGGAAGCAAACTGAACGTGAATGCGGCTTATCTTAATTATAAAAGATTTCAGTACACGAATAACAACACGCTGATTCAGGATGCGGCAGGAAATTTCACCCAAAACAGCAGCAAAATAATTCAGGATCTTCCGCAGGTTATTAACAATTTTTCCGGGACGGTAGATTATATTCAGAAATTTAAAAACGATTTTACGTTCTCTGCCGGAGGAAATTACAATAAAACAAAAACAGACAACGACACCAAAAACTATTCTTATCCATATGATCTTTCCGGTAACCAGTTAGCTTCTCAAAATGATTTTAACCATTTTATTTACAATGAAAATATTTATGGGCTGTATGTAACTTTTGAAAAGAAGTTTTCGGATAAATTCTCAGGAAAAATCGGAGCCAGATACGAAATCACAAATAGTTTAGGAACCGCAGACAGCTGGAAAAACAATGTAGAAAACAATCAGCAGATCGAAAGAAATTATAATAATCTTTTACCTTATTTGAGTTTCAATTATGCTATTAATGATAAGAACAATATTTCCTATTCCTTTTCAAGCAGAATGAGAAGACCAAGCTTTTGGGAACTGAACCCTGTAAAAAATCTTATTACGGAAGATAATTATACCCAGAATAATCCTTTCGTAAAAGCGTCTTCTACCTACAATCAGGAGTTAACGTATATGTACAAAAATTCTTATTTCCTGATTTTGAATCATACCTATGAAAAAGACCAGATTACACAGGTTCCGTTGCAGAGAAGCTATATCGATCCGAAAACCAATCAGAAAAGAGTTCAGTTGGCGTACATCAGAACCAATTTCGGAGACAAGCAGGAAATGTCTGCCATGTTGGGAATTCAGAAATCCTTATTCAAGCAATATCTTACATTAAACTTCAATGCGGGTGTTCAGTATAACATCAACAACGGAACATTAGATACAGATCCCACAACAGGACAGGTTTTTGACACTTATGTAAACAACAGAAAATCGGCAAGTATGGTGATTACCAGTAACAATACCATCCGTTTAGACAAAAAGAAAACATGGTTCTTAGGTGTAAATTTCTTCTATGTGGATAAACAGCAGATAGAACTTGGTATGCTGAAAAACTTAGCAAGTTTAGATCTGAGCATTAAGAAAAACTGGAACGACTGGACTTTTGCGGTGAATCTGAATGATGTTTTAAGAACCAACGTAGTGGAAATTGAAGATTTACAGGCTTCCGGAAATTACAATTACATTAAAAACGACATGTACAAAAGAAGCATTAATGTAAGCATTACTTACAATTTCGGAAACCAGAAAGTGAAAAAGGTAAGAAATATCGAAAGTGCTTCAGACGAAATTAAAAACAGAACCAGATAACAATCATTTCTTCATATAAATCATTTTTGTGGTAAACTCGCTGAGAAATCGGCGAGTTTTTTTATTTTTAATTAAAATTCAATGATGAAGAGTCGTTTAATGGTTTTAACAGGTTTATTTCTTCTTACACTTTTAAATTGTAAACAAAACACCATTGATTTAGGCAACGGTCGGTCTTTCACCATAGAGAAAAATATTTCCTACGGAAAAGATAAAGAGCAGAAAATGGACATCTATGTTCCTAAAACTTTTACAAAAGACAAAGATGCTTTCATCATTATTCATGGCGGCGGTTGGCGCGGCGGAAGAAGATCTCAACTTACCAGTTTTACTTATGATCTGATGAAAAAGTTTCCGGAAAAGATCTTTATCAATCTGGATTATCGCCTTGCATCATCCAAACGCTTTGCTCTTCCCAATCAAACGGATGATATTACCAATGCCATGAACTACGTAGAAAAAACCTTAAAAATCCATCCCAAATATATTCTTCTCGGGAATAGCGCAGGAGCACATTTAGCAATGTTGTATGCCTATAAATTTGATCCTAAAAAAAACGTAAAGGCCGTTATTAATATCGTAGGCCCAACCAATCTGAATGATCCCGGATTTAAAAATTATGACGATTATGCATTCGTAGAAAAGCATTTGATCGATCCTAAAATCGTTGACAGCAAAACAACGCTAATGGACTTTGGAAGTCCGGTTTACTGGATTACTCCAACTTCCGCTCCTACCCTTTCTTATTACGGAATTAATGATCATGTGGTTCCGCCATCTCAGCAAAAAAATTTAGACTCCACTCTCACAAAAAATAAAGTCTATCATGAATCGTATCAATTTACCGGAGATCATCTCGGTTGGGATCAGTCTTCCAATGGAGATTTTCTGGTTAACAAAATTGAGGGGTTTATGAAGAATATAAATCCTTAAAATTCTTTAGATGTACAGAATAGTATTTTTTCTTTTAATAACAGCTCAGTTATATAAATCTCAAAATAAACGTTTTGTTTACGAATACAGTTTCGCAGAAGATTCCACGCATCTTGATATTAAGAAAAAAGAATTTCTGAATCTTGATATTCATAAAAACAGTTCCCGATTTTATTCTTCCGATATTCCCGAACAGGACTCTTTAGTAAGAATTAAAGAGAAACCGAAAGATAAATTTCCTTATCAGGGAGTTCAGTATTTAGACGTTATTGTAAAAAATTATCCAGATTTTAATATGACATTGTATACAAGCTGTCAGAATTATTATCAGGTAAACATGCAGAAAAAACCTAAATGGAAAATCTTTCCTGAAAAAGAAAAGATTTTAAATTTTTTAGCTCAAAAAGCAACAACTACACTATATAACAGAAAATGGACAGTTTGGTTTACAACTGATATTCCCATTCAGGACGGTCCTTATTTGCTCCATGGCTTACCTGGGTTAATTGTAAAAGCAGAAGACGAGAAGAAAGGAATTTCATTTCAGCTTGTAGAGATAAAATCACTTCGAAATTCAGATCCGAAAGAACTTCCATATTATTTCAGACATAAGCTTATTTTAGTAACAGAAAATTCTTTCAAAACTATTTTAAAAAATTATTTCGACAATCCTTCTCCGCAGCGGAACAATGATAACAATGATTTGAAACAATTTTTTTTTGACGGTAACGGAAAAGAAATATCAGATTCCGAATTTTATAGAATGGTGGAAAGAAATAATAAAAAAGCTTTAGAGAAAAGGAATAATCTTTTAAGATGGGATATTATAAAAAATTAATATTCTCTTTATTACTAAAAAAATAAACGCTCCGAAAAACTCAAAGCGTTTATTATATTTTATTCAGACTTAAAAATTTCCGATCTCTCCGAAACTCCATTCGCATTGAAAGCTTCGATCTGGAAATAATATGCGTCCGCTCTGTCGGCTCCGGTGAAGAAATATTCGTTTTTTCCGTATACCATAATGCTTCCGTATAATTTCTCAGGAGATTTGCCCCAATAAATAACGTAGCCATCTGCTTCGGAATCTTGTTGCCATTTCATCCAGATGCTTCTTCTTTCGCCGTATTTCTTAGGATCAGATCTCAACGGAACAAAATTCTGAACTTTTGGAGGAGCAATTCCCGCTCCTTTTCCAAAAACTCTGAAACCGCTTAATGCAAATTTTCCGGTTGGCATTTTCAGATTTTCCATTTTCAAAAATCTCGCTTTTGCAGGTTTTTCCAGTTCTACATAATCATGAGGAACATCTTTGGTATTTTTGCTTTTATCCACAATCACATTCCATTTTTTCCCGTCATCGGAACCATAGATTTTATACTGATGCATTTTACCCAGCGTTTTACCCATAAACTCAACATCCTGATCGGCATAATTGATCTGAATCGCATTAATGGTAGAAACCTCTCCCAAATCCGTCTGAAACCATTCTCCTGAATTTCCTGTTTTGGCACTCCAGTACGTTTTAATATCTTCATCCACCGCATAATTGGAATGATAACCGCCTAAAGTGGATGAAACCTGAACCGGCTTATTGTAATTCAGCAGCATCCATCCTGCAAAAAGTCCTTTAGAGAAATCTTTTCCCTGTGCATATTGCGGAAGATACGTCGGATAATCTCCGTAAGCCGTGTTGCAATACATTACATCATCTTTATCAAATCCGGCAGGCCAGATTCCCAAACGTCTTTCAAAATTATTTTTTGTGGAAATAAAAATGGTAGAAATGTGCCACCAGTTTTTGTAATTATCTTCAAACGTTGCACCGTGTCCTGCTCCTCTTGCAAAACCTCCCGGTTTGTAAGAAAATGGATTGTGCTGTTGATATTCAAAACCTTCTAAAGGTTTATTACTTACATATACTCCATCCGAATATCCGCTGAATTCCGTTGCTGGAGCTCCATATTGCAGATAATATTTCCCGTTATGCTTCGTCATCCATGCTCCTTCTACGAATGGCTGTAAGAAAACATTGTCATTGTACTCCCCGAATCTTTCCCAGCCGTGATCTTCAGGTTTTAGTCTGATCGTAGGCTTTACAAAACCTTCCGACTGAAGCGTATTTACTTTTACTTCAGTTCCCAACAAAGGCCATTCGTTGCTTGATCCCCAATACAAGTACAGCTTGTTTTTGTCTTCATCGTAATGAAATGCGGGATCCCAAGCTCCGACTTTTAAAGTATCAACAGCAATTTTCCAGTCGTCTTTGGTGGGATTGGTACTTTTCCAGATCGGGAAATCCTGTTCCCATGTAGATCCGAAAACGTATAACGTATCTTTCATTGCCCAAACTGCAGGAGCATTCAGATCGTGGGTATATTTATTGTCCCTTAGAAATTTCCGGTGAACGAACTTCCAGTCGAGCATATCGTCGCTGTACCAGTATCCTTCCTGATTGGTGGAAAAAAGAAAGAGCTTGTTTTTAAAATTAACAATCACCGGATCGGCTGTTGCACGGTGTTTTCCCTGTTTTGAAAAAACTTCAAACGGAGTATACCCATAATCGATATTAATCGGGTTACAAAATGTCTTCTGCTGAGCATTTAAACTGAAAAATCCCAACAAAAGCATGAATGAAAGGAGGCACTTCTGCATTTTCATATTTTTAACTTTGAAGGCAAAATTAGTTAACTTTTTTCGGTTTTCTCCAAATAAAGCCATCCAATAAGTAATGCGTAAGCTGAGGAACGACTAATAAAGGGACTAAAAACTGAAACCAATTTACTGAAACATTCAGATTTAATGAAAAATGTTCGTTCCAGACCAAAATTTCCCATAAAAATTCCTCAAAAAATGCAAATCCAATGATTATTCCAATAAATAGAAATATTCCAAAAGTTGATTTAAATAAAGAAAGATTGTTGAGTTTCTGTGTATCTTTTTGCTTTATTTCTCTAATGTATATTAATGCAATGTAAGGAATTCCGTGCGAAATCACATTCAGAAAAGTGAAAACCAGATCGTTATTAAAGTAAACAATTCCGAAATACCATGAAAGATAAGTCCCTGAAATTAAGGCGATTTTCGGAATATTGAATTGTCCGGTTTTAAAGATTTCAAAAATAGTTTTGAATAGCCAAATCATTAAAATCCCGAAATATAAAATCTTAATGAAAGGAATATAATCCGGAAGATTCTGAAACCAATTGAATTCATTTTGTACAAACCACGTAAAAGCTCTCGGTGTTTTAAACCAATACAACATCGGAAAAATTGTAGCAGAATACACCGCAATTTCATCCAACTTTTTACTCCAGTTATTGGGTTCAAATCTGGCATAAATTCTCATGAAACCATATTGCTGCCTGATAAAATGAAAAACAGCAATCAAAGCCAACACCGACCAAAAGGTAAGACTTCCGAACTGGTATAAAATCAATCCCAAAATCCAGCTCAATGCAGGAATTCCGTAATATAAAAGTTTTCTTTTCCTGACTTCTTCTTTAACGAAATACGTTTTAAACAAAGTAGAATACACATGCGCTACATCCACAAAAACAATAAGAAAAAGCCATGTGTAAAAGGAATAATGATTTTCCAGCCCTTGAACCTGTCTCTGAAATAAGAAAACAATCAGCAAAATAATGAAAGGCGGCGACAGAATAAACCAGCCGTCTGTTTTTGCGTTATGGATCCAGGGTTGTTTCATTTTTATTTTGGGGAAACCTTATAGGTTTTAAAAACCTATAAGGTTTGAATTCTTATTTTAATTTTAATCAATCAAATTGCTGCATCTGCTTTGCGGTTCTCCATCCCTGATAAAAGGCTTCCTCGAAAATTGAAATTCCCGAAAGATCAGAATGGGCAAAGAAAACTTTTCCGTCAATCGGCTGTTTTGCTTTTTCTGAATTTCCAAAAATCTGATTCGGAACCGGCGCAATCATCGCATGACCGATTTTGTGAAACTGCATTTCGAGGATAAAATCTTCAATCATAGGATGGGCTTTTTTCAGATCTTCCAAAACAAGATATTTCAACTGATCTTCTTTCAGACTGTATAATTTTTTCCTTGCTTTTTTACAGTCATTGGTAGAAAAACTTCTGTAGTAGGTAATTACTTTTTCACCCATAATCTGGTCTACATTCTGATGCTGATCGTAAATATAACCCAAACCATCGGAACCATAAATTACGTTATCCCAAGCCAATTCTTCATCTCCTCCGAAATCGTTTTGCAAAGTAATCGTTGTTAAAAGCCACGGAACATAGTTAAAATGTTCAGCCCTTTTATTGTTGAAAATTCTTTCGTTGACGAATTGCGGAGTCGCAAACAGAACTTTTTCAGCAACGATCTTTTTTGTCTTTTTCTGAATATTGTCGAAACTTAAAACCTCAACATTTTTATCATTAATTTTTACCTCAAAAACTAAATTATTCGATGAAGATTTTCCTTCTGTATATTTTGAAAAATGTTTTGCCAGTCTTGCATTTCCTTCCGGCCATGTAAAAACCTGATCTTTGTATTTTTTGCTCCAGTTGTTTTTTCTTCCGGCGAAATAATGAATTCCCGCCCAAGCTGAAACATAATCGATTCCCAAACCGTAATCGTCGCGACAGGAATAATCCAACAGCCAGAGTAATTCTTCAGATATAAAATTTTCCTGTTTCAGCCAGTTTTTGAAAATAATTTTCTCTAATTGTAAAACCTCCTCTTCCCGACTGGAATCGTGAACAGGAATGGCAAACCAATATTTTCCTTCGGCATCTTTTTTATGCTGAAAATGATCCATCATTTTAAAAAACCGGTCAAATTCCGCTTTTGTTTCTGTAGAAATTCCGTTTTGCGGAACAAGATCATTTTGCCAAGAATTTTTAAAAAACAACCGTTCCTGTTGCGGAAAAGTCATCTGATATTCGTCTAAAATCGGATCGCCGTTTTCATCGTTTCCCTGATAAATTTTGCATTCTTTCAGAAATTCGATGATTTCAGTATTTTCTTTATTCGGCAATGGCAAATAATGCGCTCCTAAAGGAAATTTTGAAAATTTGTTCTGTCCGTTGGAAGAGTTTCCGCCTAAATGGTTTTCCATTTCGAGCAACAGATAATTGTTTTCCTGATTCTGACTGAAAAATCTACACGCAGAAAGTCCTGAAATTCCTCCACCGACAATAAGATACTTTGTGCGAATTTCTTCCGTAGGTTGAGGAAAATCTTTTGCCCAGAGTTTGTGCCCTAAAATATGATTGGTTCCGGTGATTTTAAGCAATAACGATTTGCCTTTTTTACTGCAATAGTGTAAAAAAGGAATCATGAGACTGCCCAAAAATAGGGTTTTAAGGAAATCTTTACGTGAAAATTGAGTAGGTTGAGTTGGCAAGATTTAATGGTTATTTTGAGATGCTTTCATAATTGTCATCGGGATTCTGGAAATTGTTGATAACTCTGTGGATTCTCAACATATCATCCTGATAATCATAAATGATGTAATTGTGTTTCGTTACCAAATATTTCATAAAACCTGTATCTCTATATTTTTCAAAGTATACATTTTTTGAAAGTAGCATTTGAATAGCCTCATCATATTTATCCAAAAAATTTTCTAAAACCAGAACGCCCCATTGATCAAAAAGATAATCCTGAAGATTTTCAAAATCTTTCTTGGAAAGATCACTATATTCTACCCTCATTCTTACGCTGTTGTAATCTTGCTCGAGCCTGCTTCATTAATTCCTGGTGAGATATTGTTCTACCCATTCTGAAATCTTCCTCAGATCTTTTCAACGATTCTAAAATCTCTTCATGGGTTTCGTTTCTATAAACAGGCTCCATTACTTTAGCAATAGAAAGCAGTTCTTCGGAAGTAAATCTTTTTTCTTTCATTTTTTTAAAAAAGGTCGGCTTTTTGATCCCTGTTTTTTCGATAATGTAAGAAATTTTAAATGGTGAATCTTTCAGAATCTGATCGATGTTGTTCTGGATTTCTATATATTTTTCAATTTCAGCTATCATATTTTTACAATTTAAGTATCAATTTATGATACAAATATAATAAATAATTGACACTTTTCTACTGAACTTTTCCCCATTCTTCATCAAAATATCGTACTAAAATTTGGTTATCCAATCGATTGACTTCAATATCTTTTGTTTTCATATCTTTCGTAAAGTAAGAGAGTTGTGAAAAATTGTAATCATAAAATTTCAAGTTTGGAATCTTACGATAGATTTTATTGTTGATCGGTTCAAAGGAAGCCATTGAAAATCCCCATTCTCCGAATGACGGAACATACGTGTGATACGCGGAAGTAAAAGGAAAAACCTGATTAATTGTTTTCTCAATACACCAGAAAGATTTCGGGGCAAAGTAAGGAGAAGTAGTCTGTACCACAATCTTTGTATCTAAAGTAGTCAGTCTTTCCAGCTCTTTGTAAAACTGTAAGGAATACAATTTTCCTAAACTGTAATTGGAAGGATCTGGAAAATCGATGATAATGACATCGTACTTTTTTGAGTTTTCTTTTACCCAGATATAAGCATCTTTGTTGATTACTTTCAGCTTTGGATTGGATAAAGAACTTTGGTTCAATTGGCGCATGGTTTCATTATTCCTGAAAAAATCCGTCATTTCTCCGTCTAAATCGACCAGAGTGATGTCTTTTACTTCTTTGTATTTTAAAACTTCCCGAACGGCAAAACCGTCTCCGCCACCGAGAATTAAAATATGATCGATCTTTTTAGCCATCGACATCGCAGGATGAACCAACGCTTCATGATAACGGTATTCGTCTACCGAAGAAAACTGTAAATTATTATTAAGATATAATCTGAATTCGCGGCTGTTTCTGGTTAAAACGATTCTTTGGTAGGGCGAACTTTTGGTGTAAACGACATTTTCACCGTACAGTTTTTCTTCCGAAAATGATAAAATTCTGTCTGAAAAAATAAAGAGAATAACAAGCAAAAGAAAGGCTCCGATTGATTTAACTCTTAATGAAACTGGTTTTGAAAGTTCATTTTTCAGATAAAAACATAAAAATATGGCAATGGAAATATTAACCAAGCCAAAAAACAGAGGGGTTTTTACGATTCCCAATTGCGGTATCAATACCAAAGGAAACAGAATAGAAGCCAATAAAGCTCCGATATAATCAAAGGCGAAAACATTTGAAACGAGATCTTTGAACTGAACTCTGTCTTTTAGAATATTCATCAACAACGGAATTTCTACTCCAACCAGACAGCCCGTAAAAAACACAAAAAGGTATAAAACAGCTTCAAAATGAGCCAAAGTATTGAACAGAATAAATAAAACCACAGAGCTTATTCCGCCGATGATCCCGACCAGAATTTCAATTTCTATGAATTTATCAATTAAATTTCCTTTGATGAATTTGGCAAAATATGATCCCACTCCCATCGAAAAAAGATAGACTCCGATGATGAAGGAAAACTGCTTCACGGAATCGCCCAAAAGATAGCTCGCCAAAGCTCCCGCCACCAATTCGTAGATCAGTCCGCAGGTTGCGATGACAAACACCGAAAACATCAACAGCAGTTCAAGAGGAATCCTCTTTTTATCCATGAATTGCTGCGCTTATGATCATTGATATCCCGATGATGAATGCTCCGAAAATAATCGCCAAAGCAGTATTTTTATTGTGAGAGATTTCGTACCACGTTTTTTCCGGCGTTATTTTTTCAATGATTAAATAACAAACCAGCAATATGGCAATTCCCAGAAAGGAATAAATCACTGAATTGATGACCGGTAAAAAGTTGATCTGATCCATAGCTTATATTTTTTATTTGTGATAGTATCTGTAATAGCCCACTCCGGAAGAGTGATGTCTTCGCGTTGTTCCGTCTCTGTATGTTTCCGTTTTCTCGCAGTCGCAGAATTGGTTGCCGTCAAAAGTGAGATAAGTAAACCAGCCGACAAAAAATACTCCGATGAGACAGAGAATCCAGTGTTCTTTTATGTAATTAATAATAGTTTCCATCGTTTATGAGTAGGTGTAAGGTGAATTTGAACTGTTGAACCATTTTGATCTTTCGAAAGATTTTCTTCCGAACCAGACTGCTGCGACAAACCCGATGATAAACAAAAGAATAAACACAAAATTCCTGAAGGAAACAGGAAGCCATTCTGCTTTAATTTTAACCGATTTGTTTTCGGTTAACTCTGCTGTTGTGGTTCCGGCTGCAAGATTGGTATTCAGAAGGGAGTCGATATCCGCTTTTCCTAAAGTCTGATGAACAAATTGTCCGAGACTGCTTATTGTGTCTTCCTTAATCATTTTTGAGCTTCCGAAAGCCGTTGTTTCCATCGTATTGTTGTTGGTAACATTAATGGTTCCGTTGTTATCTCTGGATAAGGTTAAACTTCCGTCCTGAGTTGCATAATAAGAAGGTGGAGTTTCCTTTGGAGTTTCCTGTTTTTCTGCTGAAATCGTGAAATGGTATTTTCCGGGAGCTACTCCGCAAAAATTAAAACTTTCATTCTTTCTTCCTTCGCTCCAGTTTTCACCGTCTTCATATCCGTGATATTCTTCAATATCTTTTGAAGCATAGACAATTTCGTTGGTTTTCTCGTTCACCAATCCTAAGCCGACATTTGCCCAGGAATTATCCACATTGGAATATACCTCAACTTTCAATGGGGCAGAACCGCCTGATAAATCAAAGCTTTTGCTGACCATTTCTTTATTGCGGACATCTGCAAAATTAATTTCCTGCTCAAAAACCGATTTATTGGTTCTCGTCCCGACTACATATAACTGAATCAGGCTGATTAATAATGCTGAAACCGCCATAATATTAATGGTGTGCTTTACATTTACATAAAATGGCTGAACAATTCCTATTCCTGAATAATTGGGAAGGTTTGAAATCCCGAATGCTTTTTTTACTTTGTATTTTGAGATATGTTCGCCAAAGAAGAATTCATTTTTACCTTTAGAGTGTTCATGCGAAATCATCTGAGTCGCATTCACGTACTCTTTGTATGTTGCCAGTCCGAAATCCAGTTTATCTTCAAAAAAACCTGCTGCAGAATGAATGGTGCATTCTGTAGTTTCGTACCAGCGGAAATTTCTTCCATGCAGTTCCATTACTTTTCCGTTCAGTTTTTTCTTTACATCCATTGCATTAATGGTATGAAGAAAAGTCCAGTGTCCATCACTCTCACTTAAAAAAGCATCTTCTCCTTTTGTATCTTTTAAATAATATTCTCTCCAAAAAATACTGGTTCCGTATTTGCGGATGATAATTCCTGTAACGGTATATTCTTTTTCATCAATAATTCCTTTCTGCCCGATTTCCAGCACTACGTTTTCTATAGGTTTCTTAACAACCTTTGTAGAAGTATTTTTTTGAATATCAATAAGATTGGAACAAGATCGGCAAATGTATTCTGTGATCTGAAAATCTGCATCAATCTTATTCTCTGTCTTACATAAAGGACAAGTGTAATACATTTTTTATCTGTAAATTTTGTGTTTCTGAATGGTTTTAGCTTTAAAATAGTCTATTACTTCATCTGCAATTTTTTCAACTTTTTCTGTGTTATCCTGCAGATAATTGCAGAGAAAAACATCAAAAGTAAGTTGTTTAAATTCCGGCCACGTATGAATACAGAGGTGGGATTCTTTAAGACAAACCGCGGAAGTAAAGCTGTTATTTTCAAAAATATGACTGGTAATTCCTACAATTTCCACGTCTTTTGTTGCGAGCATATTTTCGGTAAATGTCAAGAAACCGTCACCGTCTATTAACAAAGCTTCTGACTCCGTTTCCAAAGTCAGAAGAATATGTAAACCTTTGCTGGTAATTGATTCCAATTCAATGTATTTTCAGCAAATATATTATTTTTTTGGTAAGAAAACTTCTGCAAGCATACAACGTGCACTTCCGCCTCCGTTTACTTCAATTGTATTTAAATCTGAATAGATAATCTCACAATACTTTTCAATTGCTGAAACCTGATCCTGATGTAAGGATTTATAAGCGGTTTCACTCATTACCAAAAATTTCTGTCCGTCTTTATTATTTACCTGAAGCATATTTCCGGCAAACTGCTGCATCTGCTCTTCAGAAATTTCAATAATTTCTTTTCCTGAGTTTTTAATGGTTTCAATGACTTTGCTTCTTTCGAGTTCATCATCTATACAATCCAGACAGATTACCACAAATTTATCTGCTACACACATCATTACATTGGTGTGGTAAATCGGAAGTCTTTCCTCTCCAACGGTTTGGAATGAATGAAAAACAACCGGTGTAAAACCGTACTTCTCGCAAAATTCTCTGAACAGGTTTTCATCCAGTCTTAAAGAAACCGAACCGTAAGCAATTTTGTTATCGTGATCGAAGATCATGCTTCCTGTTCCTTCCAAAAAGTGTCCCTGTGTTTCAGGAAAAGACCAGTCGTCGATTTCAGCGACTTCAAATCCCTGTTCTTTAATGGTTTCAATAATATCGTCTCTTCTTTCCACTCTTCTGTTGGAAGCGAACATCGGATATAAAACCACTTTTCCGTCATTATGAAAACTTACCCAGTTGTTTGGGAAAATAGAATCCGGAGTATGTGGATCCAATGTATCTTTTATGGTGATGACATTGATTCCTTTGCTTCGTAATTTTTCAACAAAAGCTTTAAATTCAGACAAAGCTTTGAACTGGGTATCGAAACCTTTCTGCTCTACCTGAAAATAATTATTTTTTGCCGTTTCTGCATTAAATCCGAATGCAATCGGCTCTATCATTAGTACTGTATCTGTTGTCTGCATACTTTGGGTTTGAGGGTGTTTTGGGTTTGAGAGTCTGAGTGTTTTAGTGTTTTAGTGTTTTAGTGTTTTAGTGTTTTAGTGTTTTAGTGTTTTAGTGTTTTAGTGCAAAATTACTACTCATTCTTATTTTGTGAAAACGAACACCATTTTCCAGACTGACTCATCATATTGACCAACATCCCGATTATTTGATTGTATTGTTTATTTAAACTAATAAACTGTTCTTCATTTATATATTTGCATTTCCATGCGTACAAGAGCCATGTTTGGGTTTCTCTTGCTTCTCCTTCAGAATCTGTAAGCTTTGCGACGAAAGATTTTTCATACTTTCTTTTTCCCCAAGCTTCGCTTATATTTGCCGAAACGGATCGTGATGAACGCCTTATTTGATCTGTAAGAGAGTAGAGTTCTTCTTTAGGAAAAGATTTTGTGAGTTCAAAAATTATCATCGCAAATTCTACTGACTTTTGAAACACCTTTAAATCTTGGTGAAATTTAATTGTTGACATCTTTGTATTTTAAGCTAAAATAGAAAAAATAACAACAACTCAGCCCCAAAACTTTCTAACTCTAAAACACTCAGACTCTCAAACTCAACTACTCTCTAACAAGCGGCATTGTAGAACATCTCAACAATCCTCCCATTTTAGAAATCTCGCGGTACGGAATTTCTTCAACGGTCATTCCCCATTCGTTTCTGAGATGATTGTTCATTCTGGTGAATGCTTTGTCGGAAACTACGATTTCCGGAGAGATTGAAAAAATATTCGGGAACATTTCAAACATTTCTTCTGCTGTAACCTGGAAACAGTTTTCTTCCCCGAAAATATCAATAATCAGTCGGTAATCGCTTTCGTCTACAAATCCGTCTTTATAAATAATACATTTATCTTTTCCGATAGGATTGAATGTACAGTCCAAGTGTAAAATTCCTTCGTATGGTATCCTGTCGTTCTTTTTCAGTTCCAGATCGATGATTCTTTTTTTAGGAAAGTATTCTTTCAGAATTTCGATCGCATATTCATTGGTTCTTGCCGTTTTATAACTTCTGTAATCTTCACTGAAACACGTTCCGATAAACAGAAAATCGTCCCAGACAATAACATCTCCACCTTCAATGTGTGCTGTTTCCGGAAGATTAATTATTTTTCTCCACGCCACTTTTTCAAAAACCGTTTTATAAGCTTCCTGTTCGTCTGCACGGTCTGCAATAACATTGGAAATGATCATTTTATCATCGATTACAAAGGCAACATCTCTTGCAAAAACCTGATTGTAATCTGCAATGATGTCCGGACGAAGAACTTCTACGTCATATTTTTTTAAAACTGCTTCAAAAGCGTTCATTTCATGGATGATATCCGACTCTTTCGGATAGATGTTATTTTCGATTGAATGATATGACTTTGCATCATAGCTTTCCTCTAATGTAGGAACTGCTCCCATTGAATTGGGCTGCCCTAAAACCACTGATTTCAGCCTTCCCGTTTCGTTTTTTATATTTAGCTTCATAAAGATTTATGCAATGCTACAAATATAAGTAAAGGACTGAATCTGGGAAACTTTTGTCCTGTTTTTAGGCGATCTGCGCAATATAAATCTATGAAATAATCTTCTTACAGTTTTTTACTTCAGCAGATTGATAGACTAAAGCATTTATTCACTTAAATAAGCGATTTTATCAGATAATTTTATTCAATATAATTAGATTATGAATTATTTTTCAATAAAATTGAGTAAATATCAATTAAAATTCCTATATTAGTGATATAATTTTGAGAAAAATTAGACTATAAAACATTAACAATCAAACACAAAAAAATCATGAACGCAAAAAAAACCGTGCTTCTTAAAGCACAAAAATTAGGCAGAGAGCAACAAAAAAACATCATTGGAGGAGCAACCACCGCAAGACGTTGCTGCGAATATGATTTTGAAACAGGAAAATGTACACTCTGGACTTGCGACAGATGCCAGTGTCCATAACCAGAAATTAAAATTAAAGCCTGCTTTTGAAGCAGGTTTTATTTTTTAGTTTATTTTTGTTAATCAGAATGAAAAAATCAGACAAATCTTTACACCATATCTGCATCGCAAAAATTAAGAGATGTACAATGAAACCTTATGATTTCAAATGGAGTACATTCTATGAAAATGATTCAAAAAATTTGTTTACAAACTATCCTTTTGAATTACATAACGATGAATTAATTATATGCTCAATCATTATAGATGCTGATAATTTAAGTGTTTTAACTACGAAGAAACTCGTTACTCTACAAAACGGAATACTTTCTTCAGGAAGCCTGATCAATTCAACAGATCAATTTTATGGAAATTTTAAAAGTGAAACACAGAGATTTTCCTTAGGTTCTGTAGAACTGGAAAATGGCAAAATTTTAGAATATTTTATTGAAACAGGAAGAGCTTCGATGATAATGATCCAAGGTGTAAGGACGATGATACAAATACAGCAGTAAAAAAATAAAAAAATTTTCCAAAGCTGAGAAATAAAAAAATCCCAAAGCAAGCTTCGGGATTTTATTTATATCAGGATACTGATTACCTGTTAACCATATCAATATAGTCTCTTTTTGGAGCCCCTTGGTAAACCTGTCTTGGTCTTCCGATCGGGTCTCCTTTCAGTCTCATTTCTTTCCACTGAGAAATCCATCCCGGAAGTCTTCCTAATGCGAACATTACGGTGAACATTTCTGTAGGAATTCCTAATGCTCTGTAGATAATTCCTGAATAGAAATCTACGTTTGGATATAGTTTTCTTTCTACGAAGTATTCGTCTTCAAGAGCTACTCTTTCCAACTGCATTGCAATATCAAGCGCTTTATCCTGAATTCCTAATGCATTAAGAATATCATCAGCAGCTTTCTTGATGATTTTAGCTCTCGGATCGAAGTTTTTGTATACTCTGTGTCCGAATCCCATTAAACGGAAGTTATCGTTTTTATCTTTTGCTTTTGCAATGTATTTAGATACATCTCCTCCATCTTTTTCGATCAGTTCAAGCATTTCGATAACTGCCTGGTTTGCTCCACCATGAAGTGGTCCCCAAAGTGCAGAAACCCCTGCAGAAACTGAAGCAAAAAGACCTGTATGAGCAGAACCTACCATTCTCACTGTAGAAGTAGAACAGTTTTGCTCGTGATCTGCATGAAGAATTAACAGTTTATCCAAAGCTCCTACTACAACAGGATCGATTTCAAATTCCTGATTTGGCATTCTGAAAGCCATTTTGTAGAAGTTTTCTACATAATTCAGGCTGTTGTCTCCATGATTAAGCGGCAATCCCTGAGTTTTTCTGTACGTCCATGCGCAAAGGTGAGAGAATTTTGCAATTAACAATTCTGCCGCATGATCCATTTCTTCTTTAGAATTTACGTTAACTGCTTTTGGATTAAACGCTGTTAACGCAGAAGTTAAAGAAGATAAAACTCCCATTGGGTGAGCAGAACGAGGGAAAGCATCCATGATCTTTTTCATCTCCTCTGCTACGAAATTATATTTTTTAATGTTTGATTCGAAAGAATTGTACTGATCCTGAGAAGGCAATTCACCGTGTAACAAAAGATACATCACTTCTGTGAAGTTGGATTTCTCAGCGATCTGCTCGATCGGATATCCTCTATAGAATAATTCTCCTTTGTCTCCGTCTAAGTAAGTGATGTCACTAAGTGTAGCTCCGGTGTTCTTATACCCTAAATCAAGAGTGATTAGACCTGTCTGGTCTCTTAATTTTGAAATATCGATTCCTCTGTCTCCGATAGTACTATCCACAATTGGATATTCATATGAATTACCGTCGTAATTCAATATTACCTTGTTGTCTGACATTATTTAATTTATTTTTTTCTAAATATACTACTTATTACAAAATACGGCAAACTAAAAATTTCGCTTGCCGTTATTTATAAATTCGATTAATTATCTTTTGATTTTAAAAGCACCTAAGCCCGGGAAAACTGCGGTTTCACCAAGAGCTTCTTCAATTCTCAACAGCTGGTTGTATTTCGCCATTCTGTCTGATCTTGAAGCCGATCCTGTTTTAATCTGTCCGCAGTTCATTGCTACTGCCAAATCTGCGATTGTAGAGTCTTCAGTTTCTCCTGATCTGTGAGACATTACAGAAGTGAATCTGTTGTTCTGCGCCATTTGTACCGCTGCCATTGTTTCAGAGAGAGATCCGATCTGGTTTACTTTTACCAAGATTGAGTTTGCAATTCCTTCTTTTACTCCTCTTGATAGCCTTTCAACATTGGTTACGAATAAATCGTCTCCTACCAACTGTACTCGGTCTCCGATTTTATCGGTTAACATTTTCCAGCCTTCCCAGTCGTTTTCCTGCATTCCGTCTTCAATTGAAATGATCGGATATTTCGCTGCCAGTTCAGCAAGGTAAGAAACCTGCTCGCTGCTTGAGAACTGAGCGGCATCCGGAGTCTGGAATTTTCTGTAATCATAGATTCCGTCTTTGTAGAATTCAGAAGCTGCACAGTCAAGCGCCAACATAATATCATCACCCGGCTTGTACCCAGCTTTTTCAATAGCCTGAAGTAAAGTATCCAAAGCATCTTCTGTTCCTTTGAACGTTGGTGCGAAACCTCCTTCATCACCTACCGCAGTAGATAAACCTCTTGAATGAAGAATCGATTTAAGGTTGTGGAAAATTTCCGTTCCTTTTCTCAATGCGTGAGAGAAAGAATCTGCTTTTACCGGCATGATCATAAATTCCTGAAACGCAATCGGCGCATCAGAGTGAGAACCTCCGTTGATCACGTTCATCATCGGAACAGGAAGGGTGTTTGCATTGACACCGCCAACATATTTGTACAAAGGCATTTTCAATTCTGCTGCTGCTGCTTTAGCCGCTGCCAAAGAAACACCAAGAATTGCATTTGCTCCAAGATTTCCTTTATTATTGGTTCCGTCAAGATCGATCATAATCTGGTCGATAAGATTCTGATCGTAAACAGGAAGACCTACCAACTCAGGCGCAATCACTTCTCTTACATTCTCAACAGCTTTAAGAACTCCTTTCCCCATATATTCTGAACCGCCGTCGCGCAATTCCACCGCTTCATGTTCTCCTGTAGAAGCTCCGGAAGGTACCGCAGCACGTCCCATCGCACCACTTTCCGTGAATACATCTACTTCAACTGTAGGATTTCCTCTTGAATCCAAAATTTGTCTCGCTTCTATGTAAGAAATGTAACTCATTGTTCGTTTTTTTATAGTTCAGACAAATTTAATGAATTTTTGAGTTTTTGAAGCAAATGAATGGGAATTTATGGGGTTATTGTGAGTTAAATTTTAGTTAATTTTGATATTATGATAATCTGGATGGTTTAATGATAAAAAATCCTCCGGTGTTGGAGGATTTCTGTAAGATAAAGTTTATTAATAAGCGAGCCTCATTAATGATTTTTGCTTGTTGGTTAAATTCCAACTTACACCAATAAACCAGCCTAATTTATAACTATCAGTAAGATAATTTTCTGATGAAGAGGATACAAACTGATTTGCTTCATATCCATACTTCAACTCTGATATTTTTCTTAGCGCAGGACCTGTTGTGAAAATAATTTTATCTGTTTTCCCTACGAGTAAGCTTATTCCCGGAAATAATGAGTTTAACTGAAGTTTAGTCATATCCATAGAAATGCCAAATGTGAATCCGAATGCGAAATTGCTTGACGATCTCCAGCTTGTATGTAACATTCCAGCAATGGTAGGTATGTATTTATTGTTTGTTTTCTGAACAATCTTAAAGTCATTATTTATTTGCTGTATTTCGTATTCCTGTTGTTTCGATCCTATATCAAACACTGTACCTATACTAAAATCAAAACGGACACCTCCTTTTAAATATTCTTTGTATTCAAATAGTTTTGATCTGTCAATGATATATTTTCCGTCTTCTGCTTTTTTGCCGGTAATATTGACATCAAATTTTAAATAATCTTCATATCCTTGTATCGGAGGAGAAGTATAGATGTAAGTTTCGGGATTTGATAGAATTCTATTTAAGCCTTCTACATAATTCAGTTTTTTTCTAATATTGAGATCATTGACTGTTTTTGAGAGATCGTTTATGTCTTTTTTAACTGTTGAAATATCATCGTTCAATTTTGTAATAAGACTTTGACCATCTGAAAGCTTTGTTAATAGGTCTTTGATCTTATCTAATTCAACATCATTAAGCTTCATTAAAAGATTAGTTTTAATATTGTCGAAAAGGTTAATTTCGCTGTTGCATTCATTTAATTTTCCTTCTTTAAGGATTACGGCATTTTCTAATTCCGCATTATTTTTTATTTTGGTATATTCTTCTAACGTAAGTTCGGGTGAAAGTACTTTATCTATATAGCTATTGTAATTGTCATTAATCTTATAAATTTGGTTTGCAGATAGATAAAGATCTGCATACATCTTTTTTATTCCGCGTAAATAATCAACAATTATTTCCTTTGCTGTTTTATCTTGATCCGTAATTTTTTTTAACTCAGAATTAAGCATGTCATTTTTATTTACATATTCAGCGATTTGAGCATTTATACTTTTAATTTCACTTTCATAATTCGCTTGATTTTTATCTAATTTATTTCTCTTCTCTATCTTTTTTTGTACTTCTGCTCTCATTTTATCATTTTCAGGTTTCAAAGAATCAATTTTTGCTTTTAAATCATCTGACGATTCCATTGAAGACAATTGCTTGTTTATGTTTTCTATTTTGCCCATTACATTGTCCCTTTCAAATTTCTTAGCTTTTAGCAGAGTTGAATTATTTTCTATTTGTTTTTCAATCTCAGTGATTTTTTTTGAAAGTTCTTTATTTGATCTGTCTTCAAACTTTTCTTTATTAACCGATTTTTGAATTTCATTTTCAATTTTCACAGGAGAATCTAATTTTTTCGGTTCAGAAGGTTCTGGAGACTTATCTGATTTTGGACGTTCTTCATCAAAGAGATTTTTATCTTGTATTGCTATATCTTTTGACTCAATGTTAACTTTATAAAACAGGTTATTAATATGTTCAATTTTTAAAACAACAGGCTGCCCTTGAACAGGTTTTATAGGAACATTATTAAATTCTCCTTTCGAAAAATTGTAATTAATCGTTTGTGTTTCTGTTATTGATTTACAGGACAACATGATTATACATAAGACCACAAGTAAAATTTTAGTTTTCATGGCTATTAATTTTTAAATTCTTCATCAAAGTTCCTTTAAAAACAAACCTCTGTCAATTACCCAAACGGGTGAATCTTACTACAAAAAAACAGCACCATAAAAATGATGCTGCCATATTTTACTTTTAAAATAATATATATCTGTTTGTTTAACTTTCTGATTTCAACTATTAACTTTCTTTAAACTTTTTCGGAAAATTTCCTTCGGATAGATCTAGTTCTAAAATTGTTTCCCCGAAATCCGTTATTACTCCTACTGTAAAAGCTCCATAACTTAATAAATCTTCTAATACCACTTCTCCATTAATTGGCAGAACTTTTCTTACCGGATTAAGAAAGGTATCATGGAGGTAAAAATAGGTTTCTGAAATTATAGGATTATTTGCATCAGCAGAAGATACCTTCAATGAAACATTGAAAAATCCGGACAATCTTGACTCTGTAACGGTTGCAGAAAGTTTTCTATTGTTAACTTCCGATTTCCCACCAAATCTACCTTTTTGCGGATCGTCTAAGTTGGTAATACCCGGCAAAGCTGGCATAACAAATATTTTGGGAAAGTAATCAACTGTTTTTTCATTACTATGTTTATATATTTCTTTCGTGTTAAAATTGCTTTCTATATCATTTTTTACTACGGCTTCACTCTCAACTAGATTAGCGGTAGATAATTTTTTTCTTTTCTGTAATTCTTTTTCTTTCTTTTCCTTTTCTTCCTTAGTTTTGTCTAATTCTTTTTCTTTTTCCAGATTTTCGTGTCTTAAGATTCTCAC
Source organism: Chryseobacterium sp. MMO-72 (assembly GCF_037146035.1). NCBI lineage: Bacteria > Pseudomonadati > Bacteroidota > Flavobacteriia > Flavobacteriales > Weeksellaceae > Chryseobacterium > Chryseobacterium sp. MMO-72. The sequence continues at coordinate 61,023 of NZ_JBBCWG010000003.1, forward strand.
TTCTTCAGCTCGTAATACATTTTTAATAATAAGTTCTATAAACTTAAATCCCGCTATTGCAGCTAATGCACAATATGCTCCCCATAAAAGATATTTTTTACCTGCGTTATGATCCGAATCTTTTGATGGCTGAACTATATCCACAGATTTATTGATAGTATTTTTTTGAGATTTTACCGAGTCTTTTGTGGATAAAGAATCTTTTCTCAGAGATACTACATTAGTTGTGATCACATTTGGAGAATCAGAATGAGCTTTTTTAATGGGAATTGAAATTTGTTGCTTTTGCTTTTCATTACCAAGATTAATCCTTTTTTCTTGTGTTTTTTCACTACATAGTTTAATATCGTCCATTAATTGGCTATCAACAGTATTTAGAAAAATAGGTACTAAAAGTGTTGCTCCTATTCCTAAAACAATAGATCTTAAGAAACTTAGTTCTAATGTTCCATCTTGCTTTCTGTTTGATGGTAATAAATAATTAACACAGCCACCTACAATACCTGTAGCAAGCATAATTAATAACATAATTGATAATTCCATGGTTTTAGTATTTTTGTTATATCAAATGTATGATAGAAACGTTTGTAAAACAATTACACAAAAAGGGAATATTTCAATAAAAATCAATAGGATTGTTCTTGTGAAAATATTCTACAAATCGATTCTGAAAAACAGATGTGTTCCATTTTCTGTTGTGACTTCGCAGTGTCCGTTTTGTTCCTGCATTCTCCGTTTCATATTTCGGAGTCCGTTTCCTTCTGATTTTTCGCGGTTAATTCCTATTCCGTTGTCGGAGATTTTCATCATGAATTCTTTGTCTTTCTGGATGAATGACAATTTAATCTGATTGGATTGGCTATGCTTGTAAGCATTGTTCAGGGCTTCTTTTAAGCATAGAAATAAATTCCGTCTCTGTTCTGTTGTGATTATTGTTTCCAAAACAACGTTTTCACTTTATGTGAGCAGGAGAATCTTTGTTTTTTTCAAAAAATTTTGTGCATACATCTTTGAATAATCGATGAAGCTTCCCAACGTATCGTTTCCTGAATTGAGGCTCCAAAGCATTTCCCGCATGGAAAGATTCATTTCTTCGGAGGTTTTCAGGAGTTCATCAATATCATTTTTCAGATCATCATTTTCTGCCCGTTGTTTTAAAAATTCTGCCTGAAGTTTTAACGCTGAAATTCCCGCGCCCAGATCATCATGCATGTCGTGGGAAATTCTTTCACGCTCTGCTTCTATGGATTTTTGTTTTTCAAGCTCTTTTTGAAGGAGCTGGTTTTGGTGTTCGGATTCTTTGAGTTGCTTTTCTTTGAGGTAGAGAAGTTGCTTTCGGTTGTACATCAATACAACAAAAATTATAAATATTACAAAGAAAAGTACTATGATTGAAGCTAAAATATAAGTACTCTTAATGATTTGAGGAAGTTCTTCTTTTAAAATTATACTCATATTTAAACAAAGAAATAAAAATTAATAAATACAAGATTATATTTACTACATCAAAATTACTTTTAATAAAATTTGAAAACTCTTTATCATGGTTATAAAAATAGTACATAGGTAAACATCTAAAAATCCCAAAACAACTCCATAAAAGTAAACCTGAACTGATCCAAAAATTGGGATCATTAAAAATTTTATCATCATCTACTGAAAAAAGTTTATTACAATACCAAATTATTGAATGAACTATTAAAAATAACATAGCTGCAATCGCAATTTTTTCATCAAAATCTAATCCTAAGAATTTGGTGAAAAATATTATAAATAATTGACAAATCAATAATGATATTTTAGATAAAGCTTTAGGGATTTTAGAATAAAAACTTTTAGAATAAAAAAAATAAAAGAATACAGTAACAAACATCAAATATAAATTATATTGTAATCCTATCAATATACTTTCATCAATCTTATCAACAACAAATGAATAGCCTTCAACCAGAACTGTTACAAAAAGATAAAAAAATAAATTATTCTGGGTAGAAAAACCATTTTTTTCACCCAGAATAAAAGATTTAATCAATACTATGATTAAAAGAATATTGTATAAATAATGTATTATCAATATTATGGTTTTAAGTTTCCTAAATCATAATAGCCTTTAGTAATAGCTCCTCCAATATCATAATGGTGAATTCGATCTTTATCGTCTATAAGTGTTTGTAAACCGACTCTTATATCATACCCCTCTTTTTTACACATTAATTCATACACAATATCTTGTTCAAAACCTTTAAATAACAAAAGCTTTGACATATCATAAGTAATATACTCTGTAAGTTTAGAATTTGATTTTTTTGATATTTTTGTACCTACTCCTTCTCTAAAACTTCGCATTATATTACTAAAACTGTCATCAGAATTATTGAAAGCTTCAACGGTTCCATTATCCATTAACCAATAAGCGGAATCATCACTAATGTCATCTAAATTGGCATAATTAAAAGTTTCAGTCATTGAAAATCTAAATACTAAAGATAATTTACTTTGATTAGTTTTATCATTAACAAAAAAAATATGAAGATAATTTTTAGTCCAGTTACTCCCAACTATATCGTTGATTACTTTACGTTTAATAATAAAACTATCATTATTCTTAAAATCACTACCATACAAGGTATTAAATAATTCTCTATTTATTTGAGCTTCATCTGAAGGTAGAGGTTCTTCTGAAGCAAATGCTTTGTAAGTTGATATTTTTCTATTTGAATCAAATTTGTCACAACTTAATTCTATAATTCCTTTAATAGCTTGAAGTTTTGCTTCAATACAGTTAAAGTTTTCCAAATAAGATTTTGCATCCATAATTCTTAGTTTTTAAAATGGTTAAATTTATTAATAGCCTCCACTTTGTTGTTTACGTGGAGTTTTCTGTAAATGTTTCCGACGTGTTTTTTAACGGTATCAATACTGATGAATTTTTTATCCGCGATTTCTTTGTAGAGCAGTCCTTGAGATAAAAGTTCCAGTACTTCTTTTTCTCTTTCCGTAAGTTCATCAAAGCCTTTTATTTCGGGAAGCTTCCTTTCAAAATGACTAAGAACTTTTCGGGCAATCGAGAAACTCATCGGAGCACCACCGTTGTATACATCTCTTATTGAAGAAAGGATTTTATCCATGCTTTCACCTTTTACAAGGTAGCCCATTGCGCCGGCTTTTAAGGAATTGAAGACTTTTTCGTCATCTTCAAAACTGGTACACATGATAAATTGCGTTTGAGGCAATCCCTTCCTAAGCTTTTCGATAATTTCAATACCGAGCATATCCTGTAGCTGAATATCCATCATTACCACATCCGGAGAAAGGTCAGAAAGATTTTTTAAAGCTTCATTTCCATCAAAAAACTGCGCAACGACTTTCATGTCATCCTGATAATTGATGACTTTCTTCAACGCATTGTTGTAGTTTTTTTCGTCTTCTACTATGGCTATGGAAATGCTCATGTCGGTTATTTTGTTTAAGACAAATTTCAACAGAAAACAAAACAAAGTCAATTACCCTTTTGTGTAATATTCAGAGTTTGAGTTCATAGCTTTTTGGTTTAGTTTTTGTTTTTACTAAATTTAGTGAAAATTATTTTACAAACGAAAATATTTAACAATCAATACCTTAAAAAAATTAACATCATGAAAAATGTACTTTTGATCGCTATTTCAGCGATTTCTTTGTCGTTGATAAGCTGCAAAAAAAGTGAAGAAGGAAATAAAAGTGTGCTGAAAACTAATGATTCAGGTCCCATTTTGGCAGATAATGGCAAAATAGACTCAACGGTAAGCTATGATACAGATATTAACGGAAAGAAAAGTATAAAGACAGATTATGTGTATAAAGCCACCGACGGAAGTCTCGCAAAAGTTATTTTTAATTATCCAGAAAAAACAATGAGTATAAGAAGCAATAATAAGACTTTCATCCTGAATAAAGTAGAATCCAACGGCAGTGAAACCATCTACGAAAAAATGGATATGAAAGCTACTGTGAAAAAAGACAGCCTGATCCTGAATCAGGGGAACAATATCATCCAGCTTGTAAAAACCAAAATATAATGCATAAAAAAACCGCTCAGTAATCTGAACGGTTTTTATTTTTATATCTGATGAATATTATTCTTCAGTTTTTTCTTCTGTAGAATCTGCAGCTTCAGCCGTTGGCTCAGCAGCTTTTTCTTCTACTACAGGAGCTTCAGCTACTACAGCTTCTTTCTTAGCTGTTGCAGATCTTCTGCTTCTTCTTGTCGCTTTTTTCTCTTCCGCATTCGGATTGTAAAGCTCGTTGAAGTCTACCAATTCGATTAGAGCAGTATCAGCAGCATCACCTGGTCTGAATCCTGTCTTGATGATTCTTGTATAACCACCGTTTCTCTCAGCGATTTTTGGAGCTACCGTTCTGAACAATTCAGCAACTGCTTCTTTATTTTGAAGATATGAAAAAACAATTCTTCTGTTGTGTGTAGTATCTTCTTTTGCTTTTGTTAATAGAGGCTCAACATATACTCTTAAAGCTTTAGCTTTAGCAACAGTAGTGTTGATTCTTTTATGCTCAATTAGAGAACAAGCCATATTAGAAAGCATAGCACTTCTGTGAGAAGCTGTTCTTCCTAAGTGATTGAATTTTTTACCGTGTCTCATTATTAATTATTTATCAGCGTCTAACTTATATTTTGCAACGTCGAAACCGAAGTTAAGACCTTTTGAATGCACTAATTCTTCTAGTTCTGTCAAAGATTTTTTACCAAAATTTCTGAATTTCATCAAATCAGACTTACTGTAAGAAACCAATTCTCCAAGAGTTTCCACTTCAGCCGCTTTCAGACAGTTAAGGGCTCTTACGGAAAGATCCATATCTGCTAATTTAGACTTAAGGAGTTGTCTTGTATGCAGAGTTTCCTCATCATATTGGATAGATGCTTTTACAGCTTCCGTTTCAAGCGTGATTCTCTCATCAGAGAACAGCATAAAGTGATAAATTAATATCTTAGAAGCTTCTGTTAAAGCGTTCTGAGGACTGATAGATCCGTCAGTTTCTATATCTAATACAAGTTTTTCGTAGTCTGTTTTTTGCTCTACACGATAATTTTCAATGCTATACTGTACTTTCTTGATTGGCGTGAAAATAGAGTCAATCGCAATTGTACCTACAGGTGCATTGTTTGACTTATTTTGTTCAGAAGGAACATACCCTCTTCCTTTTTCTATATTGAAAGTAATTTCGAAAGTTACATCACTGTTCAGGTTGCAGATCACCAAATCCGGGTTAAGAACCTCAAATCCGTTGACAGACTTACCTAAATCACCAGCAGTAATAACCGTTTGACCTGAAACTTTAGCAACAACCTGCTCATTCGATTGGTTTTCTGCCGTAGCTTTTAATCTTACCTGCTTAAGGTTAAGAATAATTTCGGTAACATCTTCGATTACTCCTGGAATAGTTGAAAATTCGTGCTCTACACCTTCTATTTTGATAGATGAAATAGCATAACCTTCCAGAGAAGAAAGCAACACTCTTCTCAAAGCATTACCGATTGTAAGCCCGAAACCTGGTTCTAGTGGTCTGAATTCGAATTGACCTCTAAATTCATCAGAGTTAAGTAAAATTACTTTATCGGGTTTTATGAATTGTAAAATTGCCATATTATTGGGTTGAGCAAAAATTTGATTAAAAAATTATTTAGAGTAAAGTTCGACGATAAGCTGTTCCTTGATGTCTTCCGGAATTTGGATTCTCTCAGGAGCAGAAACGAAAGTACCTTCTTTCTTCTCATCGTTGAATTGTAACCACTCATAATTTGCTTTAGAAGCTAATGCATTTGTAACCACTTCAAGAGATTTAGACTTTTCTCTTACTGCAATTACATCACCTGCTTTAAGCAAATAAGATGGAATATTTACCAGCTCACCGTTCACAGTAATGTGTCTGTGAGAAACAAGCTGTCTAGCAGCAGATCTTGTTTTAGCAAAACCTAATCTGTATACTACGTTATCCAATCTGGATTCGCAAAGTTGTAATAGAACTTCACCTGTTACCCCTTTACTTCTGTGTGCTTTGTCGAATAAGTTAGCAAACTGTCTTTCTAAAATACCGTAAGTATATTTAGCTTTTTGCTTTTCAGCTAACTGAACTGCGTATTCAGATTTTTTAGCACCTCTTCTTTTGTTAGGACCGTGTTGTCCTGGCGGTTGGTTTTTTCTTTTCTCGAAGTTTTTGTCATCTCCGTAGATTGCAGCACCAAACTTTCTAGCAATCTTAGTTTTAGGTCCAATATATCTTGCCATAATGGGTAAATTCTAAAAATTAAACTCTTCTTCTTTTTGGTGGTCTACATCCATTGTGCGGCATAGGAGTCACATCAATGATTTCGCTAACTTCAATTCCTGAATTGTGGATGGATCTGATAGCAGATTCTCTACCTGCACCCGGACCTTTCACAAACACCTTTACTCTTCTTAATCCAGCTTCGTGAGCTACAGCAGAGCAATTTTCAGCTGCCATCTGAGCAGCAAATGGAGTATTCTTTTTAGAACCTCTGAAACCCATTTTACCGGCAGAAGCCCAAGAGATTACCTCTCCGTTTTTATTTGTTAAAGAAATGATGATGTTATTGAAAGAAGCCTGAATATGAGCTTCACCAATAGCTTCAACTTTTACTTTTCTTTTCTTAACTACTTTAGTTTGTTTTGCCATAATTCCTAACGATTATTTACTAGCTTTTTTCTTGTTAGCAACAGTTTTTCTCTTTCCTTTACGGGTTCTAGAGTTGTTTTTCGTTCTCTGGCCTCTTAAAGGTAATCCAAGTCTGTGACGTATTCCTCGTTGGCATCCTATGTCCATTAATCTCTTAATGTTCAATTGCACTTCAGATCTTAATTCTCCTTCTACTTTTACGTTTTCAGAGATGTATGTTCTGATTGCAGCCAATTCATCGTCATTCCATTCGTTGACTTTCTTGTCTTCGCTGATACCGGCAGCTTTAAGGATTTCTGAAGCAGTACTTCTTCCCACCCCGTAGATGTAAGTTAAACCGATAACGCCTCTTTTGTTTTTTGGTAAATCAATACCTGAAATTCTCGCCATAATTTAATTTTAGCCTTGTCTTTGTTTAAATTTTGGGTTCTTTTTGTTGATTACGAATAGTACACCTTTTCTGCGTACGATTTTGCAATCAGCGCTTCTTTTTTTAATTGATGCTCTTACTTTCATTTTGATAGTATTTATTTTTTAACAATAGCCAAATGGAACGGATGCTCCATTTGGCAGATTGTTTTAATATCTAAATGTAATTCTCCCTTTCGTTAAGTCATAGGGAGACATTTCTAATTTTACCTTATCACCGGGTAAAAGTTTAATATAATGCATTCGCATTTTACCCGAAATATGAGCGATGAGTACATGCCCATTTTCAAGCTCTACACGGAACTGAGCGTTCGAAAGTGCTTCCGTAATAACGCCGTCTTGTTCAATATGTTTTTGTTTCGCCATAAATTAATATCCAGTCGTTCTTGACAATTTAGACTGCATTAAGCCATCATAATGATGGTTCAGCAGATAAGTATTAATCTGTTGAACGGTATCTAAAATTACTCCCACCATAATCAATAGTGATGTTCCCCCGAAAAATAGGGCAAACGCATCTGTCTGAACAAAGGTTCCATGCACAATTGCCGGAAGGATTGCAAAGATAGATAAAAATATTGCACCTGGCAAGGTAATTTTTGATAAAATATCATCTAAATAATCAGCCGTCTCTTTTCCCGGTCTTACTTTCGGTACTAAACCTCCGTTTCTCTTCAAATCATCAGCCATCTGGTTCACCGGAATTGTAATTGCAGTATAGAAAAACGAGAAGATAATAATTAATAGCGCGAACAATACATTGTACTGCCAGCTAAAAACATTCTTGAAACCTGCAAGAAAAGTATTGGACTCATCTACTTTCGTTAATAAACCAGGCACGAACATCAATGCCTGAGCAAAGATAATCGGCATTACACCGGCTGCATTCACTTTCAATGGAATCCACTGTCTCGCTCCCTGCATAAGATTTCTGTTTACACCTCCTCTTGCCTGAGCTCTGCTTACATACTGGATCGGAATTTTTCTTACTGCAACAGATAATACTACTGCAAGAAGAACCACCAACATCCAGAAAATTACTTCAATAAGGATCATGATAGATCCCATACCTCCTTTTCCGTTCTGCACTGCCATTTCCTGAACGAATGCTTCCGGTAATCTTGAAAGAATCCCCACCATAATAAGGATAGAGATACCGTTTCCGATACCTTTGTCGGTGATTTTTTCACCTAACCACATTGCGAATACTGAACCAGCAACCAAAATAACAATACTTGGTAACCAGAACATAATAGAATTTGGCTCTACATAATATGCAGATGAGAACTGAGCATACGGTAAAAACAACTGAGTGATCGATGTTAAATAAGAAGGTGCCTGTACAAGACAAACTCCGATTGTTAACCATCTTGTGATCTGGTTCAATGTATTTCTACCAGACTCTCCATCTTTCTGAAGCTTCTGAAGATAAGGAATAGCCATTCCCATCAACTGAACAATAATAGAAGCAGAAATATAAGGCATGATACCTAACGCCATTACGGAAGCGTGGCTGAAAGCTCCCCCCGTAAACGACGAAAGCAAGCCAAGGAGACCTGCTCCTTGCTTGTTACCGCCTTGATTTTTATAATGCTCTAAGAGATCTCCTACTTCCGCAAGGTTAATTGCAGGTAATGAGATATAAGATGCGAATCTATACACAAGGATAATTCCTAAAGTAAAGAGAATTTTATCTCTAAGTTCTTTAAGACTCCAAATATTTTTGAGGGTTTGTATAAATTCTTTCATTAGTGATTATTATAAGGTAATTGCTTTTCCACCTGCCTTAGCGATAAGCTCTTCAGCAGATTTAGTGAATTTGTCAGCAGAGATTGAAACCGCAGATTTCAATTCTCCTCTACCCATAATTTTCACTAATTCGTTTTTAGTAATTAAACCATTCTCAATCATAACTTCTCTTGTAATATCTCCTGTGATAGATTTATTTTCAATTAAAGTCTGGATTGTATCAAGGTTAATTCCTCTAAACTCTTTTCTGTTTACGTTTTTGAATCCGAATTTCGGTAATCTTCTTTGTAAAGGCATCTGACCTCCTTCAAAACCGATTTTCTGAGAATAACCAGCTCTTGCTTTCTGTCCTTTGTGACCTTTTGTAGAAGTACCACCTTTTCCGCTACCTTGTCCTCTACCAATTCTTTTTGAATTGAAAGTAGATCCTGCAGCTGGCTTTATGTTGTTTAAATTCATTTTAAAATTATTTTAAAAATTATTTTTGAACTTCAAGTAAGTGACTAACTGCAGCTATCATTCCTAAGATAGAAGGAGTAGCTTCGTGTTCTACAACTTGGTGAAGTTTCTTAAATCCTAATGCTTCAAGCGTTCTCTTTTGGGTTTTTGTTCTTCCAATAGCGCTTCTTACTTGCTTTACTTTGATTGTTGCCATTGTTTATATATTAACCGTTAAACACTTTACTTAGAGAAACTCCTCTCATTCTAGCGATTTCTTCAGGTCTTCTGATATCCAATAACGCTTTGAAAGTAGCTTTCACCACGTTGTGAGGGTTAGAAGATCCTTTAGATTTTGAAAGGATATCGTGAATACCAGCAGACTCCAATACCGCTCTTACCGCACCTCCGGCGATAAGACCTGTACCGTGAGAAGCAGGTCTTAAGAAGATATCTGCACCTCCGTATCTGGCTGTAGTCTGGTGAGGAATTGTGTGGTTCATTACAGGAACTTTCACAAGGTTTTTCTTAGCGTCTTCCACTGCTTTAGCAATTGCAGAAGCAACCTCTTTAGATTTTCCTAATCCGTAACCGATAACTCCATCTTCGTTACCTACAACTACGATAGCAGAGAATCCGAAAGCTCTACCTCCTTTAGTTACTTTTGTTACTCTGTTAACAGCTACGAGACGATCTTTAAGTTCTAATCCTCCCGGTTTTACTCTTTCTATATTATCTAGTCCTAACATATTTTCCGAAATTTAATGATTAGAATTTAAGTCCACCTTCTCTCGCACCATCAGCAAGAGCTTTTACTCTTCCGTGATATACGAATCCGTTTCTATCAAATACAATATTTTCGATTCCTGCAGCGATAGCTTTAGCAGCAATAGCTTTACCTACAGCAGCAGAAACTTCAGTCTTAGTTCCGTTAGCGTCAACTCCTTTCTCTCTTGAAGAAGCAGAAGCCAAAGTTTTTCCACTGTTATCGTCGATTAACTGAGCGTAAATTTCCTTATTACTTTTGTATACAGATAATCTTGGCAATTCAGAAGATCCGGAGATTTTCCCTCTTACTCTTCTTTTGATTCTTATTCTTTTTTCTAATTTACTTAATGCCATAATACTTATAATTTATTAAGCAGATTTACCAGCTTTACGTCTAACAATTTCTCCTACGAATCTTACCCCTTTACCTTTGTATGGTTCAGGCTTTCTGAAAGAACGGATCTTTGCAGCTACCATCCCTAGAAGTTGGTTGTCGTGAGACGTTAAAGTAATAATTGGGTTTTTACCTTTTTCAGTCAATGTATCTACTTTTACTTCGTTTGGAAGTTCAAGCACGATACCGTGAGAGAATCCTAAAGCCAACTCAAGTTTTTGACCTGCGTGAGAAGCTCTGTATCCTACCCCTACTAATTCCAGTTTCTTTTCGAAACCTGTGTTTACACCAACAATCATGTTGTTGATTAACGCTCTGTATAAACCGTGAAGCGCTTTGTGTTGTTTAGCATCAGATGGTCTGTTTACATTCAGTTCTCCATCTTTCTGTTCTATAGTAATTCCTGCTGTAAGCTCCTGAGAAAGTTCTCCTTTAGGACCTTTTACAGTTACCACACCATCTTTTTCAGTGATAGTAACTCCTGCTGGAACTGTTATAATTGCTTTACCAATTCTTGACATTTTCCTGTGATTAAAAATTAATAAACATAGCAGATTACTTCACCGCCTACTTTTTCTTCTCTAGCTTTCTTGTCAGTCATTACTCCTTTAGAAGTAGAGATGATAGAAATACCCAAACCGTTTAGTACTCTTGGAAGTTCTCCTGAACCTTTGTACTGTCTCAAACCTGGTCTAGAAGCTCTTTGGATAGACTTGATAGCTGGTTTGTTGGTTTGCTTATCGTACTTTAAAGCGATTTTAATCGTACCCTGAACAGCGCTATCTTCAAACTTGTAGTTTAAGATATACCCCTGATCGAATAAGATCTTAGTAATCTCCTTTTTGATTTTCGATGCAGGAATTTCCACCACTTTGTGGCCTGCGCTTTGTGCGTTCCTTACTCTTGTTAGGAAATCTGAAATTGGATCTGTTACCATTTTTCTTTTATAAATTATTGGTTAAAGAACAATCAGTATTGTAAGGACTTGAAGAGTAAAATATCAGACCTCAGAAATCTCGGTCTGATATTTTTATCTTTAGTATCCAGACAACTTAATTGTCCCGATTTTTAATTAGTAATTATTACCAACTAGCTTTTTTAACTCCCGGGATAAGACCGTTGTTTGCCATTTCTCTGAAAGTTACTCTGGAAATACCGAACGTTCTCATGTATCCTCTTGGTCTACCTGTTAGTTTACATCTGTTGTGTAATCTTACAGGAGAAGCATTTTTAGGCAATTTTTGAAGTCCTTCGTAATCACCAGCTTCTTTAAGAGCCTGTCTTTTAGCAGCGTATTTAGCAACTAGTGCTTCTCTTTTGCGCTCACGCGCTTTCATTGATTCTTTAGCCATTTCTTAGTTCTTTTTAAATGGTAAACCGAAGTGAGTTAATAATGCTTTTGCTTCTTTATCTGTTTTCGCAGTAGTAACGAAAGTGATGTCCATCCCCTGGATTTTTTTCACTTTGTCGATTACGATCTCAGGGAAGATGATCTGCTCAGTGATCCCTAAGTTGTAGTTTCCTCTACCGTCGAAACCATCAGCCTTGATTCCAGAGAAATCTCTGATTCTTGGCAAAGCAGAAGAAGTTAATCTGTCTAAGAACTCATACATTTTATTCGCTCTAAGAGTAACTTTAGCACCTACAGGCATTCCTTTTCTCAATTTGAAAGCAGCTTCGTCTTTCTTAGAGATTGTACCTACAGCCTTCTGACCAGTGATGTTCGTTAATTCTTCAACAGCATAATCGATGATTTTTTTGTCTGCTGTAGCATCTCCTAAACCTTGAGATAAAACAATTTTCTCTAATCTAGGTACCTGCATTACAGATTTGTATCCGAATTCTTCCATCATTGCAGGAACAATCGTTTCTTTATATGCTTTTTTGGGTCTTGCTATATATTCCATGTGTTATTTAAAATTATAAAGTTTCACCCGTTTTTTTGTTGATTCTTACTTTCTTATCTCCTTCGATTTTGTAACCTACTTTGATAGCTTTTCCGTCTTTTCCAACTAAAGCTACGTTTGAGATATGAATAGAAGCTTCTCTTTCAACGATTCCTCCTTGAGGATTTGAAGCTGAAGGCTTAACGTGTTTTTTAACGATATTAAGTCCTGCAACTACTACTCTTGGGTCTCTTCCTTCTTTTTTGATCACTTCAATAACTTCACCTGTACCACCTTTAAGACCTTTCTTACCTGTAGTTACGATTACGTTATCTCCTCTTTTTATTTTTAACTTTGACATTTTTTTTACAATTTTAAATATTAAAGTACTTCAGGAGCTAATGAAATGATTTTCATATATTCTTTGTCTCTCAACTCACGAGCAACTGGTCCGAAAACACGAGTTCCTCTCATTTCTCCCGCTGCGTTTAGCAATACACAAGCATTGTCTTCGAATTTGATGTATGAACCATCTTTTCTTCTAACTGCTTTTTTAGTTCTTACTACTACAGCTTTAGATACCTGACCTTTTTTAGCGTTTCCTGATGGTGTAGAATCTTTGATAGTAACAACGATTTTATCACCAACTGAAGCATATCTTCTTCTGGTTCCTCCCAGAACTCTGATAACCAATACTTCTTTAGCACCTGTGTTATCAGCAACTTTTAATCTTGATTCTGTTTGTAACATTATTACTTAGCTTTTTCAATGATTCTTACTAATCTCCATCTCTTGTTCTTGCTCAAAGGTCTAGTTTCCTGGATTAAAACTGTATCTCCTTCTGCGCATTCGTTGTTCTCGTCGTGTGCAGTATATTTTTTCGTTTTTAATACGAATTTACCGTACATCGGGTGCTTTACTCTCGTAGTTTCACTAACAACAATAGTTTTTTCCATTTTATTGCTGGAAACCACTCCGATTCTTTCTTTTCTTAAATTTCTATCCATTTTAAAATGAAATTATTGTTTGTTAGTTAACTCAGTGTTTAGTCTAGCGATTGTTTTTCTCAAATCTCTGATTTGGATCGGGTTTTCAATTGGGCTGATCGCATGAGCCAATTTCAATTTAGAATATTGAGCTTTTGCTTCAGTTAATTGAGCTTGAATATCACCCGCGCTTAAATTTTTAATATCAGCTTTTTTCATTGTATTCAAAGATTAAAGAGGTTTAACAAAATCGTTAGCAACTACAAATTTAGTAACAACTGGTAATTTTTGTGCAGCAAGTCTTAAAGCTTCCTTAGCGATATCGTAAGGTACACCTCCGATTTCGAACATAATTTTACCTGGTTTTACTACAGCTACCCAATATTCCACAGCACCTTTACCTTTACCCATACGTACTTCCGCAGGTTTTTTAGTAATTGGCTTATCCGGGAAGATTTTGATCCATAGTTGACCTTCTCTCTTCATATATCTTGTCGCAGCGATACGAGCAGCTTCAATTTGTCTTGCAGTGATCCAAGCACCTTCTGTCGCCTTGATTCCGAAAGTTCCATAAGCAAGTTGACTACCTCTCTGGGCATTCCCCTTCATTTTCATCTTATGAACTCTACGGAACTTGGTTCTTTTTGGTTGTAACATAATTTCTAAATTTTAGATTTTAGATTTTAGATTTTAGATTTTTTTTATTTTAAAAAAGTAACGGTAATTTAAAATTCAAAATTTCTAATCTAAAATTTTAATTATTATTGTTATTGTTGTTGTTTTTTCTAGGTCTTCTGTTGTCTCTGTCTCCTCCTCTGTTATCTCTTCTGTCTGACTGACCTCCTTTTTTCTGTTGTCCCACTAATGGAGAAAGTTCTCTTTTACCGTAAACTTCACCTTTCATGATCCAAACTTTTACCCCTAGTTTTCCGTACTGAGTAAGCGCTTCACCGATGTGGTAATCGATATCCGCTCTGAAAGTAGACAATGGAATTCTTCCTTCTTTGAAAGATTCTGATCTTGCCATTTCAGCTCCGTTCAATCTACCAGAGATCTGAACTTTGATACCTTCTGCTCCCATTCTCATTGTACCTGCCATCGCCATTTTAACAGCTCTTCTGTAAGAGATTCTGTTTTCAATCTGCTTAGCAATGCTGTCTGCAACTAATACTGCATCAAGCTCAGGTCTTTTGATTTCGAAGATGTTGATCTGAATATCCTTTTTAGTCAATTTTTTCAACTCTTCTTTCAGTTTATCAACTTCCTGACCTCCTTTACCGATGATAAGTCCCGGTCTAGCAGTAGTAATTGTAACTGTTACTAATTTTAATGTTCTTTCAATATAAATTCTTGAAATCCCACCTTTAGATAATCTAGCTTCAAGGTATCTTCTGATTTTGTAGTCTTCCGCGATTCTGTCTCCATAATCGTTTCCGCCAAACCAGTTAGAATCCCATCCTCTGATGATACCTAATCTGTTACCAATTGGATTTGTCTTCTGTCCCATACCTTGATTTAGTTTTCTTTATTACCTAAGATTAATGTAACGTGGTTAGATCTTTTTCTGATTCTGTACCCTCTACCTTGCGGAGCTGGTCTTAGTCTCTTCAATTGTCTTGCACTATCCACGAATATTTCTTTAACGATAAGGTTTGCTTCCTCGATGTCAGCCCCTTCGTTTTTCACTTGCCAGTTAGCAATTGCAGAAAGAAGTAATTTTTCTAATTTGTTAGAAGCTTCTTTCTTAGAATATTTAAGGATATAAAGAGCTTTATCTACTTGCTCTCCTCTAATGATATCAGCAACTAATCTCATTTTTCTCGGAGAAGATGGGCAGTTATTTAATGAAGCTTTAACAACGTCTTTGTTAGCTTCTTTTCTTGCGATTGCGCTATCTTGTTTTCTTGATCCCATGATTATCTGCTTCCTTTGTTTTTGTTACCACCATGACCTCTGAAAGATCTTGTTGGAGAAAATTCGCCTAACTTGTGACCAACCATGTTTTCTGTAACGTATACAGGGATAAAAGATTTCCCGTTGTGTACAGCAATAGTTTGTCCTACGAAGTCCGGAGAGATCATAGATGCTCTAGACCAAGTTTTGATAACTGTCTTCTTACCAGACTCTATATTTGCCTGAACCTTCTTATCTAAAGTATGATGAATGAACGGTCCTTTCTTAAGTGATCTTGCCATAATTATTTTCTTTTAGATACGATGTAACGGTTAGACACTTTGTTTTTCTTTCTAGTTTTGTAACCTTTAGCCGGTTTACCGTTTCTAGATCTTGGGTGACCTCCAGAAGAACGTCCTTCACCACCTCCCATTGGGTGATCTACAGGGTTCATTACTACCGCTCTTGTTCTTGGTCTTCTACCTAACCATCTGCTTCTACCAGCTTTACCTGATACAGTTAATTGGTGATCAGAGTTGGAAACAGATCCAATCATTGCCATACATTCAGTAAGGATCATTCTGGATTCTCCTGAAGGCAATTTAATGATTGCATATTTTCCGTCTCTTGATGTTAATTGCGCTGAAGAACCAGCACTTCTTGCTAAAATAGCACCTTGACCAGGCTTCATTTCAACACAAGAAATTACAGTACCCAATGGAATGTTTTTCAATTTCATTGCGTTACCTACATTTGGTTCTACGCTTTCACCTGAAACTACTTTTTGGTCTACTTTGATACCGTTTGGAGCGATGATATATCTCTTCTCTCCGTCTGCGTACTCTAATAAAGCGATAAATGCAGTTCTGTTTGGATCGTATTCTACAGATTTTACAGTTGCTTCAACGTTTGCTTTGTTTCTTTTGAAGTCAATAATTCTGTATTTCTTTTTGTGTCCACCTCCGGTGTAACGCATGGTCATTTTACCTGTTTGGTTACGTCCACCTGACTTTTTAATACCAACTGTTAGAGATTTCTCTGGTTTGTTAGTAGTAATTTCCTCAAAATTGTTTACAATTCTGAATCTCTGTCCCGGGGTGATAGGTTTTAATTTTCTAACAGACATTACTATTATTTATAATTATAATTAATTTACAGCAAAAATATCGATAACCTCACCTTCAGCAAGTTTGATTACCGCTTTTTTCAATTTGTTTGTCTTTCCTACTTGAAGACCTTTTTTAGTGTATTTCGAAGAAACCTTCGGAGCATAAATCATTGTATTAACGTCTGCTACTTTTACACCATAAGCCGCTTCTACAGCTTTCTTAATCTGGATTTTATTCGCCTTAGTATCTACCAAGAAAGAATAAGAACCTCTTAAATCTGTAAGGTAATTAGCCTTTTCTGAGATAACTGGTTTAATGATAATAGACATGATTTATTTCTTTAAATTTTCCTGGAATTTTTCTACTGCACCTTCGAAGAATACGATCTCACCTGCGTTTACTAAATCGTAAGAACTGATTTCGTTGTAGTTCATTACTTTAGCTTTAGGTAAGTTTCTTGAAGATAAATACACATTCTTGTTAGCTTCAGGAAGAACGAATAAAGATTTTTTACCGTTAAGTTCCAATGCGTTTAATACATTGATGAAATCTTTAGTCTTAGGAGCTTCAAAGCTCATATCTTCTAAAACTTTGATGCTGTTGTCTCTCATTTTCTGAGATAAAACAGATTTTTTTGCTAATCTCTTAAGAGCTTTGTTCAATTTGAATCTGTAGTCTCTTGGTTTTGGACCGAATACTCTACCTCCACCTCTGAATGTTGGAGATTTAATATCACCATATCTAGCAGAACCAGATCCTTTTTGCTTCTTAAGTTTTTTAGTAGAAGCAGTAATTTCGCTTCTTTCTTTTGCTTTATGAGTTCCTTGTCTCTGTGCAGCAAGGTACTGTTTAACTTCTAAGTAAACCGCGTGCTGATTTGGCTCAATTCCGAATACTGTTTCGTCTAGAGTTACTTTTCTTCCGGTCTCTTTTCCTGATGTATTTAATACTACTAGTTCCATTTTCTGATAATTACATAAGAATTTTTAGCTCCCGGAACAGCACCTTTTACTACTAAAAGATTTTGTTCTTGATCCACTTTTAACACCTGAAGGTTTTGTACAGTTACCTGCTTACCTCCCATTCTTCCAGCCATTCTCATCCCTTTGAATACTCTTGAAGGGTCAGATCCGGCACCGATAGAACCTGGAGCTCTAAGTCTGTTGTGCTGACCATGAGTTGCCTGCATTACACCTCCAAATCCGTGTCTTTTAACAACACCCTGGAAGCCTTTACCTTTTGAAGTACCTGTTACGTCTACGAATTCTCCTTCGTTGAACAAGTCTACCTTTACTTCTTCTCCTACTTTTACTTCATCAACGAATTCTCTGTAGAATTCTACCAATTTAGCTTTAGGAGCAGAACCAGCCTTTTTGAAATGACCAGCTAACGCTTTACCAACGTTCTTCTCACTCTTGTCATCGAAACCTAATTGAACTGACTTATAACCGTCTTTTTCAATGGTTCTGACCTGTAAAACCGAGCATGGACCAGCCTGAATAACTGTACAAGGAATATTTTTCCCTGCTTCGTCAAACAAAGAAGTCATACCGATTTTTTTACCAATAATACCTGACATTGTTTATGTTATAATAAAATTTATCCTTTATTTATCACCATTTTTGGAGGTCTGAAGTAATTTCTACTTTTGAATATAGGCATACTACGCCCCTAAAATGAGTGTGCAAATTTATGAATATTTTTATAACTGACAAATATTTTCAGTAAAATATTTTGATTTTTAGTGATTTACAGAAAAAACCTGGAATCGTGAGTTTTTAAATCATGTAAAAATATTCTTCCCACAGACTTTTTTGCAAAAACGAAAGAAATAGCCGGAAGAAGGAAATGATATGACTTAATCACTGAATAATTAAGGAGCCAGTTCAATCGGATTATTTTTCTTTTTAATCCTACCCTTTATTTGTCGCTCTGTTCCTGAATCGAAGCTGAAGCCTCCTTTAGCAATTTCAGAGACAAAATTTTCATGAAAATTTTTAAATGCTTTATAAAATTCAGATTTCTTTACCATTTTTCCTTTAACTCTCTTTCTGGAAATCCACATCTTAGGCTTTTCTGAAAAGGTTTTATAACTCACAAGCTCGAACGTATATTGTTTTTTAGAATCCTCAATCTCCACAATCAGTCCCGGAAGACCATAAAATTTATAAGGACCATCAGAAACCGGAATTTCGTTCGTGAACCACGCTTTATAATCACGTCCCGCATACGTAACCAACGCAGCCTGACATTTTAAATTCCCTATTTCTTTTGTTTCATCGGTAATCTTCCAGTTAAAATCAGGCTTTTCTTCGTAAATAAAATTGTCCTTAATAATATAATCATAATAAGAAATATTGTTTTTTTCAAAGTTTTTAATGACGCGAAAAGTAAAATTGGTTTTAGGTAAACTTTTAGGATCAAGACCAAAAGCAAAACGGTTTGCTCCACCAGCTAAAGAATCTCTGTTATATGAAGTTACTCCCATAAACTGAGATTTTTCTTTTCCCCTCTCCAAAATAAAATACTCTTCGTTAGAACTGGATTTATCCAGAGAATCAATCTGATATTTCAAAAGATATACATATCTGGATTCAACATCATCGATATTTACCTTTTCCTGAGCGGAAAAATTAAAAATCGCAAAAAAGAATAAAAAAGTAAAAATTGTGATTTTATAAGACATCCTATTTATATTTTATGATTGGAGACTGCATATGCGTTCCTAAAAATATAAATAAACATTCTATAATCAAAATTAATTGCGAATAATATAGAAAAACAAGACAATAATATTTTGAATTAAAAAATTACGCCGTATTTATTTAACAATAACACTAATGCCAATCTCTTCAAGTTTATTTTTATCTTCGTCTAAAATATCGCCATCTGTAATCAGAAAGTCAATTTTATCCAGATCCGCAATTTTTCCGAAACCTTTTTTATTCAGCTTGGAGGAATCTGCAAGAATCACTACTTTGTCTGAACATTCAATCATTAATTGATTGAGATGAGCTTCCGCAGCATTCGAAGTACTGATCCCGAAATCCATATCAATTCCGTCTACTCCCAGAAATAACTTATTGCACGAGAAATGTTTCAGAATCGTCTCAGAGATGGAACCCACAATAGAAGTCGAACTTTTTCTCACCTCCCCTCCTAATTGTATAATATTAATGTTAGGATTATTGCAAAGTTCTATTGCAACGCGTAAAGAAGAAGTGAGAACCGTCAACGGACCAAAATTTACCAGCATACGTGCAAGATAATGCATCGTGGTTCCTGAAGCCAGAATAATACAGTCGTTCTCCTGAATCAGAGAAAGCGCACCTTTCGCAATATTCTTTTTAGCCTCTACATTGATATTTTCCTTTTCATCAACATTTTTTTCGTACGCATACCTCACCTGCTTACTTGCTCCTCCGTGATTCCGGAACAGCAATCCAAGACTTTCAAGGTAATTCAGATCCTTTCGGATCGTAACCGACGAAACATTGAATTTCTCACAAAGATCCTGAACCAGAATATGATCTTTTTCGTCTAATTCCTTTAAAATATCATTATGCCTTGGAAGCAATTTCTCCATTATGTTTCGTTTTCTCAAAAATACCATTTTTATTTTGATTCGAAAAATTTCATTTATTTTCTTTTTGGTTTCGTTTTTAATTTATAACTTTGAAAACGAAACATAACGAAATATTATGAAACGAAACGAAGAACTCAGCAAATTATCCACCGTTAAAGAATGGGACTTTATCATCATTGGCGGAGGAGCGAGTGGATTAGGTTCGGCACTGGACGCAACGAGCAGAGGATTTAAAACGTTACTGTTAGAATCTCACGATTTTGCAAAAGCAACTTCCAGCAGAAGTACAAAACTGGTACACGGCGGCGTAAGATATTTAGCACAGGGAGATATCGGCTTAGTGAAAGAAGCCTTGAAAGAAAGAGGTTTACTGGCAAAAAATGCAGCCCACGTTGTAAAAAACCAGTCTTTTATTATTCCAAATTACACTTGGTGGGAAGGAATTTATTATAAAATAGGACTTTCTATTTACGATTTTCTAGCCGGAAAATTAAGTTTGGGAAGAACGAAATACATCAGCAAATCAAAAACCGTAGAGAAACTTCCGACCATCGAACAAAAAGGTCTGGCAAGCGGAGTGGTTTATCAGGACGGGCAGTTCGATGATGCAAGACTGGCGATCAACTTAACACAGACGATTATCGAAAAAGGAGGAACAGCGGTTAATTATGTAAAAGTGATTAATTTAATTAAAAATGATTCCAATAAAATCATAGGCGTTATTGCTGAAGATCAGTTCACAAAACAACAATTCGAAATCAAAGCGAAAGTTGTTATTAATGCAACCGGAGTTTTCACGAATGATATCTTAAATATGAACAACCCGAAACACGGAAAATTCGTCGTTCCAAGTCAGGGAATTCATTTGGTTCTGGATAAATCGTTCCTAAAAAGCGACGATGCCATCATGATTCCTAAAACTTCGGACGGAAGGGTTTTATTTGTCGTTCCGTGGCACGACAGAGCT
The DNA here is from genome assembly GCF_037146035.1 of Chryseobacterium sp. MMO-72. Lineage (NCBI taxonomy): Bacteria > Pseudomonadati > Bacteroidota > Flavobacteriia > Flavobacteriales > Weeksellaceae > Chryseobacterium > Chryseobacterium sp. MMO-72. The sequence continues at coordinate 81,918 of NZ_JBBCWG010000003.1, forward strand.
TTGGTAGGAACAACAGATACTTTACTGGAAAACGAAAGTTTTGAGCCAAGAGCTTTGGAAGACGAGATTAAATTTGTCCTGAATACCGCAAGACAATATTTAGCGAAAAAGCCAACCCGAGAAGACGTAAAATCTGTTTTCGCAGGACTCAGACCTCTCGCAGCTCCGAAAGACGGCAGCAAAAGCACAAAAGAAGTTTCCAGAAGTCATAAAGTCGTTACCTCAGACACGGGACTTATCTCGATTATCGGAGGAAAATGGACGACTTACCGTAAAATGGCGGAAGACACGATTGATGAAGCCATGAAAGTGCATAACCTCGGAATAACCACTTCCAAAACAGAACACCTTTCGATACATGGAAATGTGAAACCCGAAACGGTGGACAGAACGAATCATTTATATGTGTACGGAGCCGATATTCCGGAAATCAAAAAATTACAGCAAAACAATCCTGAATTTTCAGAAAAGATACATCCTGATCATCCCTTCACAGTCGCGGAAGCAATTTGGGCTATCCGAAGAGAAATGGCACAAACCATTGAGGATATTTTAGCACGAAGAGTACGGCTTTTATTTTTAGATGCAAGAGCAGCAATCGACAGCGCGCACAAGATTGCACAGATCATTGCAAAAGAAAACGGACATTCTGCAGAATGGGCAGATGAACAGGAAAGAGAATTTATCGAATTGGCGAAAGGATATTTACTGACTCCTTATTCTCCAAGATCCATTTAACCTTAATTTACGATTACAGCATGAGTGAAAAGTTGATTCTCGCTCTGGACCAAGGTACGACTTCGTCGAGAGCCATTTTATTCAATCACAGCGGAGAAATTGAATTTGTTTCTCAGAAAAGTTTTGAACAGATCTTTCCTACACCGGGTTGGGTAGAGCACGATCCCAATGAAATCTGGTCTTCTCAGGTTTCCGTAGCAGCAGAAGTCATTGCCAAAGCCGGAATTTCCGGAAGAGAAGTTGCCGCCATCGGAATTACCAACCAGCGTGAAACCACCGTTGTATGGGATAAAGAAACCGGAGAACCTGTGTATAATGCCATTGTTTGGCAGGACAGAAGAACGTCTAAATATTGTGACGAATTAAAAGAACAGGGACATGCTGAGAAAATCAAAGAAAAAACAGGTCTTGTACTGGATGCTTATTTTTCAGCAACAAAACTGAAATGGATTTTAGACAATGTAGAAGGCGCAAGAGAAAAAGCAGAAGCCGGAAAATTATGTTTCGGAACAGTAGACACTTTCCTCGTCTGGAAACTTACGCGCGGAAAGATGTTCATCACCGATGTTTCGAATGCAAGCAGAACCATGCTTTTAAATATTCATACTTTAGAATGGGACAATGATTTACTGGAACTTTTCAACATTCCAAGAGCGATTTTACCGGAAGTGAAACAAAGCAGTGAAATCTATGGAGAAACAGCCACTACATTATTCTCCACAAAAATTCCGATTGCAGGAATTGCGGGAGATCAGCAGGCTGCATTATTCGGACAGATGTGTACGACTCCGGGAATGGTAAAAAATACCTACGGAACAGGCTGCTTTCTTTTAATGAATACAGGAACAGAAGCTGTTTTATCTAAAAACAATTTACTGACGACCGTTGCATGGAAAATTAATGGCGAAGTGAATTATGCTCTGGAAGGAAGCGTTTTTGTGGGCGGAGCAGCCATTCAATGGTTAAGAGACGGTTTAAAACTAATTCATTCTGCGGAAGAAGTAAACACACTTGCACAATCGGTTGAAGATAACGGCGGAGTTTATTTTGTTCCTGCATTAACTGGATTAGGCGCTCCTCACTGGGATCAGTATGCCCGCGGAACGATCGTTGGGGTAACCCGCGGAACCACAAACGGACATATCGCAAGAGCTACTTTGGAAGGCATTGCTTTCCAGGTGTATGATATTGTAAAAGCAATGGAAGCTGACTCCGGAACGGAAAGTTTAGAATTAAGAGTAGATGGCGGAGCTTCTGCAAGCGATTTGCTGATGCAGATTCAGTCGGATTTATTCGGATTTAAGATTACAAGACCAAAAACTCTGGAAACAACGGCTTTGGGAGCGGCTTATCTTGCCGGACTTGCAGTAGGATACTGGAAAAACATTGATGAAATACAGTCTCAATGGATCATTGATAAAGATTTCCATCCGCAATTGGAAAAAGAAAAAGTAGAAAAGATGGTAAAAACGTGGACAAAAGCGGTACAGCGTTCTCAAAACTGGATCGAAGATTAACCTTTTAAAATAAAACTATGACTCCATTTACAGCAGAAATAATCGGCACAATGCTGATGATCCTTTTAGGAAACGGCGTAGTAGCCAATGTTGTTTTGAAAGGAACAAAAGGAAACAATTCCGGCTGGATTGTAATTACCACCGCTTGGGCTCTGGCAGTTTTTGTGGGGGTAACCGTTGCAGGCCCCGTAAGCGGCGCGCACCTGAATCCCGCAGTGACTTTAGGATTGGCTTTCGCAGGAAAATTTTCATGGGATCTTGTTCCCACCTATATTGCCGGAGAAATGATCGGGGCAATGTTGGGAGCATCTCTGGTCTGGATTTTTAATAAAGATCATTTTGCCATTACAGAAGATGAAGGGGCAAAACTTGCATGTTTCAGTACAGGACCTGCCATCAGAAAACCTGTTTCCAATTTAATCAGCGAAATTATCGGAACTTTCGTTTTGGTGTTTGTGATTTTTCATTTTGCAGATCCAAGTATGACTTTAAATAATGATCCAACCGCAAAAATAGGATTAGGAAGTGTAGGAGCGTTACCGGTAACTTTATTAGTCTGGGCAATCGGTCTTTCTTTAGGAGGAACCACAGGCTACGCTATTAATCCGGCAAGAGACCTCGGACCAAGAATTATGCATGCTCTTCTTCCGGTAAAAGGTAGCAGTGACTGGGGTTATGCATGGATTCCCATTGCAGGACCAATCATCGGAGCAGGACTTGCTGCGTTACTTCACGGAATTCTGAGCTAACAACACTTTACTTTATGAAAAAACTAATCTATTTATGCCTGATTTTATCAGGTACAGGAACTCTTTTTGCCCAAGAAAATAAAGAAACAGCGGAAGAAAGCAGACTGGATTTTACCGCAAATATTCAGAATAACCATCTTTGGAGAGGCTTAATAATTACCGATAAGCCGGTTGTGATGGGAAATCTTTCTTATGCTTTGGATAAAGACAAAAAATGGAAAGTCGGGATTTGGGGAGCATCTGCTCTAGCGGACGATAAAGACAATACACATTATAAAGAAATCAATTATTATGTACAGTTTTCCAACGGAAGATTTTACATTGGATTGTGGGATTTATTTAATTCAAGAAATATAAACACTGCGGTGGCTTCGGATGATATTTTTAATTATTCCAACAGAAGAACGGCACACATTATTGATTTGAGAACCAATTATACTTTTGGAGCTTCTTTTCCTTTAAATATTGAAGCAGATATTATGCTGTATGGAGGAGCTAATGCAGGAGAAGTGGTCCTGGAATCTGACGGAACATTTAAAAAGAATAAATACTCAACGTATATTCATGCGAGTTATCCTGTTATTAAAGATAAAAAAGTAAATCTGGATGCGTTTGTAGGAGCCGGATTTGCCTTAAATGATAAAAGATTTCTTTACGGAAACGGAGAAAACAGTTTTGATATCGTAAATGTAGGCGTGAAGGCAAGTAAAACGGTAAAAATTACCGATCATTACAGCCTGCCTGTTTCCATGATGGCAATGTGGAATCCTTCCAATAAGTTTGCAAGAATTCAATTAGCTGCAACGGTATTTTAAAAATTAATTGTTAGTAATGTACAGACCATCTCTTTTTGAGGTGGTTTTTTGCTTTTGTTAAAAAACTTTGTTTTTCGAAAATAAGTGAAACGCCTTTGTTTATCTAAATCTACGGTGTTAATAATTTGAATTTTCTTTATCTTTCTTTGCGTTTAGTTTAATCGCTAAGTTAAACAAAGAGTATTTTTAAATATATCGTATTTTAAAGATAGACAATGGCACTTCGTTCATAAAAAGTAAAACGAAGAGTAAAATTAAACTTTACAAAATCTTGTCATAAAAGTAATCACCGTGATTTTACGGTGTAATTTTTGATAGGATATTTTTAATTTTGAGAAAAATTTACTCGTGAAAAAACTTTTATTTCTATTCTTCTTTCTCTTCTCCTTACTTTCATTGGCGCAGTCGAAAGTTCCGTTTCTCGGGAAAAGAGATTTCAATATAGAAGATGGAACAAATTGCTCCGGAACACCAAGCTATTATATCAACATAAAAGATAACGGCGATGTCTATTTCGGTTTTATACAGATCAATCAGGCAGACGGAACAGAAACCAAAGAAGAAATCAATGCCGGAAAATATGATCCGAAAGTGATGAAAGTTTATTTTAAGACCTATAATGAAACATTTTACGTGAAATTTGATAAAGAAAAAATTTACCTGACGGATGAAAACGGAAAAGTAAGAAAGTCAGACGATTGCTGTCCAGTTTCTGAAATGGAAAAAACGAATTGCGAATGCTCAGGAATATTATACCAATGATGAAAGCGTCTCAACTTCTGTTAATTTTATTTCTCGTTGTTTCCTGTGGTAAAAAACAGTCTCATCCGTACACTTTTTATTACTGGAAAACCCGTTTAGCTTTAGACAAAACAGAGAAAGACGTTTTACAAAAAGCAACCGATCCTTATTTATATACGCGTTTTTTTGATGTTGATAAATTGGACGGGAAATTTCAGCCTGTCGGAGTTATTACTAAGGATCAGAGTTTCAGCAATGATAAAAATATTGTTCCGACGGTTTTTATTACAAACCGTGCGTTTCTCAACATTACCAATGAGGAAATACAGTTTCTTGCAGAAAGTATTAATGATTTAATTACAAAAAAGTCTTCAGAATATCAGCTGAAAACGGACAATCAAATACAAATTGACTGCGACTGGACTGCAGGAACCCGTGATGACTATTTTAAATTTCTGAAAAAATTAAAGGAGGTTTCAAAAAAAACGGTAACCTGCACACTTCGTCTTCATCAGGTAAAAGATAAAAATATCATGGGAATTCCACCGGTTGAGCAGGTATTTCTGATGTGCTACTCCACTTCTTCACCGCTGGAAAACTCAGATAAAAATTCTATCCTTGATGTTAATACTCTGAAAAATTATCTTTCCAAGCTGGAAGATTATCCTGTTAAAAAAATTGAGGTTGCCTTACCGATTTATTCGTGGGGAATCGTAACCAATCATTTGGGAAAACATAAACTGATTAATGCTTTGTCTGAAAAGGATCTTAAAAACCCCGATTTCAAGAGAATATCCGACACAGAAATTGAAATACAGAAGGACGGATTTTATTTCGGAAGTTATCTGAACAAAGGTTTCAGAATAAAAATTGAAGAGATTTCAGATGAGCAGCTTCAGGAAGTTATCCGTTTTCTGGAGAAAAAAATAAACAATTTCGATATTATTTATTATCAGTTAGACAGTAAATTTGTTACAGATCAGAACTTTAACTTGTAAATCCAATTAAAATTCTGCGTAAATTGTCTCATGTTTAAAAAGAGCTCTTACGGATTTCTTAAATGATTGAGCGTAAGAATAATTTGAGAATATACATTACCATTATAACTTAAAAAAACACCATTAACAAAATGAAAAAGTACTTTCTTTCGCTTGCGGTTCTATCGCTTTTTTACAGTAAAACTGAAGCGTGCGCATGGTCTGATCCGGATTATGAATATTTCAATCTGTTTACGCAGAGTATCATCAAGGATAAATCGTACCTGCCTTTTCTTCACAGCTATTCAACAAGATTTTATACTGATTTTAAACAATCCCAGATTCCTAATGAAAATGTGGATACCTGGAAAAAATTCTTTAATAATCAACTGACTTTCGCGGAGACAGATTATCTGGTGAATAAAATGAACATCAATGATCTGAATGCTCTGAAAAATGGCAGCACGAACAATCAGCTTCTTACAAAACTCGGATCTGGTTTCTATTCTAAATATAAGGAAGCGATTGATTATCTGATTGAGGCAAAATATCTTGAACCGTACATGAAAATCAACTACGTTGAAAGTCCGGATTCATTTTATTACCGTGAAAGCGAAGGTTCACAAAATGCAACAAATCTTGATTACAATAAAACCATCACGGCATTAACCTCTCTTTACAATGCGGCAAAAAATCCTGAAATTAAGCAGCGTTACGGATATCAATTGGTGCGTTTCAACCATTATACAAGAAATTACGAAGCAGCGATTGAAGCTTTCAAGAATTATGTTGAACCCATAAAATTAAGAGGAGCAACCTATTTTATGGCTCTCGATCAATTGGCGGGTGCACAACGCGGACTGGATCTGAAAAGTGATGCCAACTGGAATTTCTTTCAGGTCTTTATGAACAGTAAAAGCCGTAAAGAGTCTGCCTTCGTGTCTATGAAACTTTCGGACACTGCTTCTTTTAATAATATTATGAAAAGAGCGGGAACGAATGAAGAAAAAAACATGGCTTATTTTCTTTTAGGCTATGAAGATTTCAACAATCCGATTCCGATTATGGAGAAAATGTTTGAAATAGATCCTGATTCTGAAATTCTGAAAGTGATGGCGGTGAGGAGCATCAATGAACTGGAAAGAAACTATCTTCCGATTTATTATTACACCAACAATAATGAAAAAACTGCGGTAAAAGTCTCTGCAAACACTACAACGGATCAGCCTAAAACTGAAGCTGCGGAAGCTCCTAAAGAGGAAAAAATATCGTTCTGGCAGAAAATTGTGCGCTTTTTTAAGAAGTTATTCGGCGTTAAAGATAAAACGAGTGCTGAAACGAAAGCAGATCAAAGCGATGATGAATTGCTGGACAACCCGAACAGAATTCCGGTTTTCAACAAGAATAATTATTACTATGACGATCAGACGAAAGATTTCTTAGATGATCTGGAAAAATTCACAAGCAAAACGAAAGAGAAATCTAAGGACGAATACTGGCAAATTGCAGATGCTTATCTGAAATTCCTTAAAAAAGATTATAAAGCGAGTACAGAGATTTTAGAAGACATCCAAACCAGCAATCCGGAATATCAGGAACAGATTAAAAGAATGAAGGTTCTGAATAATATTGTTTCCCAGCCTAAAATTGATGCGGATTTCGAAGATCATTTAATGAAAGATTATGCTGAATATTTTGTGGATAAACCGGAGGAGCCTAAAAAAGACAGTACGGAAACAGAATATGATTATTATGGTGAGCTTCCTTCTACAAAAGATTTCCTGAAAGATGTTCTTGCCAACCGTTATTTCCTGCAGGGTGAAGACGGAAAATCTTTCCTGATGAGCAATACGCTTTCTGACCTTCAGTACAACCCCAACTCCAGTCTGGTAAAAAGTGTGGAAGATTTTTACAGAAAGCCGAACAAAACGAAATTCGAGGAACAGATTATTGCTAAAAATATTGATGATGTAGGAAATATCGATGCCTTTTTTGCAGTGATTTATGGTGACAGAGCCATGAGACAGGCAGACTTTGAGAAAGCTAAATCATACTACACAAAAGCTCAGAATTTCACAGGAATTCCTAGAATCAATTATGACTGGGACGGGAATTCTCAGAAAAAAACGCCTCATCAATACGGAGCTTCAGAATACAATGGTTTCAGAAGTATTTCGGATCTTGTTTTCGGACATAATGTTTGGGAAAGTTATCAGAGTGCGCCTGAAGAAAGTATGGTGAAGGAAGATTTTTCTCAGTTTTCTTTCATTAAACCTATGATGAATAAACTTGAATTGACAGATGCTTTAATTCAGCTTAAAAAAATAGGAAGCGGTAAGGACGAAAAATCAACAAAAGCCAATCAGCTCATTGGAAATCTTCTTTACAATACTTCTTCTTTGGGATATTACAGACAGTTATTTGTGATGGATGTTGACAATACGAATGGCGGAAAATATAATTTCTGGAGCACCGACAATGAAACGCCTTATCAGTACTATTATAAAAACTTTACGAGTACTACTTTTATTGAACCTGATAATTTTGATCTGGCAATTAATTATTATAAAAAAGCATTGAATACATCAACGGATAAAGAGCAAAAAGCAAGAATTCTGTTTCAGATGGCAAGTGCGGAACAAGGGAAATATTATCAGTATGAAACTAAAAATCCTTCGAACGTAGATTATTCGGATCCAAAATGGAGCGAGAAAACAGATGCTTTCCAAAAGCAGTTAGATCAGATTAAAAATCAGAAATACAGAACGTATTTTGCCATGCTGAAAACGCAGTATGCCGATACGGAGACTGCAAAAAATCTGATGGGAAGCTGTTCTTATTTCGGGTATTTTATGAAATAGAATGTTTAATAAAAAAAGGAATCAGATCGATTCCTTTTTTTGTTTCTGTTTCTGCAGCCATTCTTCATGTTTTTTTCTGAAAAAATCGTGCTTGTAATCCTGATTTCTTTTGGCAGCATCAATAGAATGTGAAGAATGGATATCTTCATCTTCTTCTGCAAAATCTGCCAGTTTTTCATAGTAACAATGAAGCTGATCGAGTTCTTTCTCCGTTAAATCTTCAATATCAACAATCCTGTTGCTGGCTTTTTCATTCGCTGCGATCAATTCATTTAATTTGATCTGAATGGCTTTGGAATCTTTATTCTGTGCTTTCTGAATTAAAAATACCATGAGAAAAGTGATAATAGTTGTCCCTGTATTTATAACGAGCTGCCATGTTTCGGAATAGTTAAAAACAGGTCCTAAAACTGCCCATATAATGACGATTAAGGTCGCCCCGATGAAAGCGTAAGAACTCCCTGTAAATTTTGTTGCCCAATCTGAGAATTTTTCGAAAAAACTTTTATCTGATCTTGCCATTTTTCGTTGTATTAGTAAGTTAATAAGCATCAAAAATTCCGCCGAAAAAGCCAATGTAAAATTGTAATTTTTATATCCGCTAGATTAATTATCCAAATGATATTCCTGATGTTATTTATATTTCAATATTATTTTTTTACTTCAGAGTACTTCACTGCTTTATCCACTTCAATTGGATTATTATATTTTTTAATTCTATGCTGTTCATCAAAAGTATATTGCCGAAGTTCTTCCGGTTTGTAAATGATTCTGCCATCATCCAGTCCTAATTTGTTATTTTCGTCAATTTTCACGTCACCGTTATTGATAAATTTTATTGGATCAAGATAATAACTTAGTAACATGGATTTGTATTTAGAATATGGAATTTCTATTCCTCTTGATTTTGCATTTTTATAGAAGCTTATCAACTGTGTTTCGGTTAAGTTTTCTGATCTGTTCAAAGAGAAATGATAATTTTCTTTATCATCATAAATTTCAATAATCATTCCCGGTAAACCGTGAAATTTATATGGTCCTTCCTGAAAAGGAAAGTCTTTTGCAAACCATGCGATCCAGTTTCTGCCACCAAATCTTGCCGTAGCTTTCTGAGCTTGAATGGAAGATGAAACTTTAGTTTCCTTTTCAATTTTCCAATTTATTTTAGGTTCATCTATTAATTTGTAAACATCGTAGCTTTGAATACTGTAAAGAACATATTGTTTTGTTTTAATCTTTTTACTGAGCAAATCTGTAACCTTCCCGTTAAACGTCCTTAACCCGGAAACTTTTTCTATAGAATCACTGACAAAAAAAGATCTTTCATAATAGAATGTTTCATCCGGATTAATATCAAGATAATAGTTGGCTTTCCTTACTTCAGCAGAAGTTGAATCAGGACGATAAGCTACATCATAAATAAACCGATGAGTCTGCGCTGATAACGATATGTAAAGCAAGACTGTTAAAAGTAAGAGTTTTTTCATAAGAATATTTTCGTAAATATACATAACAGCAATGACCTTTCTCTTCATAAAATTGGATAAAACTAAAAAAATCCGCTCCTCGAAAGGAACGGATTTTATATAATCATTGCAAAGTATGCAATTATCACACTTTAATTTCAACATCTACACCTGAAGGAAGTTCTAACTTCATTAGAGCATCCACAGTTTTAGAAGAAGAAGAGTAGATATCCATCAATCTCTTGTGAGCTGATAACTGGAACTGCTCTCTTGCTTTCTTGTTTACGTGTGGAGATCTCAACACTGTGAAGATTCTCTTGTTGGTTGGCAATGGAATTGGTCCGTTTACAACAGCACCAGTAGCCTTTACCGTTTTTACGATTTTCTCTGCAGATTTATCTACCAAGTTGTAATCGTAGGATTTAAGTTTTATTCTGATTCTTTGTGACATTTTAATCTAATTTAATATTAACCTTTAGCCTTAGCGATTACTTCTTCAGCAACGTTTGTAGGAGCAGCTTCGTATTTCTCGAATTCCATAGAAGATGTTGCTCTACCTGAAGATAACGTTCTAAGAGAAGTTACATAACCAAACATTTCAGAAAGCGGAACGAAAGCCTTGATAACTTTAGCGTTGTTTCTGTCGTCCATACCGTTTACAGTACCTCTTCTTCTGTTAAGGTCACCTACGATATCACCCATGTACTCTTCAGGAGTTACTACTTCAAGCTTCATGATTGGCTCCATGATAACCGCTTTAGCAGCTCTACCAGATTCTTTGAAACCTAACTTTGCAGCCAATTCGAAAGATAACTGATCCGAGTCAACCTGGTGGTAAGATCCATCTTTCAATGTAATCTTCATAGATTCAACCTCAAATCCAGCTAAAGGACCGTTCTTCATTGCTTCTCTGAATCCTTTTTCTACTGAAGGGATAAATTCTTTAGGAATGTTACCACCTTTAATTTCGTTGATGAATTCAAGACCTGTTTTACCTTCGTCTGCAGGACCGATTTCGAATACGATATCTGCGAACTTACCTCTACCTCCAGACTGTTTTTTGTAAACTTCTCTGTGGTTAGCTTTTTGTGTAAGAGCTTCTTTGTATTCTACTTGCGGCTGACCTTGGTTAACCTCTACTTTGAACTCTCTTCTCATACGGTCTACGATGATATCCAAGTGAAGCTCACCCATACCAGAGATGATTGTTTGTCCTGAAGCCTCGTCTGTCTTAACCTGGAACGTTGGATCTTCTTCAGCTAATTTTGCTAAAGCGTTACCCATTTTATCCTGGTCAGCTTTCGTTTTAGGCTCAACAGCGATACCGATTACCGGATCCGGGAAGATCATTGATTCTAGAACGATTGGGTTCTTTTCATCAGATAATGTATCTCCTGTTTTAATATCTTTAAATCCTACAGCAGCACCAATATCTCCAGCCTCGATATACTCAACCGGATTTTGCTTGTTTGCGTGCATCTGATAGATTCTTGAGATTCTTTCTTTATTACCAGATCTTGTGTTTAGTACATAAGAACCAGCATCCAATCTTCCTGAGTAAGCTCTGAAGAATGCTAATCTACCTACGAATGGGTCAGTAGCAATTTTGAAAGCTAATGCAGCGAAAGGTTCCTCAACAGATGGTTTTCTTTCGATATCAGCGTCAGTTCTTGGATCTGTTCCTTTGATATTATCCTTATCTAGTGGAGAAGGAAGATATTTACAAACAGCATCAAGCATGAACTGTACTCCTTTGTTTTTGAAAGAAGATCCACAAGTCATTGGGATGATAGAAAGATCGATAGTCGCTTTTCTTAAAGCTTCGTTGATTTCTTCTTCAGAAATTGAATCCGGATCTTCGAAGAATTTCTCCATCAAAGTCTCATCATAATCAGCTACCGCTTCTACTAATTTCTCTCTATATTCAAGAACTTCATCCTTCATGTCTTCAGGAATCGGAACTACTTCATAAGTTGCTCCCTGTCCTGCTTCATCCCAGATGATCGCTCTGTTTTTAATTAAGTCTACAACTCCTTTGAAATCTTCTTCAGCACCGATTGGTAAAACGATTGGAACTGCATTAGATCCTAACATTTCTTTTACTTGTTTTACAACGTTCAAGAAGTCAGCACCCTGTCTGTCCATTTTGTTTACGAATCCCATTCTCGCAACTTTGTAGTTGTCAGCAAGTCTCCAGTTGGTTTCAGACTGAGGCTCTACTCCGTCTACTGCAGAAAATAAGAATACCAAACCGTCCAATACTCTCAAAGATCTGTTTACTTCTACGGTGAAGTCAACGTGTCCCGGTGTATCGATAATGTTGAAGTGATAAGGTTTTGTTTCAGGTAATTTCTTACCCTGATCTGTTGGGAAATTCCAGTTACAAGTAGTTGCAGCAGAAGTAATAGTAATACCTCTTTCTGCTTCCTGTTCCATCCAGTCCATTGTAGAAGCACCATCGTGAACCTCTCCAATTTTGTGGTTTACACCTGTATAGAATAAAATCCTTTCTGTAGTGGTAGTCTTACCTGCATCAATGTGAGCAGCAATACCAATATTTCTTGTAAATTTAAGATCTCTTCCCATTTCAGATTAGAATTTGAAGTGTGAGAAAGCTTTGTTTGCTTCCGCCATTTTGTGAGTATCTGTTTTCTTTTTGAAAGCAGCACCTTCTTCTCTTGAAGCAGCTACTACCTCATTAGCTAATTTCAAAGCCATAGACTTATCATTTCTCTTTTTAGAGTAGCTAATTAACCATTTCATTGCCATAGAAATTTTTCTATCTGCTCTGATTGGCATAGGAATCTGAAAGTTAGCTCCACCTACTCTTCTAGAACGTACTTCTACGTGAGGCATAACGTTTGTTAATGCATCTTTCCAGATTTCAAGGGCTGTTTTTTCAGTATCTCCTTTTTTAGTTTCTACGATATCCAATGCATCATAGAAAATTTTGAATGCGATTGACTTCTTACCGTCAAGCATTAAATTGTTTACGAATCTCGTTACCAACTGATCATTAAATTTTGGATCTGGTAACAACGGTCTTTTTTTCGCTTTCGTCTTTCTCATTGTTTCTGTACCTTATTTAATGATTATTTTTTCTTTCCTTTTGCTGGTGCAGCTGGTGCCTGACCTGGTTTAGGTCTCTTAGCTCCGTACTTCGATCTTCTCTGCGTTCTTCCATTTACACCTGCAGTGTCTAATGCACCTCTTACGATGTGGTAACGTACTCCCGGTAGGTCTTTCACCCTTCCGCCTCTAACCAATACTATCGAGTGCTCCTGAAGATTGTGTCCTTCGCCCGGGATATAGGCATTCACTTCTTTACCGTTAGAAAGTCTTACCCTAGCAACTTTTCTTAGTGCAGAGTTAGGTTTCTTAGGTGTAGTAGTATATACTCTCGTACATACACCACGTCTTTGTGGACAAGAATCTAGGGCAGCCGATTTGCTCTTCTTGGCAAGCGTGGCTCTTCCTTTTCTTACTAATTGTTGAATAGTAGGCATTTAATTGCTTTTTATTTTAGGGTGCAAAAATAGTAATATTTTTTTAATTAACAAGCAGTTATATAGAAATAATATTTTTATTTAAAATTTAATTAACAGATACTTATGGTTTATCAACAATTGCAACACGAACATTTCTGTTCCACCCAAAATGCCTGAATTATTTGAAGTTTATACAGATTCTTTATTAATACAAATGGATATTGTTAAAATAAGCAGCGACTCCAGCATCATTATCTACAATTTTTGATTCTAATATATAATATGTATATAGAAAAATGGTGTTGCAAATTAGAATGCAAAAACTGCCATATTTAAATTCATTCTAAAAATATCAAAGATAAGTATCATCAATCACGAAACCGCATTTTCGGCACAATATTTACTTAATTTTGTTTCAGAAAAATAAACTACAATAGAGATATGAAAAACGCCCACATTATCGGTCTTAAAGAAACCGACTGCAAAAAGATTTCAGAAAAATTAAATATTCTTTTAGCTAACTATTCCGTATTTTATCAGAATACAAGAGGCTCTCACTGGAACATTAAAGGAGATCAGTTTTTTACACTTCACCCTAAATTTGAGGAACTATACAACAGTCTTGTTTTAAAGATTGATGAAATTGCAGAAAGAATTTTAACACTGGGTGCTACACCGGCTCACAATTATTCAGACTACCTGAAAGTATCAACCATAAAAGAAAGCGTGGAAGTAAGCGATGCTACGAAAAGTGTTGAAAACATTTTAAATTCATTCAAAGTAGTCATTGATCTTCAGAGAGAACTTTTAGATATTACTGATGCAGCCGGAGACGAAGGAACAAACTCTCAGATGAGTGACTACATTACAGAACAGGAAAAAGAAGTATGGATGTACAATTCTTATCTTGGGAAGTAAAGAAAAAAATTTTCCTTAAAAAGTAAAAAAATCACCTTACATTTAGGTGATTTTATTTTTAATAACTATATTTGCGTATAAATTACACAATTATGCACAACGTACGATTAAACTCCATTTTAGATAACGACTTTTACAAAATAACCATGCAGAATGCGGTAGTAAAATTATTCCCAAGCTCTGTAGTAAAATATGAATTCATCAACCGCGGAAAACATCAGTTTCCTGAAGGTTTCGATGTTGCTTTAAGAGAAGCGGTTAATAAAATGGCAGAACTGAAGCTGACGAAAGATGAAAAAAGATTTATGGCAAGAACCTGCCCTTACATTGATCTTCCCTACTTAGATTTTCTGGAAGGCTATCATTATGATCCTTCCGAAGTTAAAATTCATCAGGAAGGAAGCGATCTTTCTGTAACGGTTGAAGGACTCTGGTACAGAACAATTCTTTGGGAAGTTCCTTTACTCGCACTCATCAGCGAGCTCCACTACGAAATGAACCATATGGAAAGAGATTCCAATGAAGTAGTGATGAATAAAACCTTGGAAAAAGCAGAAACATTGGCAAAACTGGGCGTTAATTTCGCAGAATTCGGAACCCGCAGAAGACATTCCCATAAAGTTCAGAATCTGGTTATGGAGGCTTTAACACAGAAGAAAAATTCTACATTTATTGGTTCATCCAATGTACATTTCGCCATGAAATACAATGTAAAACCTATCGGAACCCATGCTCATGAATGGTTTATGTTCCACGCAGCAGAATATGGTTTCAAGATGGCAAACGAACTGGCTCTGGAACACTGGGTAGACGTTTACCGTGGAGATTTGGGAGTTGCCCTTTCAGATACCTACACAACGGATGTTTTCTTTCAGCAGTTTGATAAAAAGTTTGCAAAACTCTTCGATGGTGTTCGTCACGATAGCGGCGATCCTCTGGAATTCGCAGATAAAACCATTGCCCATTATGAAAGACACGGCATTAATCCGCTATTCAAATATATTATTTTTTCAGATGGTTTAAATCTTGAAAAAGTAGAAGAAATCACCAATTACTGCAAAGGAAAAATCGGAGTTTCTTTCGGAATCGGAACTAATCTTACCAACGATGTCGGCTTAAAACCGATGAATATCGTCATGAAGCTTATCGGCGTTCAGGCTCCGAATAAAGAATGGATTCCAACCGTAAAATTATCCGATGAACACGGAAAATATACCGGAGATCCTAAAATGATTGAATTGGCGAAAGAATTTTTAAGAATAAAAGATTAAAACAGAAATGATGAAAAAAATTATCTTATCAGCTTCAATTTTTGCAACAGCATTTTCGTTTGCTCAGAAAACTACAGAAAAACCGAAGTTCAACGAAAAATTAGCTACAGAACTGGGAGCCGATAAATACGGAATGAAGCCGTACGTAATCGTAATACTGACGACAGGAACTACAAAAATTGAAGACAGGACAAAAATGGCTGAATTAATGAAAGAACATTTAGCCAACATCGGAAAACTTGCTAAAGAAGGAAAAGTTATAGTGGCAGGATCGTTTACCTCAGATAACAAACAAAATTTTGAAGGGATGTTCATCTTCAATACAAAATCCCAAGAAGAAGCAGAATCATGGGTTAAAACAGATCCCGCCGTAAAAGCAGGAGTCTTCGGATATGAAATCTTACCATGGTACGGATCGGCAGCTCTGCCTTTATACCTGAAGCACCATGAGGAAATTGCAAAAGAAAATCCTTAATTACTAAGGTCAATGAGAAAATTATCTTACGTTTTATTGTTACTATTATTAATCAACTGCAAGAATAAATCTTCCGTATTTGAAGTAAAAATAAATCATGTTTCAAAAAATATTATTGATGAACTTAAGCACTTAAAAGCAGAGGAGACTAATTTTTCAGGATTACTTTATAAAGATGAAAAATACGAAGTGCGGAAAAGCTGCTCTGGTGAATGGGGAGGAACTGTTTATTTTAAAAACAGACAAAACAACATCATTCATTATGCAGTGGCAACCTGCCCTGTTTCTGTAAATAAAATAAACGGAAAATATTACGTTTCGAATTCTTTAGCACACATGACGGGATTTTCAAAGATTCTTGAAATTGCAGATCCTGAAAAAATGGAAATCACCAAGAAGATTCCGGTTTATCATCCCGATATTATAACTCGGGAATATGAATCAGAATCAACTTTAGGAACAAAAAAAATTCTTGATACAACCAGAGTTCTCATTATATCAAGTTTCGTTTATAATAAAAAGCTGTATTCAATAATTTCAGGTATTGACGGAACAAAAACAACCATTTCAGAATTAAAAAATAACCGGTTTGAAACAGTAACTGAACTTCCTGAAAAGATTTTTTATTCAGAACCCATTATTGTTAAAAAAGCAGAGAATGATCTTGAATTGTATTTCCAACATCCCCAAAAAGGAATTATGAAACTTCATGATAATAAAGTTCAAATAACGTATTACGAAAAATAAAAAAACAGGCTGTCAAAATTATGACAGCCAGCTTTTTCTAATAATCAATGCAAATATAAGGTTTACGCGCAAGTACACAACAATAAGGATTACTGCAGAAGATATATCCCGGATTACAGACTCCGTATTCTAAAGGAACTTGGCAGTTTTCATAAGCGCCACCTGCAATTGCTTTCAGCTCTTTTCTGTTTAAAGACTTTAAATTTTTCATAGTATTTTGTTTAATTTGCTCCTACTCTTAAGATTTTTGGACACCTCTATAATAATTCCTTTTATAGAGATTTAAATATACAAAATATTTTCACACAAAAATTTACACAAGGTTTTCTTATCTTTATAAAAAACAAAACATTATGAAAACCATAGAAGAAGTTCTGAAAAAATTAGACGCAATCATCATCTGGGCGAAAGAAAATCAAAGTCCGGTCGGATATTTTGCCTGTACCTACAGAATTATGACAGCACAGGTTCTGAAAGGAATTCAGCAGAAAAAATTTGAAGACAATCCGAGAATGATTGTACTGGATATTGCTTTTGCCACACGTTATCTTGAAGCGTGGGAAGCTTATTCGAAAGGACAAAAATGCACCAACTCATGGTTTATTGCTTTTGAAGCCGCAAAAAATAAAAATCTGCTTATCTTACAGCATATTTTCTTAGGCATGAATGCACACATCAATCTCGATTTAGGAATTTCCGCTGCTTCCATTATGCCTTACCGAAAAATCAACCCGCTGAAAAAAGACTTCGAAAACATCAACAATGTGATTGCCTCCATTAACCAGAAAGTTCAGGATTCTTTAAACAAGATTTGTTATCCAGTAGAATTAATTGACAAACTTTCCAACGGAAAAGACAACGCTGTTCTGGACTTTGCCATTTCAAAAGCGAGAGATACTTCATGGGCAACCGCCGTTATTGCATCGAATACACCCAACTTTCTGAGAGAAAACGTAATCGGAATCGTAGATTATGCCGCAGCAAAAGTTGCCACCCAAATTTTGAATCCTAAAATCCTGACTCCTTCTTTATTAAAGGAATTGAAAAAATGCGAGAGCAATGACGTGGTGAAAAACATTGAAATTTTGGCTTCTACCAAAAATATTTAACTTTCTTATGTAACCTTACAATTAATTTAATTAAAGTAAGACTCTTAGTTTTTACCAAGTTTTTTCATAAGAATAGCTTCCATCTTTTCGTAGCCTTTTGCTGTAGGATGAATTTCGTCTTCGGTGTAGATTTTATCCAGTCCGTTTCGGGAATCTTTCATTTCGGAATGATAATCTACGTAAGGAATATTGTTCTTTTTCGCATACGCTTCAATCATTTTGTTCAGTGCAATTACTTTTTCCGCCGGATGCATATCTTTTCTCCAGCCGAAATCATAAGCAGGAAGTACCGAACAAAGTACCACTTTTATATTATTCGCTTTTGCAAGTTCCACCATCGAAACAATATTTCCAAAAACTTTATTCAGAGAAATCGGTCCCTGATTTTCCGCAATATCATTTGTTCCGGCAAGAATAATAACGCGTTTCGGTTTTAGATTGATAACATCTTCACGGAATCTCAAAAGCATCTGCGAAGTCACCTGTCCGCTAATCCCCCTTCCGACAAAATTATTCTTTGTAAAAAATGAAGGATCTGTAGAAAACCAGCCTTCCGTAATAGAATCCCCCATAAAAACAGTATTGGGAATTGTCTTCTTGGCTAAAACTTCCTGATTTTGCTTTTCATATTTAGCATAATTGGCAAAATCCTGCGCTGAAAAAATGGATGAAAACATAACCGCTGCAATGCTTAAGAATTTCATGAAACTTATTTTTGATTTGAAAAGATGAAATAACGGAAAACAAATTGATCCTGCAAATATCTTTCCCGAAAAAACCAAAACTTTTAGTTGATTAATTTTTAACCACAATGTCACAAAAGATTTTTAATTTTTTATTATACCGAAAGATTTGAATATCGTAATCAACATATTATAATGATCTCTTGCAGGTTTTGCGGTTGAAAAAAAATAATTTCTAATATAAAACTTACGGTTTTCCATAAAAGAAATCAATTTTCCTTTTTGTAATTTTGAAAAATGGAGATGACATATTTAATTATAGGATTTATAGCCGGAGGAATTCTTGGTGCGGTTATTTTATATTTCGCCCAGAAATCGTCTACCGTTTCGAGGAATTCTTACGATGAACTCAATAATTTACACATTAAAAACAGTTCCGATTTAGAAAATTCAAATCAGAAAATTCAGGAATTAACACAAAATATCAGCAGGGAAAAAGAAATCAATGCACAGCAGAGCGACATTCTTAATGACCTGAAAAATGAATTTGCCAAAATTTCTGCGGAACACGCTTCTTTAAACACTCAATTTTCCGAACAGAAAGAATTTAGCGCTAAACAGAATCTTCAGATCGAAAATCTTTTAACAGAAAAACAGACTTTGTTTGCAAAAAACTCGGAGCTTTCCGCAATTAACGAAAGCTTACAGAAATCTTTGCAGACGCAGAAAGAAGAAATCGCAAAAATTCAGGAAGAAGCGAAACTGCAGTTTAAAAACTTAGCCAATGAAATTTTAGAGGAAAAATCTGAAAGATTCACGGAGCAAAATCAATTAAATATTAAAAACTTATTAAATCCTTTACAAGAAAAAATTAATAATTTCGAGAAAAAAGTTGAAACGACTCATAAAGAGAGCATTGATTATCATGCAGCTTTGAGAGAACAGATTATTGGATTAAAAGATTTAAATGCCCAAATGAGCAAAGAGACTCTCAATCTGACAAAAGCATTAAAAGGAGATAGCAAAATCCAGGGAAATTGGGGAGAATTAGTTCTAGAAAGAGTTTTAGAAAAATCAGGACTTGAAAAAGGTAGAGAATATGAAATACAAAAGAGTCATTTAACTGGTGATGGAAATCGCGTCCAGCCAGATGTTATTGTGAATCTTCCAGATGGAAAAAAAATGATTATTGATTCAAAAGTATCTTTGGTTGCTTATGAAAAATATATAAATGAGGAAAGCGATGAAATAAGAACACAATTTTTAAAAGAACACATTAATTCATTAAAAAGACATATTGAACAATTAGGCACCAAAAATTATCATAATTTATATGAAATGGAAAGTCCTGACTTTGTTCTTCTTTTTATTCCTATAGAACCCGCTTTCGCAATTGCATTAGCTGAAGATAGCCAATTATATAATAAAGCATTCGAAAGAAACATTGTAATTGTGACCCCATCAACATTATTAGCTACTTTAAGAACGATAGACAGTATGTGGACAAATCAGAAGCAACAAAACAATGCTATTGAAATTGCTCGTCAAGCAGGTGCATTATATGATAAGTTCGAAGGTTTTGTTACAAACTTATTAAAAGTTGGAAAAAAAATGGAAGAAGCGAAAACTGAATACGAAGGAGCAATGAACAAACTTGTTGAAGGAAGAGGAAATTTAGTTACAGCAGTACAAAAACTAAAAGTAATGGGTGCTAAAGCTACAAAAGCTATACCGGAGAATTTAGTAACTCGCGCAAAAGCTAATGAAGAAATTTCACAACTACATTCTTTACAAAATCAAATTGAAAGTTCTCAAACCACTTTGGAAAATTTAGAAGAATAAAATTTACAACCTCAGATCAGCTCTGAGGTTTTTTATTTAACTGTAAATTTTAACTAATTTTGCAGGATGTTAATAGAAAGCTTTCAGAACGAAAAAGTAAAATACATTACAAAACTTCTTACCGATAACAGATTCCGTAAAAAATCGGATGTTTTTGTGGTGGAAGGACAGCAGGAAAACGACCGTGCTCAGAAATATCATTTTGAACCGCTGGAATTTTTTATCTGTGAAAGTATTTTTCAGAAAGAACTTCCCAAAGGAAAAATTCATCTTGTCAGCGAAAAAGTATACGAAAAAATCGCCTATCGTGGAACTTCGGAAGGAATTATCGGCGTTTACAAAACAAAAGAAGCGGATCTTTCTTTATTTAAACCAAAGGAAGATTCTACCATTATTATTGTAGAAGGTGTTGAAAAACCGGGAAATCTGGGGGCTATTTTGCGAAGTTGTGAAGCTTTCGGAATTGATGCTTTGATTATTTCAGACGGGAAAACCGATTTTTATAATCCGAATGTAATCCGCTCAAGTGTCGGTTGTTTATTCGGAATGGAAGTTTTTCAGGCAGAAAACCATGAAACATTAGATTTTCTTCAGAAAAATAATTTCAATATTTATACAACGATTATGGATGAAACTGCCGAAGATCTTTACAAAAGAGATTTCAAGCAGAAATCTGCCGTTTTATTCGGGACAGAACATTCGGGATTAAGTGATTTCTGGATCGGAAAAGGAAAAAATACACTGATTCCGATGGCAGGAAGTATTGATTCTTTAAACCTGAGCAATGCGGTAGCAATCACGTGCTACGAAACACTGAAACAGAAGAAGGGATAATTTGGCTGTTGGAGATTGGTTGATTGTTAATCGTGATCAGATTTCTTGACAATCATTACAATATAAGCATAAAAAAACCGTTCCACTGAGTGAAACGGTTCTTTTATTTTTAAGCTTAGATTATTTCTTAACTTCAGTCTTAGCGTCTTTAGCAACTTCCTTAACTTCAGCTTTAGCATCTTTAGCAACTTCTTTAACTCCAGCTTTAGCAGAATCAACAGCAACTTTAGCAGAATCAACAGTAGCAGTGATTGTAGAATCAGCAGCTTTAGCTGTAGAATCGATAGCTGTAGTAGCAGAATCAGCAGTAGCTTCAGTAGTGTTAGCTTCAGTTTTTTTACAAGCAACTAAAGAGATTGCAGCGATAGCAGCTACGAATAATGACTTTTTCATAATAAATTAAATTTAATTTTGTTAATATTGTTTTATAAAATCTTTTCTCTGTTCTGTTATTTGAACAAGACAAAGGTAGAGCAGATAGAAAATTTGTTTAGGAAAAATAATTGTAATACCTTTGTAAAATAGTTTTACAAAAAAACATTACTGATAATCAATAATTTAATCATTTTAGAATAAATTGACGGACTTAGATCTATTACATTTTGAGCAGTTGAAAAAGGATGTCCAGGCTCAATATCTGAAAGAATACACTCCTTCCTATGACGATATTTCGAAATGGAAGGGTATCGACATCATTTATTTTCAGGAAGATCTCAGAAAAAAGGCAAAAGGGAACATCAGCGAAAAATCTTTCTATACCTATTTTAAGAATTCGCCGGTTACCAAACTGCCAAGAATTGATATGCTGAATTTACTCAGTATTTATGCGGGATACGACTCATGGTATGAATTCAAAAAACAGCATCTTTTTGCAGGTGAATTGCTGCAGGATGATGAAGATTTGAAAGACAATGAACTTAAAGAACTGGAAAAAACAGTTTCTGCATCACTCGATTTGCCAAAAGATGACGATTTACATAAAAAACAGGAATTTAAAGCCTCTGAAAACTTAGATTTACAAAAAACAATATCTGAAAATCAACTAATTACTAAAAATTCAGAGACTGAAAAAATTTCTTTAGCAGAAGCTGAAAAACCGAAGAAAAATTTCTTCAAAAAGAACGTTTGGGCAATTGTAACTTCTATTTTAGTAATTCTTACCGGACTTTTAGGATTTAAAGATGCGATCTTCCAAAAAACTTATGTCTACTGTTTTACGGATGCCGACAGAAATTTAAGCATTCAGCGTGAAATAGAAATCAAGGTAATCAAGGAAAACGAATCTCCCATTCTTTACAGAATAAAACCCGGAGAATGTTTCAGGTATGCTACAAAGGATAAAAATCTTAAAATGCAGATCAGTTCTCCGTTTTATGAATATCTCGAAGTGAACCGAAATTTGGAAAATGCCCCTGAAGAAGAAACCATCGAACTTAAACCTGATGATTATAAGATGGCGCTTTATTATTTTTCCACAAAGGATGTAAAAGGCGGAAATTCTGAGGAGCAGAATGATCTTATCACCCAGAAAAGAAGACAACTGGAAAACCGTATCAGCAATAACGCCGTAATTACACAGGTTTACGACAGCGATATTTACGGACTTGAAACTTTAGACAAGGAAGATTACATCACTTTAGTCACTACACCTACAACTTCACTTAAAAATCTTAATGTTATCGAAATGAAAACAGATAACAAAGGAAAAATTGTATCTATTAAATTTAAAATCTCAGCCAATGAAAACAATAAATAACTTTTTGTTTTTTATCATAATTATAGGATTCACCATGACTTCGTGCGTTAAAAAGGAAGAAAACGGAGGACAGAGCGATCTGGAAAAACTAAGAAATACCAACAACAAGACAGTAAAAATGGATAGCACACAGGCTATTAATTCCATTACCTCCCAAAAAGTACAGGATGTTCTGGATTTGTCTACCTTATATCTTTCGGGACAGAGAAATACGGAAATTGATACGGCAATTTATTCCAAAATAGAAAAGTATTTCCAGAAGTCTGATTCTACTACCTTTAAGGATCTTTTTAAAGAACTCGAAAGCCTGAATGTAAAAAAAGTACGCGTCAGCAATCTGAATGTTTTCCAGAAAATAAAGGAAAAAGACACGCTGAATTTCGCCAAATTCAATGTGGAATATTTTGGGGATAAAAATAAATCGTTGGGAAATTTTGAACGAAATGCCCAATACACTTTGGTATCAAAACCTGCCCAGAAAAGCAAGGAATTTAAATTTTACTTTGTGAAATTTTACTCGGATGCTCCTGAAAAAGACAGTACATCATCCGGCGTTACCAAATAGTCGAGCGGAATATCATTTTTCCAGACATCATCGATATTTTCTTCGGGGTTAAAGTAATTAACTCCGATTTTTTTTGTCTTTTCCGAAAGTGTTTCAAAAAAGCCATCGTAAAAACCTTTTCCGTATCCCACCCTGTTTCCTTTAGAATCGCAGTACAGCAAAGGTGTTATAACAAAATCAAAGTCCGAAACTCCCGAATCTTCATTAGAAACCGGCTCGGAAATTCCCCATGAATTCAATTCATATTCTGTATCGGAAAAAATTTCAACAGAGATCAGTTTTGTTTCAATAATTTTAGGGACAAAAACTCTGATCTTTTGGCTTAAAAAGTAATCGATAAAAATCTGTGTATTAATTTCCTTAAATTTCTCAATCGGGATGAAAATGTGGATTTTCTGGCTTTGAAAAGGTTTGAAATATTCAATGAAATTGTTAAAAATCTTTTCAGATAACAAGAAAGCCTCATCAATCGACAAGGCTTTTCTTTTTTGCATATATTTTTTTCTTAATTCTGCTTTTAACATAGTGTTTATGCGTTTTCAGAATCAAGGATTTTGTACAATTTATCAGACAGACGAACTCTGAAAGGAAGTTCGAAAGTAATCTGATCTCCTGCTTTTGCTGCGTCGCTGAAAGCTCCGTTCACAAAAATCTGAGAGATGGTTATTTCCTGATCTCCCGTTGTAGGACCAGAAATTAATACTTTATCTCCTACTGCAAGTTCATTGTTTTCAATTAAAAACTGAGCAATTTTAGATTTTGAATAATAATGTTCCGCCTTTCCGATCAAAGTCTTTTTTACTTTTATTTTCTGACGGATATCTTTTGTTTCAGCTTTTGCCAATGGTGCATCCGGCAAATTTCCTGACTTTTTAAATTTCAAAGCTTCAGATTTTCCTTTTCTGAATACTTTATTTCCTACCTGAAGACCCTTTCTTTTAGCAACCTGCTCTTCCCATGGCAAATGAATGGTTTCCTGACATTCTGTCGAACAGCAGTTTTCCATCGCCGCTTTACATTCATCACACTGGATAAACAATAAATGACACGCATCGTTCGCACAGTTCGTATGATTGTCACACGGTTTTCCGCATTGGTGACACTGCGCAATAATGTCGTCGGTAATTCTTTCGCCTAATCTATGATCGAATACAAAGTTTTTACCAATAAACTTACTTTCTATGCCTTCTTCTTTTATCTGACGGGTGTACTCAATAATTCCGCCTTCCAGCTGAAATACATTTTTGAAACCCTGATGTTTGAAATAAGCACTCGCCTTTTCGCAACGGATTCCTCCGGTACAGTACATCAAAAGGTTTTTATCTTCCTTGAAATCCTGTAACTGCTCGTTAATAATCGGCAGACTTTCTCTGAAGTTTTCCACATCGGGAGTAATTGCTCCTTCAAAATGCCCTACTTCACTTTCGTAGTGATTTCTGAAATCTACGACAATCGTGTTCGGATCTTCAAGCAAACTGTTAAATTCTTTTGCTCTTAAATGAACACCTTTATTGGTAACATCAAAAGTCTCATCGTTCAGACCATCGGCTACGATTTTGTTTCTGACTTTGATGGTTAATTTTAAAAATGAATGATTGTCCTGCTCCACTGCTACATTCAGACGGATCCCTTTCATGAAATCATACACTTCGAGAGTGTCGCGAAATGCCTCAAAATTATCCGCAGGAACGCTCATCTGTGCATTAATTCCTTCATGCGCTACGTAAATACGACCAAGCGCATCGAGTGCATTCCAGGCTATAAATAAATCGTCGCGAAATTTTTTGGGATCTTCAATTTTGGCATACGCATAGAAAGATAGGGTAAGGCGCTCTTTTCCGGCCTCATCAATTAGTCGAGCTCTTTCTTCTGCGCTTAAGGTGTTGTACAGTTGCATGCTATAAACGTTTTAAGTGAGAAAATTTTTGCAAAGATAATTATTTTAAGATAATTCCAAAATATAAAATTTATCAGGTATACATTAAGATTGGTACTCTTTTGGCTTCCGTATTGTCAGCATGATTTAGCTTGTGACATTTCAAACATCGATATGCCATAATGTCATTAAGTTTTTTTTAAGGATCGTTAATTGAGATTTTAAAATTTATGGGATAATGCATAAATTATTGCAATTGCTGTTAAATTTTAGTTAAAAATGAAACATTACATACCAATTGCATACGTATTTAGCATTAAATTTGTTTACAGTAAAATGAAAAAGTTAACATCAATAAATAACAAAGAAAGATATACAATGAAGAGTACTTTAAAAAAACTATTACCATTTGCAGTAGTGGGAGTTATTTCCGGTGCTACTACCGTTGGAGGATTACAATATTTTAATCACGATTCCAACAGTGCAGATCAATCATATTTTACAAAATCTTCCAATGTTTCCTTTGCGGGAATGAATTCTGCTGCAGTAGGAGATGATTTTGTAAAGGCTGCCAAAACGACAGTTCCGGCAGTGGTAACCATTAAAAACTATCAGTCCAGAAGTACAAGCAGAGCTTCTGAACAGGATATGTTCGATTTCTTCTTCGGAGATCCTTTCGGAGGAAGAGGACAGCAGAGACAAAAGCAGCAGGTTCCCGATAATATGCCTTCAGGAATGGGATCGGGAGTAATTATTTCGCCAGACGGATATATCATTTCGAATAACCACGTTGTAGCAGGAGCGAATAAACTGGAAGTTGTTTTAAGCAATAAAAAATCTTATATCGCCACTTTAGTAGGAACAGACCCGAACACCGATATTTCCCTTCTTAAAATTGAAGAAAAAGGATTGCCTTATTTAAATTTTGCAAACTCTGATAATATTGAAGTAGGACAATGGGTACTTGCCGTAGGAAATCCTTTGGGATTAAATTCTACCGTTACAGCAGGAATTGTTTCTGCAAAAGGGAGAGGAATCGGAATTTTAAGTTCACAGGGAAAAGCTGCCAATCCGATTGAAAGTTTTATCCAGACCGATGCGGCAATTAATCCGGGGAATTCAGGAGGAGCTTTGGTCAATACAAACGGAGATTTAATTGGTATCAACTCCGCGATTCAGTCTACCACAGGTTATTACCAAGGGTACGGATTTGCAGTTCCTGCAAACTTAGCGAGAAAAATTGTTGAAGACATCAAAAAATTCGGTATCGTACAGAGAGGATTCTTAGGGGTAACTTCTTTAGATCTTTCAGACGATCAGCTTGTTGCAGCATACAATAAAGATAAAAAGACCAATTATAAATCCGGTTCAGGGGTTCTGGTAACAGGATTCGGAGAAAGCAGCGGCGCAGAAGATGCCGGATTAAAAGTAGGCGATATCATTACCCAGATTGATACAACGCCAATTACAGATTTTGCTGATCTTTCCATTGCGATCGGAAGCAAACGTCCCGGAGATAAAGTGACGGTAACTTATCAGAGAAACGGAAAACCTTCCACAACAACGGTTACTTTAAGAGATCAGAAAGGGGGAACTTCTACAAGAACAAAAGCAGATCTTAGTGTAACGGAAAAAATCGGAGCCGATTTCCAGAGTATTGATGATAAAACAAAAGCGTATTATGGGCTGAACAGCGGAGTAATCGCCAAAAATGTAATTGAAGGCGGTGAAATGGCAAAAGCAGGAATCGTAGACGGATACATCATCACAGAGATCAACGGAAAACCTGTAAACTCACAGAAAGACGTAGAAAACATTCTAAATAAGTTCACGGGAACTGCCCAGATCAAATACATGGACGACTACGGAAGAGGGTATCAGAGAGGATTTAAAATGCCTTAATTTATAGAGCTAAACTTCACTTCATATCAAAAACTCGGCTGTCTCAAATGAGACAGCCGAGTTTTTTTAATCTTCAGAAACATATTGTTTATTGAAATAGACATATGGACAATAAATCGGCAGACCAACCTTACTGAAAGCTTCCTGCACCCCTGCAACAGCTTTTCCGGGAACCAGGAAAGAATGTTTCACCCCCGAAGCAAACTTTCCGGAAAGCGGGAAACCTTCCTGCACCCTAGTAAGAAACTTTCCGGAAATTGATATAAAAACAAAAAACGCTGCAACCTGCAACGTTTTTATAATTATGATTTATTCATTTTTTCAGCGATTCTTCTTTTCTTCTTTCGTTCATAGATGACTTCTACTATTTTACCTCCGATCCACGAAAACGGAAAGAAAGTAAGAAAAATAGAGATTTTATAGAAGGTAGGATGATAAGGGAAAACAATAACATCCAGCATGGCTATAAAAAGCATAATAAAGCCGATAAGAATAGCATAAGCCACCTTAGCATATTTTACGATAATGGCAGTTGCCACCCCTCCCACTGTAGTTCCCAGTCCGGAAATAAACAGCAGAAAGCCGAAAAACGCACCGTCGTTCTGCTTGCTCTGAAGAAATCTCTGCCAATGCTCAAACGGAGCAAAAGCGTCGAAATTTACCCATTGCGGAAATGCTCTTATCCCAAGAGTAATAATGAGTCCTGCAATTCCAAGACCTACGATAACCGCAATTGTATTTCTTATAAAGTTCATTAATCCTGATGTGCAATCATAGAAATTTCAATATCCACATTTTTCGGCAGGCAGGAAACCTGTACCGTTTCGCGCGCAGGGAAACTTTCAGCATCCAGATAGGAAGCATAAATATCATTCATTACAGCAAAATCATCCATACTTTTAAGGAAAATGGTAGCTTTTACAACATTTTTAAAAGTCATTCCTGCTTCTTTAAGAATAGCGTCCAGATTCTTCATCACCTGGTGCGTTTCCTTTTCAATTCCTTCTACCAGCTTTCCGGTTGCAGGATCTACAGGGATCTGTCCGGAAATATACAATATTCCGTTTGCCATATTGGCTTGTGAATAGGGTCCAATAGCAGCAGGAGCATTAACAGTGTTGATTACTTTTTTCATGAAAATTTATTTTGGATGCAAATATAAAATTTATATTCTATTTCTAGAATCAAATATTAGAAAGGTGCATTAGGCTGTGTAAAACTTCTGTCTTTATATTTCAGCGCATCGCTTAAGATATTGGCTTTGATGCCGATAAAGAAGTCATATACTTTATACTGCCCGAAAGGAACCCAGTTGAAATTAATAGTAAAACTTCGCTGATCTCTTGCAAAACCAATTCGGGTATATGCCAGTTTCTGCGTTACCATATCATAGTGCGTACTCCCATTGATGTTCCAGTACGGGGTAAGTTTAATACTCCCGTCGAGCCCTACAGAAGCAAGCTTGGTCGGGGTTCTGGATGCCGAACTTTTCGTGTAGGCATAGTTTGCATTTACGTTTAATGTCCATGCCTGATTGAAATGCGCATAATTATCATCATCAAAATAATAATTTTCATTTCTAACCTCACCTTTCGTTTTATACTTTTTGGCATAGTCTGTTTTCTCACCAAAAATTTCGCTGCTTAAAGGATAAGACATCTGAACATTGAATCCCTGAACACTGAAGTAGCCGAACTGCTCTGTTCTGATTCCCGCATCCTGCCCCGGAAGGAAGATAATTTTATACGGATCTAAAGATAAACTCGTATTAAGGCTTAGCTTATTATTAAAGAAAGAAGACTGCCCCGTAATCGTAATAATAGAAAAAGGGTGATCTTTTGCTGCAAAATTATAATTTCCGGAAAGGTTAAGAGATTCAAAAATCTTTATTTTCTTCACGCCTGTAGAATCACTTTTCGATTTTACTTTCATTTCCAGATTGTTTCCGATGTTAAAGCCTAAAGCTCCCACCAATCCTGTGGTCGGGCTTCCGATAATTCCGCCTTCGAAAATAGAATACGGCGTTAAAGCTCCGTTCGCGTCGTAATAATTTTTAAAATATCCATAGCCGGAACCTCCGAAATCCGGAGAATAGGTAAACCCGATACTCGGTGTCATCATGTGTCTGATGGCTTCAATCGCAGAACCTTTCTTAAAGTTTGCCTGCCCGTATAAAGTCGTCTGAATACTTGCTGTGGTAGAAAATGTAGAATATCCGGAAATTCCTTTATTGGTTTCCGTGATTACTTTATTCTGAAGCGGATCGTAGAATTTATTGATGGTTTTTGTAGTTAACGCATTATCAATATTCGCCCCTAAACTGAATGTGAAATATTTCGCAACAGTTGTATTGGTTCCTAAAGCAATGTTATTTTTAACTCCTGTCTGTAATTTATCCCACATTGCTGCTTTAAACAGTTCCCCTTCATTGGTCTGAACAAAATTAGATAAATTCACCCCAGTATTTACGGTTAAATTCTCAAGCAGACCAGCACGTACTCCCGTTTTTGACTTAAATAAGTAAAACTGATTAATTGCCACGTTCATCTGCGGCAGACGCAGATCTGATAAACCGGTTGCAAAATTCTGAGAATACGAAGCTGTTCCCGTAATGGTAACCGGAAGTTTTAAAAATCTCTTTGTAATGGTAACCGTAGAGTTCTGTTGGGTGTTTAAAACATTCTGATTTAAGATATAATTGTTGTTCAGTGTATTGTTATAAAACTTTGTACTTACAATATCTACCGATGCCGAAAACGTGAGGAAAGGATTGGCTTTCGAATCCTGCGTATGTCTCCACGCAATTCTGTATGTTCCTGTTTTACTGTAATTATCCAGACCTTTGATTCCGCGAACCATGGTTCCGATGTCCGCAGAAAAATTTCCGGAATAGCGGTATTTCTTTATATAATTCATCTCCGGCCGCAAATTCCAGCTTCCTTTCGTATAAATATCCGAAAGAATTTTCAGATCGAAATGCTCTCCTATCGGCTGATAATAGCCCAGACTATTCAGGAAAAATCCTACATCCTGTCTTTCCCCGAAACTCGGGATCAGAATACCTGCAGATCTTTTGCTTGAAAAAGGAAGAATCGCAAAAGGCATGATAAGCGGAGTGGGAACCTGCTCTATATACATCTGAATCGGTCCCGAAACAATGGAAGATTTGTTTTTTGTTTTTACAAGTTTCAGATATCTTGCTCTTAAAAAATAATCTGCCGCTGTATCTTTTTTCTTGATGTAATAATCGTCGGTTGTGTAATCTGCGCGGCTCATCGCGAAGATACTGTCGTTGTACTTTTTGGTTTTGTTTGCCGTAATTACCCCTTCACTTTCTTCGGTTCTTGCATTATAGGCAATTGCCTGTCTTGTTAAGGTGTTATACTGAAATTCTGTGGTTTCATATTTTTTCCCGGCCTGCGTTGTAATAACAGGCTCGATAATTTTACCCAGAGAATCCTGTTTCCCACGTGCATACATGAGATGTTTCTGCTCATCGATGGAAATATAGTCTGCATCAATCTGCATATCCTGGTATTTCACCTGGGCATTTTTGTTCAGATACACCATTTTTTTCTGGAAATCTCTTCTCTGATAATCCGCTTTTGTCTGCAGCACAGATTCCAGAGGCTCCTTTTTCAGAACAATGGTATCTTTTTTGGAAATAGTATCATTAACCGCATTTTCAGGCAATTTTTCAGGCTTTTGCTGTGCTAAAAAATTGTTAAAAATTAGGATAATTAAAATTTGTAATATATTTTTGGAGACGGTTTTGACCAATTTTTTGTTATATTTATATGTAAACAATTAAGGCTCAAAATTAATATAAATTTTAAAACTGTAAGATGCACAAAGTAAATTTTAAAATAATTTTATCATTTCTCTTCATCCTGTTTACCAACTTTATTTTTTCGCAAAAGAAATTTACCATTGTTTTGGACGCCGGACACGGGGGAAGTGATTACGGAGCTAACAGAACCTACACCGATATCGGAAGGATCTCCGAAAAGGATGTAACGCTTGCTATTACCCTTAAAGTTGGGGCAATGCTGGAAAAAAATAAAGATTTTAAAGTAATCTATACAAGAAAGATCGACGAATATCCTTCGTTATCCGACAGAACCAATCTTGCGAACAGAAGCAAAGCAGATCTTTTTGTTTCCATACACTGTAATTCTTCCAAAAGACCAACCGCGTACGGAACAGAAACTTATGTACAGGGACCGGATCAGAACGACACCAATCTTGAAGTGGCAAAAAGAGAAAATGATGTGATTTTCCTTGATGAAAAAGATAAGCAGACCTTTGGTTCTTATGATGCAAGCTCACCGGAGTCTTTAATCGCCCTGAAGCTTCAGCAAAGCAAATATCTGGAATCCAGCCTTCTTCTTGGCGGACTGGTAGAAAATAATTTTGTGAATAAAGACAAAAGAAGTTCCCGCGGGGTGTTCCAGAAAAACCTGCACGTTCTCCGTATGAATGCGATGCCTTCTGTATTAATTGAAACCGGATTTATCAATCATCCCGAAGAAAGCCATTATCTGGCATCAGAAAAAGGACAGGAGGAAATTTCGGAAAGTATTTATCAGGCTATTATTGATTATAAAAAAGCAATCGACAGGAAATCAGGTGTTTCGGCAGTGGTGAAAAAACCTGAACCGGATAAACTGGCGGAAGTAGCACTGAAAAACGATTTCAGAATCCTATTGCTTAGCTCTCCTGAAAAATACAACGATGGAGATCCTGCTTTAAAAGGGTTAAATTATATCCTGCCTATCAAAGAGAACGGACAGTACAAATATTATTACGGGGTTACCAACCTTGCTTCTGTAAGAGATATCAACATTAAAACGGCAAAAGATGCAGGGTTTAAAAATGCATATGCAGTTGGATTTATGCCGAACCAAAAACTGAGCACAGGGTATTATACGATTGAAGTATACGTTGGTGAAAAACTCAATGGAAATTCTTTCATTCTTCAGACGCTGAAAGATGTGGAAAGAAACAAAGAAAGCGGAGTTTTCTATTATACATACGGAAAAGTGTATTCTCTGGAGGATGCAGTGAAATTACAGAAAGATCTTGAGGCTAAAGGAATTAAGAATACCGTAATTCAAAAAGTTTTCAAATAATAAAAAATAATTTTGAAGTTAAAAAGTTAATTATTACTTTTGCAACCTCAAAATTTGGCCTATTCGTCTAGTGGTTAGGACTCAAGGTTTTCATCCTTGCAACAGGAGTTCGATTCTCCTATAGGCTACCAAATTTATATCATGCCGGATTTAAAAATACAAGAAGCAAAATTGCTTTTTAAGAAAATCCACTCTAACCCAAAAAGTTACGATTTAAAAATCAATGAAGGCGGGATAACAGGCAGTGATGATAAAATAAGTTTCAGACTTGACAGGACTGGAGAAAGGGTCACTTTTGAAGTAACGATTGACGGACTTACCTTCACCAATACCACTGGAGAATGGAACAATGCGATAGTAATGCTCAGCAACACTATCAAAAAAATAGAAAGAGAAGAAGAGAATATTAAAATAGAACAGGCAATAGATAAACTCAGAAAATATTTATCCGAAGAAAATTAAAAATTTTTGAAAATAAATTTGGAGGATAAAAAAAAAGTTTTTACTTTTGCACTCACATTTGAACGATATGGCAAATCATAAATCAGCATTAAAAAGAATCAGACAAAACGAAGTAAGAAAACTTCGTAACAGATACTACCACAAGACTGCTAGAACAGCAATGAAAGTGTTAAGAAATGAAGAAGATAAGGCTGCTGCTGCAGAGCAATTGCCAAAGGTTATCTCTTTGTTGGATAAGTTAGCTAAGAAAAACATTATCCACAAAAACAAAGCAGCTAACTTAAAAAGCAAATTAACTAAGCACGTTAATAAACTAGCTTAATAAGTATAGTTGGCCCGTTCGTCTATCGGTTAGGACCTCAGATTTTCATTCTGGTAAGAGGGGTTCGATTCCCCTACGGGCTACAAAACTTAATTACTACTCTAACCTAGTAATTGATAAGAGTTGAAACTTATAAAAACAAAAAACTAACCCTGCGATTATTCGTAGAAATTAGATGGCCCGTTCGTCTATCGGTTAGGACCTCAGATTTTCATTCTGGTAAGAGGGGTTCGATTCCCCTACGGGCTACAAAAGAGATTCATTATTGGATCTCTTTTTTTGTTTATTAATATACTATTTAATTCACCTCATCCTTCATTACGGTATTCTAAAATCTGAAAAAACAAAAACCTTCACTATACAATGAAGGTTTTTAAGAATAATGAATATCTTAAATCTAAATTCCGAAATTTACGAAAATACTGAATCGGGATTTGGCTTCAATATCTCCTCCGGCAAGATTTGTGTAAGCAGGAAGCATTACTTCACTTCCTAAACTGATTTTTTTGTAAGAGGCTTCAAAACCCAGCTTTCCGTATAAAGCGCTTCCGGCTGTTTTAGGCATTACTTCTCCAAACTGTCTGTTCCAGTCGTAGACTTCGCCCTGCATTCCGAATTTTCCGGATAAAATACTGTTTTCGTTTTTCCAGAGTCTGTAAAATCCTGTCGCTGCATAATTCCACTGGTTTCCGAAACGGTAATGTTTTTTGTTTTCTGTTTTTAAAGTATAATCGGTGTTCAGCAATACCGCCAGTTTATCTTTCTGAAATTTATAATTCAGAACCATCTGATAATCCCAGCTTCCGGTTCCGAGCTGAAAACTCGGATTTACTCCGGTGATTCCTTTTTCATCAAACTTTCCGATCGGAATTTTAACACCGAAACCTCCGTTAAGCTGATGGGAAGAATCTTTGGAATCAATGATCTGGTAAATTCCCATCACATTTGCATCCCCGATTCCTTCAATGTTGATATCTCCCTGTAACGTTTTCTTGGTGTGAAACTGAAACGGAATACTTGCATATACACTTACATTTTTAGCAACCGGAATTTTTCCCCAAAGCTGAAGCGTATTGAAATACTGATCCTGCGTAAGATTATTGACGAATAAATTTTCTTTCGCTCTGTAATGCTGTGCAAAATATTTAACGCCGATAAACTGAGGATTTAGTAAAGATTCAAAACCGGAAGAACCGTTTCCTGCGGCACAGCCACACGCATCACAATCATCAAGTATAATTGGAATAAATTCTTTTGGAATAAATAAACTGTCGTGGATTTCTTTTGCCTGACTAAAAAAACATCCGGTTAAACCCAATGTTAAAAATATCTTCTTCATGATTTATTATTCTGCAAATTTTGGATTCGTTATAAAATTTTTATCGCTTAACGTTTTCAGAAATGCGATGATGTTCTGTTTTTCAGAAGTGGTCATAGGAATTCCGATGTGTCCGTTTTGTTTCAGCAACGGATCGAGGTTGGGTTGATTTTCTACATTTTCAGAATAAAAATTCATGACTGCTTCTAAACTGTAAAATCTTCCGTCGTGCATGTACGGAGCGGTATATTCTACATTTCTGAGACTCGGAACCCGAAATTTCATATTATCATTCCAGTTCAGTGTTACACGATATCTTCCTCTGTCGTCAAACTGCGGATTATAATACATTCCTGTATTTCGGTAACTTTCGTCGGTAAATAAGTCTCCCGAATGACAAGCCGCACATTTATTCTGAAACAGAGCCATTCCCTGATTTTCTTCAGCAGTGAAAACCGCGTTTCCTTTTTTCATTTGGTCGTACTTTGAATCGGCGGAAATCATGGTTGTCATAAACTGGGAAATTGCTTTGAGAATTCTTTCTCCGGTAATATTTTCGTCCCCGAATGCTGCTTTAAACATTTTCTTGTAATTCGGATCGGCATTTAATTTTCCTACCGCTTCAGGAAGAGAACTGTCCATCTCAAAATCTGTGGTGATCGGAACCAAAGATCTTTCGTCCAGATTATGACTTACTCCGTCCCATGTATAATTTTTCAGAAATGCCATATTCTGTATTGGCGGTGCATTTCGGATGCCTAATCTGTCATCAATTCCATGACTTACGGCATGACCGTGGTGGGTAAAAGCATATTCCTGAATATGGCAGAATCCGCATGAGATGGTATTATTTCTGGATAATTTCCCTTCATAAAAGAGTTTTTTCCCAAGTGCTACTCCATTCACCGTGACCGGATTTCCTGTAATATCGAAAGTGATTTCCGGAAATCCGGATGGTTTGTCAAGACGATAGGCTTCATCTTTTGGCAAAGGTTCAATCACCTCATCGCCTGTGCAGGAATTTAATGCAAAAGCCAGAAAAAACAGGAAAATCCAAAGAGAGCCGGATTGCCCTCTTTTGGATTGCTGGAAACAATTAATCATTGTGAACGTGGTCTACTTTAAACATTTTTGAAACATTGTTCGTCACATTCACCAGATGCTGGTTCGATCCCATTGCCATCTCATTGGAACTGTCCAATGTTAAAGCAGTTTGTCCGCTTAAATATTGATTAAGATCTGCCAGAATATGAACGGAAGGGGTTATTTCTTTTGATACTCTTGCTGTTGAAGGAAAATCAAGGGTAATTTCACGGTAAAGATCGGGTGTATTGTTTGCTGAAGTATTTCCCATATTTCCACAGTGGTTCATGAATTCTGTAGTAGCTGAAGAGGTTCCGTATTTACCTTCCAATTTTGTGAAGATGTATCCTGCAGCCCAAGACCAAGCCATTCCCGCGGTTTTTGCTTTCTGCCAGAAAATTCCCTGTCCGCTTTGTCCCAAAAGATAAGCGGACTGACTGATGCCTAAACCGATTCTTACTTTTTTGTAGTTATTTTTAGGAATTTCTTTCAGGTTGATGTAATTAATTCCTGCAACGGCTTCTGCCTGATCTATGATAAAGGCTCCGTTGTCAGGATCGTTGTAATGGTATTTGAATTCTCCTCCGTTTTCATCGATTAAAGTGATGTTGCTGATGACATATTTCAGGGTTGAAAACTGGTGTTTTTGTCCGTTGACGGAAGTTTGTGTGGTCTGGTTCAGCACAATGTCTCCCAAATTATTGAATCCGTTTTCGAATTTTAGCTGAAGGTTTCCGGGAGTGGAATCTGCTGCCTCATCGTCGTCGTTGGTTCTGCATGATGAAATGGTAAATAAAGTAAAGGCAATAAAGAATAATGATAAAAATTTATAGATTTTCATTGTTGATTTTTTAGTGATAAAATATATTGATATGCCCCATCGCGATAGGGATGGAAGCGGTTATCCTTTTTTTGGATTCTGACGAATGGAAGAATCTAAAAAAAGATAGTAGCGGACAGCCCGACCCGTGCAGCGGGAAAAGCCAGGGAAAGGGGATCGCCCAAAATGATAAAATGATGCACTAAAAAACCGGTGGTCTGAAAATAGGTTTTAAAAACAGAAAGGAATACGCGGTTTTGTACAGAAAATGAGCGTTTGAAAAGAATGCGCTTTCTGTTGTATGGATTTTGGTGATTTCAGGAAGAAGGTATATATCAAGAAGTTTCTGTCCTGAATTTTTTGTTTTGTTTAAAGGGGAAGAATCGGTGTCATTGGTTTTTGCAATTTCTTTACTCAGGTAACATTTTCCGTTACAGTGAATTTCGGGATTGCTTTTGTTGATGCACAATACTTCGGAGATGTAATCATAATTTACAGCATATTCCACCAATGGCACCAGAGGTCTGAATACCACAAATAAGGTGAGAAATATGCTGCAAATTAAGTTCATTGGTTATTTTTTGCTGATCGCTTCTTCGTATCTTCTGCTGATTTCTTTCCAGTTGGTTACGTTCCAGATCGCGGTTAAATAATCTGCTCTTTTGTTCTGATATTTCAGATAATACGCATGTTCCCAAACATCGATCCCGAAAATAGGGGTTCCTTTTTCTTCTACAACATCCATTAATGGGTTATCCTGATTGGGTGTTGAGGAAACAAATAATTTTCCGCTCTTATCCACAGAAAGCCATGCCCATCCTGATCCGAAACGGTCGGCTCCTGCTTTTGCCATCTTCGCTTTAAAAGCATCCATGCTTCCGAATGTTTCGTTGATTGCTTTTGTCAGTTTTGCAGAAGGCTGTGTATTTTTTTCCGGGGTTAAAACGGTCCAGAACAACTCATGGTTGTAATGTCCTCCTGCGTTATTTCTTACGGCAGCCGGTAATTTTGAAGCATTCGACATGATCTCGAATAAGGTCTGTTTTTCCTGCGGCGTTCCTGCGATTGCTTTATTCAGGTTTGCAACATAGGCTGCTGCGTGTTTGGAATAATGAATTTCCATTGTCTGTGCGTCGATATTTCCTTCCAACGCATTGTAAGCATACGGCAACGGTGTCTGCTTAAACTGTGCAAACGCAAACTGCGCTGCAAAAACTGCACTCAGGGCAGTTACTTTCAAAATCTTCATAACGTTTTGTTTTTTGTGGTTTATTTTGGCTGGGAGATGGGTGATGGAAGCCTGAAGTTTTCTATATACTCCATAAAACTTCCAGCCTCTAACTTCCATCTTCCAAATCTCTATTTCAATAATTTCTTAATATCTTCTATTAATATTTCTCTGTCGGGATGGTATTTTCCGGTAAGCTTCGGCGTTTTTCCTTCCGGATCTCCATAGTTTAATCCCGAATAATACAAAATCGGCATATTGTCTTTATTGTACCGGCAACGGATATTTCCTTCTTTATCTACAAGGGCAATCATTCCGCTGTGATTCAGGTTTTCACCTTCGTCTTCCTTATCTCCGACATATATATTGAACTGATCTGCCAGTTTCCCGATATAAACTCTGTCTCCAGTAAGAAAATGCCAGTTCGAAGATTTTACGCCTATTCTTTGTGCGTGTTCTTTTAATGTCTGTGGAGTATCATTTTCCGGATCGATGCTTATGGAGATGATTCCGAAATCAGGATTGTTGATCTCATCTTCAATGGCTCTCATATTGGTATTCATTACAGGACAGATCGTAGGGCATCTGCTGAAGAAAAATTCTACCAGATATACTTTTCCGAGCATATCTTTATTGGTAATCGTTTTGTTGTTCTGATCCGTTAATTTGAAATCCGGAACTTTCATTACGGTGTACAGATTCTTTTTGAAATATCCCATTCCGACACCGATTCCCACAAAAAGCAGAGCAATAATTACAATCGGAACGATTACTTTGCTTTTGGAATTGCTGGTCTTTTTATTTTTTGGCATATTTCTCAGGATTCTTTTTGAATTCGTCTTTACAGTAAGCACTGCAAAAACCGTACGTTTTATTTTTATAGACTGCCGTATCTTTCATGTCGGCTTCTGTGGGCATATTGCAGATCGGGTCTACCGCATTGGCAAATTTCACTGTTTTCGTTCCGGAATTTGCGGTTGTTTTTGCTTTTTTATGCTTTACTTTAGGGGTTTCCTGTGCACATGCCATTAATGAAACAGACAATAATGCTGTTAAAATAAGTTTTGATTTCATTTTTTATTTAAATTGAAATTAATAATATTTGAATGATTGATTTTTTAACTAGACTTACTAATGAATTTCTTGCTTATCTTTAATTAATCATAATGCTTAATTTAAACGCAAAGGTCCGCAAAGTTTATTTTAACTACTAACTGTTTTTAAGTTCGCAAAGGCGTTCTACTTAGCAAAGAACCCAAAGATTTTAATGATGACAAATTACGGACAGTCATATATTGCTTAATTTTAACGCAGAGTTTGTAAGAGATTTTGAATAGTAACTTCTTTTTAAGTTCGTGAAGGTACTTCGACAAGCTCAGCATAAACTAAACACTTAGCGAGTGATAGCTAGAAACTTTATTCACAATTAATTCAGTTAAAGAATTAGCTGAAAATAATATTAAACTAAAGGAGGATGGAATATTCTGGAAAAATATTCTGAAGTATGGAAATTTATGTATCGTGAATCTGATTTTTTGTTTGAAACATCAAACTGATTGTTCACCGAAAAGGAAAGAATTTCATGGGAGATAAAAACATCAATTCCTGAAATTTTTACTGTCTGATTGTTATTGGACTGTTTTTCTGTTTTTGCCAGTTCTTTGGCAACGTAGCATTTTCCTTTGCAGGTAGATTGTGGAATGTTTCTGTTTTCGCAAAGGTTTTTTACGATATAGTCATAATTAACGGCGTAATTAATCAAGGGCAAAACGGGACGTAATGCAATCGTAAAAATGATAAATATGGAAACGAAAAACTTCAATGCTATATTCTACTCTACAAATATACTAATGAAATTTTGTTTTTAAGATAGATTATGATGAAAGTCAGTTTTGGTAATGGTTTAATTGTACGCTTTATTTTCGTAGAGATTTCCCAGATCACACCCCTTTGGATAAATAATTTAACGCATTAAAAATCTGCGGCATCTGTGAAATCTGCGGGAGTTTTCATAATTTATTAACCACGGATTGCACGGATTTTCACAGATGAATACAAATACTTTATGATGAAACTAAAGAATCTGCGAAATCTGAAGAGAAAAATAAATTTTGGCTAAAGCCAAATTGAAAAATTTATCCTTGCAAACGGGCTTTAGCCCGTTCCTATTGATGATTAAACAGCTTTTTGACAATATATGCGGAATACAATAAACTTCTATCATCCCACTTCCCTCTTCCGGCTTATTAAAACTTCATCCTTTGAATTCTCACGGCATTCAGGATAGCGAGTAAAGCGACTCCTACGTCGGCGAAAACAGCTTCCCACATGGTTGCCAAACCTCCTGCCCCGAGAATAAGAACAACGGCTTTGATGGAAAATGCCAGAATGATATTTTGCCACACAATTTTTTTTGTCTGTTTTCCAATGTTGATTGCCATCGGGATTTTACTCGGCATATCATCCTGAATGACAACATCTGCTGTTTCAATTGTCGCATCACTTCCCAATCCGCCCATCGCAATTCCGACATCGCTTAACGCAACCACGGGAGCATCATTCACACCGTCTCCTACAAAGGCAACGGTTTGATTTTTTGCTTTTATCTCCTTCACTTTATTCACTTTGTCCTCGGGAAGCAGATCTCCATAAACGTTCTGAATGCCTAAAATATCGGCGACGTGTTTCACTACAGAGGATTTATCTCCGCTGAGCATTGTGGTTTTTACTCCTAAAGATTTTAATGTATTGATGGTTAATTGTGCATCTGCTTTAACAGTGTCTGCAATTGTTAAATACCCGACAAATTTGTTGTCATATGCAACCGCAATTAAAGTATACACGATATTTTCAGTCTGAACATCATAATTGATGCTGAATTTATCCATCAGTTTAAAATTTCCGACCACCAGTTCTTTTCCGTTGATAACTGCCTTTAAGCCATAACCCGCAATTTCTTCTGCATTTTCCAACAGAATTGAGTGATCAACTTCTCCCACATATTCATGAATGGCGGTTGCTACAGGATGTGAGCTTTTGCTTTCCAGAGCATTGATGAGTTTTAAGATTTCATCGGTATTAAATTCATCATTAAAATTAACTTCCTGTACTTTGAACACGCCTTCCGTCATGGTTCCGGTTTTATCCATAACAACGTTTTGAACGTTTGCGAGAATATCTAAGAAATTGCTTCCTTTGAATAAAATTCCGTTTCGGCTTCCTGCTCCGATTCCTCCGAAATACCCCAAAGGAATAGAAATCACCAACGCACACGGACAGGAAATCACAAGGAAAACCAATGCTCTGTACAGCCACGCTCTGAACTGATAATCTTCTACAAATAAATAGGGTATAAATGTGATTCCGATTGCAAGAAATACAACAATCGGAGTGTAGATTTTAGCAAATTTCCTGATGAATAATTCGGTAGGAGCTTTTTGAGCAGTCGCATTCTGAACGAGTTCTAAAATTTTGCTCAGTTTGCTGTCTTTGTAAGCGGTTGTCACTTTTACTTCACTTACTGTATTGAGGTTGATCATTCCGGCTAAAACAGTTTCGCCTTTTGTTTTGGTATCGGGTTTACTTTCTCCGGTTAATGCAGAGGTATTGAATGAGGTGGTTTCGGACAGCAATTCTCCGTCCAGCGCTAATTTTTCTCCAGATTTTAACTGAATGACATCTCCAATATTTACTTTTTCGGCTTTCATAATCTGAGGTTTTCCGTCTTTTAAAACGGTTACTTCATCGGGACGCTGATCGAGTAAAGATTTGATGTTGGTTTTGGCTCTTGTTACCGCCATTGCCTGAAAAACTTCTCCAACAGAATAAAAAAGCATGACTGCAACGCCTTCCGGATATTCTCCGATGGCAAAAGCGCCCACGGTTGCGATTCCCATCAGGAAAAATTCAGAGAATACATCTCCGTTTTTTATGCTTTCGAACGCTTCTTTCAAAACCGGAAGACCAACAGGAATATAGGCGATTAAGTACCAAACCAGACGAATCCAGCCGGAAAACCATTCTGCTTTGATGAAATTATCCAAAGCGATTCCTATTAATAACAATCCAAAAGAAATGATTGCGGGAAGAAACAGACTGAAAACAGACTGATCTCCTGTATCATGAGAATGATCGTGATCATGGTTGTGACCTTCATGATGATGTTGATGTTCTTTTTTCGGTTTTGTGTTGCAGCATTCTTCCATAACTTAAATTTTAATTCAAAATTACAGTCAAAATGCGTGCAATACTATTGCAAACTTTCCAGGCAGTTTTCGCAGATTCCTTTTGCAAAAAGCCTTATTTCATCGATCCTGAATTGAGTCTGTATATTTTCCGGGACTGAAATATCTTCTTTACAGGTGGTCTGTTTGCAGATTTTACAGTAGAAATGAAGATGCCAGTCTTTGTGG
Source organism: Chryseobacterium sp. MMO-72 (assembly GCF_037146035.1). Classification (NCBI taxonomy): domain Bacteria; kingdom Pseudomonadati; phylum Bacteroidota; class Flavobacteriia; order Flavobacteriales; family Weeksellaceae; genus Chryseobacterium; species Chryseobacterium sp. MMO-72. Next base: position 124,025 of record NZ_JBBCWG010000003.1, read on the forward strand.
GTATGTTCATCGCATCCATCGTGGCAGAGTTTGTATTTTGTTGTTGCATTTTCCTGAATGCTGTGAACAATTCCTTTTTCTTCAAATGTTTTCAGAGTGCGGTAAATGGTTGTCCGGTCTGCATTTTCGAAATGATTTTCAATTTCCGAAAGAGAAAGGGCGGCTTCCTGAGAACTCAAAAAATCGTATACCAAAATCCTCATGCTTGTAGGTTTGGTATTCTTATTCATTAATTTATTCTCAATGTCCTTTTTCATACGATTTACATTTGATGGATCTGCTCTTTCAAAGTTAGCAGTTTTAAAATTTGTTTAATTGTTATAGAGCATAATTTATATAAACTTAGTGTAAGAATTCTTAATATTATCTCTGTTTACCTGAAAAACACCAATCTCAATCTTCCATACTGTGATAAAAATGTTCCACAGTGCAACAAAAATCTTCAACAGTATAGTAAAAATACTTAATACTGCAATAAAATTACTCAACACTACTTTAAAGATGGTGTAAAAAGTAAAATTTATCCTAAACAATACACCGTTTCATGTAAATACTAAATTAAAAATAATACACAGTATTAATAATCTTCTAAACAGTGCATTAAAAGCATACAAACCTCTAAAGATGAGGGATTAAAGTGTATATTTATTTTCCGAATTTTTAAAATAATTATATAATGGGAATCTTAAAAGAAGAGTATGTGCCGATTGCTGATGCATTACTAATTAGTTTAGCTAGAGACTTAGCCATTTTTGAAGCAGAAAATCATTTGTTCAATGCTTCCTATCTTTCGGCAATGCAAAGCAAGACGGATGAGGTAAGGGCAAAGGAAACCGGAGACGCATTGCTGATACAGCAAAAGCAGACCACAAAAGAACTTTATACATTAGGCAAAGAACTTTCTAAACCCATGAAACTGCTGAACCTCGTCTTTGATAAAGCCGGAATAAAAAATTCTTTAACCAGCGAGGTACTGAAAAAAGTAAACAAAAGAAATTTTGAAGGCGTCCTGATGGGGCTTAAATCTCTGAAAGATGTTGTTGCAGCCAACAACGCTCTATTAACATCCTATGGAATGAAAGCCGATACCGAAACGGTGCTTCAAAACGCGTTTGATGCCATTACCACAAAAAGCAATGAGCAGAGCAGCTTCCAACAGCAGAGGAAAGCCTTTACCTCTGCCAACAAAGGCATTTACAGGGAGCTGTATGTCTATATAGGTGACGTGGCAAGATTGGGAAAAATTATATTTCAGGGAGAGCAGAAGGCTTCTGAGTACACTCTTGAAAATCTGATTGCTATGGTAAATTCTTCCAGAAAGAACAAATCTATAGATGACACCCAAAATAAGGGATAACCTTTGAAAAAATTTTGATGCGTTATAAAAAGTAATATTTTTTATTTCTATATTAGCATCCATAATTTTAACGAAACAAGCGTAAGCTATCATTTTGGTATTAGAAAACCGCTAATCTTCTAAAAAGACCAAATTTTGATAGGCTTACGCCCGTGTACCTATAACTGGCACGGGCGGAGTCTTTCTTGGTCTTTGGGTTCTTAGCGGTGCCTCTAATACAGATTGGCTTTTGCTCCGTGCCTTTTGCATTATTCTATCTCCCGATTAATTTTTGTCTAAGGCTTTTTATTAAAATTAATACGACAGCTTTTGCCGTACTGCAAATTTATTTTTGCACATGAAAATGTTTAATTAAAAAAATTGAAAGCGATGAAAATACTGAACAGGTCGGGATAATAAAGCACCGCAAAACTACGGACAAAAATATGGGGTTTTCCCTGTATTGATAGAATTAAAAAAAATATAAATTCACAACTTTAAAATCAACAAAATGAAAAAATCTTATTTCCTAATGCTTATGGCATTAGCGTTCATGTTCTCCTGCAGAACAGAAAATATGGATGAGAACAACCTACAGAAAAACCTGGAGAAAACGTCTCAGGCAAAATTTATTACAAAAACCGTCTCGCTTTCCGGTAAAGATGAAATTGTACAGAAATCCAATATTCTTTATGCCTTTAAAAACAATAAAACAAATACCACAGAGCTGGATTATAAGCATGTAGAATATATAGAAACCGCAGGCAAAAAAACATACACATTTAAAATCCTGAATTCCGATGCTCCCGGTTCTTTTCAGAATCTGGTGGTTATTCAGTATCCCGATGGAACAATTAAAAAGAAAATCATTACTTACTCTGCATCCGAAAATGAAAAGGAAAGTATGCTTATGGGAAATATGGTCAACTTTTCAGGGAAAGTAATATCTGTTACAGATCTTGATGATGCTGCACCGAACAATACGCAGGGAAAATATTATGAATCCGGAGGCAAATGTTATTCGGAAAGCATTGAGGTTTCCCCATGTGGTTCGGGACAGCATAATGCAAGCAATATGGATCAATGGGACAAATGTACACATCCTGTAAAAGCAAAACTTATTGTAACGGTGGAAGAAGTGCCATGCGGCTCCGGTGGAAGCAGCAGCACCGGAACAGGAATCGGAACTGATTATGGAAATGACACCCAGAATCCTGATAATGGAGGGATTGATTTTCCTACTGCGCCGACATTAACGAACCTGCAGTTTATTTTGTTTGTAAATACCCTTCCGCAGAACTTACAGGACGTAGTGAATAATGTTGATTATCTTGATTTTTATACCGGATTGAATAATTATTTTTACTACAGCAACAAAACTGCGGCGGCTAAAGCCTTTATTACATGGGCGCTGCAATTTAAACTCGCTAATCCTGATACTTCTTGGGAGCAGTTTCAGAACTGGTTCATAGATGGTTATAATACACAACATCAGAAAAATATAATTCAATTATCTCCAGCTCAAATTCAAGAATATAAAAACATTAATTCAGCTATTAACTACAGCCAATTAGGTTCTCAAGAACTTCTTGAAGTACAAGGTGCAAACTATCTTTATGCTATGCTTTATGCATACAACATACCAAGCAATCCGTCTTCACAAAATATACAGAGTGCTTTAAATTCAATGTGCTGCCCTTTTCCTCCATTTATTTCTTTCCCGCAAGTATTTACACAAAACGAGATTAATATTGTAGCTTCCAATTATATTTTCTTGAGAAAACATACTAATTGGGATCAGGCAACTTGTATGTGGGAAGCTTCAAAAGAAGCGGTTCACTTCCTTTTAGATCTTGGAGGATTAGTACCTGCATTTGGGGAGTTTTGTGATCTTTCTAATGCTACAATTTATGCAATAGATGGTGATTGGGATAATGCAGCATGGAGTACAGGTTCTGCTATACCTATTGCAGGATGGCTAAGCACAGGCAAAAAATTCACCATAAAGTTTGCTAATATCAGCAATAAAGTTATTTTGAATATGGTAGTTGATGGTGGAATTATTAAATTTGGAAACCGAAGTAAATTAAGACAAGTATTACAACTTACAGACAGTTCTATACATGCACACCATATTATTCCATGGGAGTGGAGAAACCATCCTTTGATTCAAAAAGCTGCTTTTGCATTACAAGGATTTCACATGAATGATGTGATCAATGGAATTCCTCTACCAACTACTGCACATTTAACAGGACATCAGGCATATAATCAAAAAGTATTCGATATATTAGAGCAATTAGATATACAGAACCCAAATCCAGCAGAATCATACAATAAAATTATTGGATTTACAAATTATTTAAAAAATTTAATTCAAAATAACCCCAATAAAAACCTTGGTGAAATTGCAGCAATTATTAATTATCCATAAATAATGAAATACTATCAACTAACATATTCTATTGATAATAAAGAAATAGGTTGTTTTCCTCAATCAGAAAGTGCAGAGAATTATAATTTCATGCTATCAAATTTGAGCATTTTAGATATTAATCCAATCCCTGTTTTAAAAAGTAAAGCAAAATTAACATCTCTGATATTATCAGCTCCTATCACAACTCCAAAATTAATCATAGATGATGACTTACTCTTTTTTCTAGAATCATTTTTATCAAATAACGAATATTTAAGTTCAAAAATAAAAGTAAGAAAGGGAAGCAAAATTTTTGATAACTATAATCTGTTTATTTTATTGGAAACTTCAGATAAAATTATTATTAACTATGAAAAATCAATATTTTTTAAGGGAAGTAATAAAGACTGGCAGTATAAAGGAGATATTGTTAGATTAGACAATTATGAGAATTATATGCAAAGTATTAAAAAAGAGTGTGACAATGATTATTGTTTAAAAACAAGTTTATTAAACTTAGATTTTTCAAGCATAAAAAAAGACTTAATACTTATTAGGAATTCTCCTCTAATTGGGGGATATTTCGTATCTGAAAAATTAAAGAACAATATTAAAGAAAAAGGATTTACAGGTATAGCATTTAAGGAAATAGAAGAAATCGATGAAAGAATAAAAGTAACCTACTGATTAATATAATAAATAATGAAAAGTAAAATAATAACAACTTTTATATTACTTATAGGATTGAGCATTAATGCTCAATCCTATAAACCTACCAAAGGCGAAATTGTTTTCAGAGAAACTTCTAAAATTACTAACAAAAAATTGTTTGATGAATCATTAAAAACAGCAAAAGAAAACTTTAAAGAATCGCTTATAAAGTCTTTACTAAAAGAAGAAGAAAACACTGGAAAGGAAAAGGAAATTGAAGAGATGTGCAATATATCAGCCGATGCATTAAAAATGATATATACTGAGGATTCAACAGAAATATACGTATATAAATTTGAAGATAATCTTCAAGACTTTTCAAAAAATATTATTCTAAAGGTTTCAGAAGATAAAAAGAGTAAGAAGATAATAAAAGGATATGACTGTTATAAAGTTAAGTATGAATATAAGGAAAACAATGAACATGCGGATGAAGAATATAAAATCTATGCAAAAAACACAATTTATCAACGTGAAATGTGGGTAACAGAGAAAATAAAATCCTTGTATCATCCAATAGTATTTGATAAAATTATTTTAGAAAAATATTATCCTTTAGAAATCTTAGAAACTCAAAGCGATATAAAAGGTTTTGAAAGAAGATTTAAATTAGAAAAAATTGAACTAAAGTAAGATTTTAAGAATAGAGGAAGTTTTGCATTTAATCAATGTGTTTTTAAAATGTGCTATCTTTGGATAAATTATTTTCAATGAAAATTCTTATCGTTAATGGTCCCAATCTGAATTTATTAGGAACCAGAGAGCCAGAAATTTACGGAACAGTCTCCATGGAGGATTATCTGGATCGTTTAAGAACCGATTTTCCTTCGCATCAACTGGAATATTATCAGTCTAATATTGAGGGTGAAATTATCAACCAGCTTCAGAAAGATGAATTTGATGCCCTGATTATTAATCCGGGAGCTTTTACACATTATTCTTATGCTATTGCCGACTGTTTAAAAAACATCCGTAAACCAAAAGTTGAGGTTCATATCAGCAATATTTACAAAAGAGAAGAATTCCGCCAGAAATCTGTAACAGCTGCAAATACGGATGCTGTCTTATCCGGTTTCGGAATGGATGGTTACAGACTGGCTATTCTGAGCCTGAAGTAATTTATTCAACGAAAATCTGCCGGAATACAAATAAAAAATCCTCATCGCATGATGAGGATTTCTATTTTTAGTTGGTTGTCTGCTCTTGTAACTGAGGTCCGGAAGGAATTAATTTTTTACCTTCTTCGGTGTTGCAATACTGCTCAAAGTTTTTAATATATCTTGAAGCTAAGTCTTTCGCTTTTTCTTCCCACTCAGAAGCATCACTGTAAGTATTTCTCGGATCTAAGATTCCTTCAGAAACATTTGGCAATGCGGTAGGAACTTCCAGATTCATAATCGGAATTCTTGTTTTCGGAGCATTTTCAATAGAACCGTCGATGATGGCATCGATAATAGCTCTTGTATCTTTAAGAGAAATTCTCTTTCCTGTTCCGTTCCAGCCTGTGTTTACCAGATATGCTTTTGCACCGTGTTCTTTCATTTTCCCGATCAATGTTTTAGAGTACATTGTTGGGTGTAATGTTAAGAAAGCTTCCCCGAATGCAGGAGAGAAAGACGGTTCCGGAGAGGTAATTCCTCTTTCAGTTCCCGCTAATTTCGATGTATACCCGCAAAGGAAATGGTATTGTGCCTGATCTTCATCCAGAATAGAAACCGGAGGCAATACTCCGAAAGCATCTGCTGAAAGATAAACGATCTTTTTAGCGTGTCCTGCTTTTGAAGGCAGAACAATTTTATTGATATGATAAATAGGATAAGAAACTCTTGTGTTTTCTGTGATGGATCCGTCTGTATAATCTGAAACTCCGTTGTTTACCACCACGTTTTCCAAAAGCGCATCTCTTTTAATGGCTCTGAAAATATCCGGTTCTTTTTCTTCCGAAAGATCGATTACTTTTGCGTAGCAACCTCCTTCATAGTTGAAAACTCCGTTGTTATCCCAACCGTGTTCGTCGTCTCCGATCAGATATCTTTTCGGATCTGCAGACAAAGTTGTTTTTCCTGTTCCTGAAAGTCCGAAGAAAAGAGCTACGTCTCCTTCTTCTCCTACATTTGCAGAACAGTGCATTGAAGCCATTCCTTTTAGCGGAAGGTAATAGTTCATCATTGCAAACATTCCTTTTTTCATTTCTCCGCCGTACCATGTTCCTCCGATAATCTGAAGTTTTTCAGTAAGGTTGAACATCACGAAGTTTTCAGAATTCAGTTCCTGTGCTTCCCAGTTTGGATTCGTTGTTTTAGAACCATTGATTACGGTAAAATCCGGCTCACCAAAGTTTTCCAGCTCATAATGAGAAGGACGGATAAACATATTGGTAACGAAATGTGCCTGCCACGCTACTTCAACGATGAACCTCACTTTTAGTCTCGTATCTGCATTGGTTCCGCAGAAAGCATCTACTACATAAATTTTCTTTGCAGCAGCAAGTTGGTTCAGCACTAAATCTTTACAAGACGCAAAAATTTCCGGAGTAGTCGGCAAGTTTACTTTCCCGTCCCAGAAAATGGTTTCTCTTGTAACATCATCCTGAACTATGTACCTGTCTTTAGGAGAACGACCTGTGAAAATTCCTGTTTTTACTGATACTGCACCAGATTCCGTAAGCTCAGCTTTCTCAAAGCCCTGATTTTCAGGAGAAAATTCAGCCTGATACAATTCTTCGTAAGACGGATTGTACACTACTTCGTAATTTCCTTTAATCCCTAATTTTTCTAAATCTTGGATGATTTTAGCGTGTTTCATTTTACTTATATTTTCTATTTCTTTTTTGGGTATAACAAAATTAAATATTAATTAATTGTTAAAGGTGGTTAAATATAATGATATAAGTCAGAATGACAAATAAAAAATAAACCTTGTAAAAAATTGAAAATCAAGCAATTATTTCAGACCATTCGAAAATTGTGTGAAAACCTTTTCCCCAAAAATAGTCCTTAAAGCCGTCAAATTTTGAGCTCATTACAAAATCTCCTCCCCAAGCTCCCAAACTTTTGACAAAAACAGGGCAATCTGCGAAAAATTTAGCCTTAACTGTAGGAATTTCAAGAAAATCCGATATTTTTTGCTCATGAATCAACATTAGTTCAGAAAAATTTTCCAATTTATTGCATAGTAAAATATTTCTTGTAATATCCGAAAATTCATCAACCCGTTTTTGGGACTTGGTTTTAGACTTGTAAAAATTAATTCCTTCACGGCTGTCCTGTTTCTGATTTAAATGAATAAAAATCAGTTCATCTTTAAAAGAAGGATTAAAATTTACCTTTTCATATTTAATTTCAGGAACACTTTGATACAGAACCGCCGATTTCTCTTTTGCCACAGCAATATCGTATCCGCTTCCGCCCAGACTTATCTTATTTAAATAAAATGGATCGATCTCCGCCCACTCCGCAAGATTGGTCATTAAAGTTGAACTGCTTCCTAAACCGTAATCTGCCGGAAACTGAAGGTTGGTCTTTAAATGGTAAGTAAAGTTATTTTTGAATGTAATTGTAGAAAGTGACTGAACGTTTTTTAAGGTTTTTAAAATAAATTCAGCACTGGCTGGAATGTTGGTTTCTAAAATCTGCCAGTTCTGATAATCGATGACAGCTTTCAGCCATAATTTGTTCTGATGATAAGCTTCCCAGAGAATAAGAGATTTTTCATCATGAATTTCTTCAAAAGAAAACTCTTGTCCCAGCCTGGTAGGTACCGCTAAGACAAGAGCTCCGTCCATTGCGAAATATTCTGAAGTAAGCATCAGCTTTCCCGGTGAAAATATCTCGCCCATGATTTTATTAATTAGATTGCAGAAGCTACATCTACAGAAGAATCAATTTTCTTGATGAGTCCCTGTAACGTTTTTCCCGGTCCCACTTCCACGAAGTTATTGGCGCCGTCTTTAATCATATTCTGAACAGACTGTGTCCATTTTACAGGACCTGTTAATTGTGCAATAAGGTTTTTCTTAATTTCTTCAGGATCAGAGATTGCAGTTGTTGTAATATTCTGATAAACCGGAATGGTCGCTTTTCTGAATTTTGTTTTTTCAATTGCCGCCGCTAATCTTTCCTGCGCAGGCTGCATCAATGGTGAGTGGAATGCTCCGTTTACCGGCAACAGTAAAGCTCTTTTTGCTCCTGCTTCTTTCAGCTTTGCACAAGCTTCTTCTACAGATGCCGTTTCACCGGAAATTACCAGCTGTCCCGGACAGTTATAATTTGCAGGAACAACAATTCCGCTGGTTGATGCACAGATTTCCTCTACTTTAGCATCTTCCAATCCTAAAATAGCAGCCATAGAACTTGGATTGGCATCACAGGCTTCCTGCATTGCTTTTGCTCTCTCGGAAACCAGCTTCAGACCATCATCAAAAGAGAGAACTCCATTGGCTACCAGTGCTGAAAATTCTCCTAAAGAATGTCCTGCAACCATTTCAGCTCCAAGACCGTTCACGGCTTTTAAAGCAGCAACCGAGTGGATAAAAATTGAAGGCTGGGTAACCTCCGTTTTTTTAAGATCTTCATCCGTTCCTCTGAACATTATTGAAAGGATATCAAACCCTAAAATTTCATTGGCAGATTCCATCAGATCTTTGATGTCTTTTCTAGAATCGTACAATTCTTTTCCCATTCCTACGAACTGAGAACCCTGCCCTGGAAATACAAGTGCTTTCATGTATTAATTTAAAATATTATGCAAATATAATTATTATGTTAACAATATTCTTTAGCCTTTATAAATCCTTTTAAGGAACGAGCCTTATGACACGGTATCCCGTGTTTACATAAGCACCGTTTGCTTTGGATTTTACAAACTCAAATTTTGTAGCAAGCTGAGTCTGTACTTTATTCATCTGCCTGAAGATCTCTCCTTTTTTGTTTTCTCTGGTCAGCATATCATTTACGATATCAAAGCCTACAATGGCAAACTTAGGAGGTGTTTTGCAGTATTTATTTTTATAAGCGGCAAGAATTTCTTTTTCAAAACTACCTTCTGTATTGATCTTTCTGTCCATAAGGTACACTAAGTGTGCCTGACTAAGATCGTCTACTTTTCTCTCGAACACCGGAGCGTAATACATGCTGAATGCTTTTACTCCCTGAACTTCTTTGGACAAAGCGATTACTCTGCCGGCAAAAGCTTCTCCTGCTGTATCATTATCACTTGCTAAAATCGCGATCACCGGAGCAGACTGTCCTGTCATCATATTTTTATCAAGCTGAATATCCGCTGATGAATTTACGATGGTGATGTTTGGATTTCTGAGTGTTTTCTCAAGACCTGCTTTAATGTAATTGGCATTCTCTTTTTTAGAATCTGCAACTATATAGATTTTCTGATCCGAGAATGCAGATTTCACTTCTTCTACAATTTTATCGGCGTAAGTCTGATAGTTTGTTTCCACGATAATCAGGTTGCTGTAGTTGTATAGTTCCGGAGAGTTGGCAAATGGCGCAACAATCGGGATTTTCTGGTTCTTTGTAAAGTCCAGAACATCTACAACGTTAGACTTGAAAAAGGGACCGATAATTAAGTCTGTATTATCCGGATTTATCTGGGTTAATGAATTTCGGAACGAAGCTTCATTTCCGGAATCCACAATTTTTATATCTAATTTTTGTCCGTTTCTGGCATTTCTTTCAATAGCAAGTTTTGCGCCCGTAAGAAAGTCCAGCGCCATTGTGCGATATTGTGTTTCTCCTGTGCTGTAGCCAAAAGGAAGCATCATGACAACGCTTAACGCATCACCGTTTTTCTTTACATAGGCAGGATCCAGTTTTTTTATTTTTAAAACCATTCCTGTTTTTAATCCTTTTGAAAGTTCAGGATTAAGAGCAATTAATTCATCAATGGTAACGCCGAATTTGTTAACAATCGAAAAAACGGTATCCCCCTGCTGAACAGTATAGGTTACATAATCGTCTTCCGAAGAAACCGTGTTAGATGAAGATTTTTCATTGCCTGAATCTACTTTTGTTTTCGGATTTGTATTTTCCTGAAAAACATCAGCTCCGGAACTTTTTGTTCCAGACTTCTTTACTTTAATAGATTCTCCCGGTTTTAAACCTTTTTCTTCCAGTCCCGGATTTAGAGCAAACAATTCTTCTTTTGTGATATTGAACTGTCTTGAAATTCTGTAGTAATTATCTTTCTGCTGTACGATATATTCGTCGTCCGAAGCTTTTACAGCATGAGTTTCAGCTACAGGTTCCACAGGTTTTTCCACCGGAGAAGTATGTACGGCAACATTTTGTTCTCCGCCATATTTCTTAATGCTTTCAAGAGGCAGGGTAACTTCATCCCCGATCTTCATATGAGCATCCAATTCAGGATTCAGTTTTCTGAGGTCTGTTTCAGAGATTCTGTATTGTTTTGTGATACCGTAAATGGTCTGCTTTGGCTGTAGAATAATTTTTCCAAGCTGGGAGTTACCTACAGGCTTTGAAGCAACAGGCGTTTTTGATGAAGCAGAAGCTGCCTTATCATTTTTCACGGTAAGAACATCTCCAAGCGCCAATTTACCGTCCTTCACGTTAGGATTTAGTTTTAGCAATTCTTCTACAGTAAGACCGTATTTTTTAGCAATATTATAAGGAGTATCTCCTTTTACAACGGTGTGTGATTTTTGAGCGGACATACCCAAAACCATACATAAACTGGACAGAATAAAAAACCTCTTTATCATATTCGGTGATTATAAATGCAAAAATACTTCTTTAAAATTAAATGACAATAATTATTGGTTTTGAAAAGACTAAGCTTGTGTTCCGATCAGAATTTCATTGGACTATTCTGATAGTACATTTGCTTCGGAACCAAAGGCTGTTTTACCTGAAATATTCTTCATCTCCTGTATAAGAGAGGCAAAATAATTTTCCATCATTTCATTTTTTTAAATGCAATAATAGATTCTTTATTCTTAATAAGCAATAACTATAAATTCTGACTTTTCTATTTCTATTTTTTCTAAACAAAAATCTAACCATGAATATCCATGATCTGCAAAAAATACGCTGAAATTATATACTCGTTCCTGCCAGTTTTTAGAAGGATTTACCTCCAAAAAAAGATTTTCCAGCCGCTCCAATAATTCACTTTTTTTTATTTTTTCTGCATGAAGAAGACGTTTTTTCATTCTTCTGAAGGATTTCAACTGTCTTACCTCTTCTGCTTTCACCATATTTCCGAACGATTTTTCGGTGGTTTCAGCGATATTTTTAAGTTCGGCAAACTGAGTGATAAGTGTACTTTCTTTTTGTTCCAGCATTTCCAGAATGGAATTATCTTCCAACATTTTATTGTTGATGACTGTTGTAAAGTTCTGGAAGAAATCTTCTACTTTCAGATTCAGTTTTTCAATTTTCCCCAATGTTTTTTCTTTTAAAAACAGCATTGAATTTCGGGGAATAAGAATCGGGAAAGGGATATTTATTTTTGAAAAGTAATCTTTGAGTTCCAGCCAATACATGATTTCTGCATTTCCTCCGATGTAGGCAAGGTTAGGAAGAATTGTTTCCTGATAAACAGGACGCATCAGTGCATTCGGACTAAATTTTTCCGGATAGTTTTCAAGTTCATTTAAAATTTCTTCTTCAGTGAACTGAATATTTTTATCTACAACGAAGTATTTCTGACCATCAAAATCAATCCTGTCTCTTGTATCGGAAAGATAGAATAAATTAATCTCGCGCGGATTCACCTGAACTTTTCCGTATTTCCCGGTTAAGAAATCTACTTTTTCTTTTGAATTTTTATATAAGCTGAAATTCAGCAGTTCATCTTTAAAGGTTTCCTTGATCTGATTTTTAAGGGCTTTAGAATCACCATCTAAAATCAATAAACCAAAGTCTGAGAACAGTCTGTTAACTAAAATCTGTATTGCCTGAGTTAATGTATTTCCTGTTTTATAGGCTTCTTTCAGCATTAAAATCAGTTCCGTTCCGAAAACGTAGTCTTTGAATTCTCTTTCAAATTCAGAAATAAAAAATGTATGGTTGATTTCTATTCTTCCAACCGGACCGCCTGATTTTTCATTGATTTCGTAAAAATTGTTCTCGGTTTTAAAATGATTAATTTCCGCAAAGTCATGATCTTCGGAAGCCATCCAATATACAGGAACAAAGTTGAAATCAGGAAAATTTTCTTTTAAGTAAGTACAGGTTTTAATGGTCTGTAAAATCTTGTATATAAAAAAGACGGGTCCTGAAAAAAGATTCAACTGATGACCGGTTGTAATGGTAAAGGTATCAGAAAGTCTTAAATGATCTAAATTTTCTTTCTGTTTAGAAGAAAGTTCAAGATGGACAAGCTGTCTTTCTAAGTTACTGGCTAAGATATTTCTCCGATCCGTAGTGAAAGAATTCTGTTTCTGCGCGATCTGTTTTTTAAAATGATCTAAAGAAAATGTTTTTTCTTCAAATTCCTCGATATCGTGATTCAAAAAATCTTTGATTAGCTGAGGTATGCTCTGGATATCGTGAAAAGATATTTTATTTATAGTTTTCAACTCTGTATAAATTTTAGTTGAACAAATACCATACAATTCCCATATTCAGCCTGAAATCGTAGACCGGATAGCTTGGAAATGCGTACGCTTTGTTGTGAGAAAGGAAGGTTCCTACCTGTTGTCCTTCAATAAAAAAGAACATTTTTTTAACTTTCAGATTAAAATAAACATCGGCAATCGGCTGTCCTCCGATAGAAAATGAATTGGAACCCGGCAAAATATATTCGTTAAGAATAGGAAAAAATTCTCTTGAAGCAAATTTTGAAAAGTAATATACTTTAAGTCCTGTCTGAATTTCGGCAGCATTTTTAAATGCCTTCGACTGGAAAAAGAAGTTCGCACGACCAATGAAACCGGGTAGCGGCAACAAGTCTTTGTTGGTTAAGACATTCTGGAAATGCAGTCTTGTATTTAAGTGAAATTTTCCGTAGCTGAATGTAGCATCACCTCCGATCTGAGAAATATTAACCGGACTTCCGCTTTGCTGAGGCATGGCAATTTCGTCAAAGTACGTATAATTATCTATTCTGTAATAGTTGGCAAATAATTCTGTTTTGAACCACTTCAAGCCAAGACTTCCTCCGATTTCTGTAACCGTTTGGTTTTGGGCATTCTGAAAATAATAGTTGTAATTATTATAGACAGAAGTATTCAGCAGATAATTGAAGGATGGATATGCGCTTTGAAAGTTTACTTTTGCATTTACGAAGTAATCTTTTACAGGTTCGAATTTAAGATTGTTTGTCGTTTTTAAATAAGTTCCGAACTGGCTTCCGTTAGAAAACTCTAAAAATGAATTCAGCTGAATTTTATCGAAAAGTTTTATCTGTAAATTTCCCACTGCCCCGATTCGGCTTTCTTTAATTTCTGTCGGAATCACTAAAATCGGAAGTGTAATTTCGTTGGAACCGAATTTAAGCATCTGGTAACGGAGACCTGCATCAAGCTTAAATTTCTCATTGTCCCAAACCAGACTCACTGTATTGCTGAAGTTGTCCGAATATTTTTTTGAAGTAAGCGGAGCCCCTGTTACAAGTTCGTCCGGAGCATCATACCAATAATTTTCCGTCGCGCTCTGGGCATAATAATATTTATTTCCCTGATGAGAAATGGTATGTCTTATTTTAAAAGGAATTTTTTCTGATTTAAACGGTGCAAACTGATGAGTTAAATAATATCTTCTATAGGAATACTGTGAGCTAGAAGATGCAAGATTTACCTGCATATTCTGTCTGTTTTTTGAATTGCTGTCGCCGTTCTGAAACAAACTGTCTACTGCAATTCCACCGTTTTCCTGATTGTTTACATTTTGATGAAGATAGTGTGCAAACAATTCATAATTTCCGCTTTTTGAGACGTAATGTCCTGTAAACAAAGTATTGTTATTGGATGCCAATGAATTCCTGTACATTCCCTGAGAACGCAATCCGCTGTATTCCAGAGAAAAATTAAATCTTTTCCCAATATTCTGGGTATAAGAAGATCTTAAAGCGGCTCCATTTTTCATTGCATTATGGTAAATGAAGGTTGCAGTCGGCGTTTTTACGTCATAGTAATTGATATCATTAACGCCTAAAATCCAATACGATTTGTTGGTTGGTAATAGTGATAAATTTTGCTCGGCATTCACTTCATAGATAATCGGATTAAATCCTGCCCCAATATTTGCAACCTGCACTTTTCCAAAATTATCTTTATTGTTATACTGAGAAAAAATATACGTTTTATCGAAAGTCATTACCGTATCAAAGACTTTCTTTTCAGAAAACTGCTTCTGATAGAGATAATCATTAATAGTCGGTTTAAATATTTTTAAAGAGTCTTTTCTCCCGGAATCGATAACGAGCGTGTCTTTATCTTTGGGAAGCTTATTGAAGTCTGTTTTGTTGACGACCTGGGCTTTTAAAAACACTGATACCAAAATCAATAATACAATTGAATATTTCATAATGAAGATTGTTATGCAAAAGTAGGAAAATTGAATTAAGTATGTATATAGGTGATTATACTATATGATATATTTACCTCAATAAAAAAGACCGCCTTCGTAAAGACAGTCTTTATAAAAAATATTCAATTTAATATTCTTACCAAGAAGGATTCTGAACCATATTGGGATTTGCAAAAATCTCAGAGTATGGAATTGGTAATGTCATTTTTTGAACATCTGGGAAAGATGTATTTGGATATGCAGTTGTTGCATCTGAAGATAATCTAACAACTGTTTTATTGTTTCGCTTAAGATCTGTCAGTCTTTTACCTTCAAGAATACACTCTCTAGCCTTTTCATCCAAGATTTTATCTACAGCATCCTGCAATGATGTAAACGCAACAGAAGCGCCTGCATTTCTAGCAGTTCTAACTGCTGCGTAATCAGTAAAAGCTCCTGCTAAGTCTCCAGACTTGGCTCTTGCTTCAGCTCTTACAAGCATCATTTCTGCTGTTCTTATAATTTTAATATTAGCAACTCCTGGAGTAGCACTGGGACCATAATATTTGTAATGAATAAGATTTCCAGAAGATGTCTTGAAATATGAATTTACTCTAAAATCTGTTGATGCATATTTTGAAAATGATGTATTAGCAACATACCAGAAGAATCCAAGAGATGGTGATCTATAATTCCCACCCATTGTAGTATTTACAGATCCTGCGATATTTATTTGCTGAAAAATAACTTCACTTCCGTCAACAGCAGACGAATTTGAACCAGCACCAGAAATAGGATCTATCCATAAATTAGCAATATCTGCGGCTGTAGTCTTTAAAGATTTACCAGTCAAAGACTGAGTAGCAAAAGTTACCGAATTTGCATAATCTCCAATTTCCAAATAAACCAGCGCTTTTAATGCTCTCAAAGCCGACAAAGACATTCTTTTATTAAGAGTGTTACTTGGATTTAAAGCAATTGCCGCATCCAAATCGGCCAGTACTTTTTGATAAGACACTTGCATATTATCTCTGGCAGGAATATCGTAAAGATTTTCGATTGCCCCAGTTGTAACATACGCACATCCTAAAGCTGTGGGATTATATTTAGGGGAAAAATCTTTAAGTACAAGAAAATGTCCAAAAGCACGCATTCCTAACGCTTCAGCCTTAATTTGATTTTTAGATAAGCCATTAGCTCCGTCATTTGTGACTTTATCAATATTATCTAAAACTTTATTTGCTGTAAAAATTGTTCTATATAGAGAATTCCATAATGCCTGAATATTAGAGTCTTGAGATGTAATAGCTCTACTCCATAAAAATACGCCGCTTCCATTATTTGAAGGAGCTATCCTTACTTCGTCAGTCATCATAGATTGGATAAAAGCATCACTACCAACTGGCATTGTCTGATAAGAGTTTAAAAGAACTCTATCTAAATTATTTATATCCGATAAAGTAGCTTCATCAATTACAAGCGCATCTTTACTTTCATCCTCTAACAGATTTGTACAAGAAGAAGTAGCAGTTAATAAAAAAACTGAAGAAAGTAATAATATATTTTTAAAAAATCTATTTTTCATTTTTTAATTCTTAAAATGTTATTGTTGTACCAATAGTAATAATTCGTGGTGTCGGATATTCATATTGCGCAATATTGTTATCATCATCAGGATCAAAACCTGTCCATTTTGTCCAAGTGTAAAGGTTATTTATATCAGCAAATATAGAAACTCCTTTCAATCCAGAGTTTGCTAGCAAACTTTTAGGAAACTCATATCCCAATCTTACATTTTTAAATCTCAGGAATGATGCATCTTCTATAAATTTAGATGAGAACTCAACTTTATAAGCAGCTCCCTGAACATCTGTTACCTGACCAGGAGTAGTCCAAATATCCAATTGACTTACGTTTTGATTCAAGTACCAAAAATTTGGATTTTCCTGAAAGAATCTTTGATTATTAAATCTCGAAAATCCACTTTTCCACTGAAATAATGTATTAAGGAAAAATCCTTTGTAATTTAAATCCAATCCAAACCCTCCTTTATATGGTGGAATATAAGTTCCAAATCCAGTTTTACTATTTGAAGCATTATAAATTTCCGTCGGATTACCATTGATATCTTGATAAATAGGAGCACCTGTTTGTGGATTAACTCCTACCCATCCAACAATGTAATGACTCCCAAACTCTTCTCCAACTCTAATAATTGAAGTTCCACTTTCAAATTGTCTGACCTGACCCAAATCTAAGATTTTATTTTTATTGTAAGCAAAATTTGCGAAAAGAGAAACTTTCAAGTCATCATTTCTGATTACATCTCCTCGCAAATCAAATTCAATTCCTTTATTACTCATAGATCCTCCATTGTAATTACCTATACCAGTATATCCTGAAGTCGCTGATAAATTGTAGGTAACAAATAGATCATTTGTTCTTCTGTCATAAACATCAAAAGCTCCTGATATTCTATTATTAAAAAAGCCGAAGTCTAATCCTAAATTCACCTGTCTTTCTTTTTCCCATCTATAATCAGGATTGTATGGTGTACCCACTGATAATGTTCTTACTCCATCATACAATCCTGCATAATTTAAATATTGAGTATCATTGTATGGATTCAAAGATGTTGGATCCCCTGTATTACCTGTTACACCATAACTTGCTCTTAATTTTAATGTGCTAACTTTTGAATTTAGTAAAAAGTTTTCTTTGTTTATAGCCCACGCAATTGAAGCACCTCCGAAAGTCCCAGATTTTTTATTTTTAGCAAACTGAGAACTTGCATCAATTCTTATATTAGCATCAATAAAATATTTATTATCATAGTTGTAAGATGCAAAACCTAAACCAGATAAAACAGTAAATCTTGTGCTTCCACCGGATACCGCCGGCAATATAGTGGACGAAACAGTAATTGCCGCAGGAGTATTACCTAGGGCTTTGTCAAGACCATATCCCGTATATCCAAAACTTTCTCTAAATCGTCCGATATATTCCCCTAAAATAAATGCTTCAAAATTATGAACACTATTCCAAGAATTTTTATAAGTTAATCTGGCATTAGTATTTAAAGTAGTCCAGTTTGCAATTGATTTGCTTAAGGAACCAGATTGTCCGGGCGAAGTTGTAGAACCATAATATGTATTAGGATTATTATAACTCGTTGTATTATTTTGCGTAAAGTCTACTCCACCTGCTACTCTTGCAGTTAAATGTGGACTAAAATCATACTCTCCATAAACATTTGACAATATTTTAATTTGATTTCTACCATTTTTTCCCTCTAATGTCTGCTCTAAAGCTCTTGCACCATAGTTTAGTCTCAAAGACGCAGCATCAAATAGACCTTGATTTACCCCATAAGTCCCATCTGGATTATACGGTGTAAAAACAGGAGCTGTTGCTACAGCAAAATATGGATTATTTGTAAATACTCCAGCCTCACCTCTAATATTATTTAATTTACTAAATCCTAAATTAGTTTGAAATCCAAAGCGGAAATTTCTTCCATTTCCAGAATTAATTTTAGCATTTAGTGTATATCTATCTAAATTAGATGCTAAAGAAATTCCTTCTTGACTAAATTGTGCTAATGATAAATAATAATTTGTATTGTTTGCTCCTCCTGATATTGCAACATCGTTGGACATTGAAAAACCAGTTCTGAAAAAGGTCTTTCTCCAATCTGTATCCACTCCTTTGTCCTTGTAAAATGCAACATCAGAATCACTAAAATTCCCCCAAAGACGATTCCATTCAAGCCATTGGCTTGCATTCATTAACTCATAATTCTGTTTGCCTCTCTCTGATATACCTACCTGACCTGTATATTGTACTTTAAAACCATTTTTACCATTTTTTGTTCTAACAAGCACCACGCCAGCACCACCAGAAGCTCCGTATTGAGCTTTAGAAGCCGCGTCTTTTAAAACAGTTATTTCTTCAAAATCATTTTGATTGAGTGATGCAAATGCTGTTGAACTCAATGGAATCCCATCAACTATATACAGCGGTGTATTTCCACCATTAATACTTCCGATCCCTCTGACAATAATATTTCCACCGCTCCCAGGTTGCCCAGATCCCACTGCTATATCTACACCCGCCATTCTTCCCCCTAAATTCTGAACAAAGTTAGCTACTGGAACATTATTGATCTCAGATGCCTTAATTGTAGAAACTGAAGTTGTTATTGCTTCTTTTTTCTTACTTGTATAACCAACAAGAACAACTTCATCAATTTGTCGTTCTTTAATCGTATCCTTCTTCTTATTTTGAGCAACAACTGCTACTCCACCTAAAAAGAAAAATGTCCCGATAGTTAACACTTTTAATTTCACATTCATATTAAACAAATTTTATATTTAAGAAAAACAAAAATGTTAATAAATTTTAACATTACCAATTTTTTTTTACTTTTTTTTATTTTAAATATGCTAAAAAGACATTTCATTGTAATAAATCAACAACAATTATTTATAATTTGCACAAAAAAATATGATTATATTTGAATTTCATTATAAAAAACGTAAATTAACAAATTTTAAATATAACACCAAATATTATTTAGAATAATTATAAATTAAAAAAAATAATCCGACTTATACAGTCGGATTATTGTCTCATATAGATAAAATATTATGTTATTTTAACTTTTTCTTCACAGCAACTTCTTCATAAACTTCAAGAATGTCGCCTTGTTCAATATCATTGTAGCCTTTCAGGTTCAATCCACATTCGTAACCTTTGGTTACTTCTTTCACATCATCTTTGAAACGTTTTAAACTTTCAAGTTCACCATCGAATTTCACGATACCGTCTCTTAGCAAACGTACTTTAGACTGTCTGGTAACTTTTCCGGTAAGAACCATACAACCTGCAATGGTTCCCACTTTAGAAATTTTGAAGACCTCACGAATTTCAACATTACCGATAACCTGCTCCTGAATTTCAGGAGAAAGCATCCCTTCCATTGCTTCTTTTACCTCATCAATCGCTTTGTAGATTACAGAATAGGTTCTGATCTCAATTTCTTCACGGTCCGCAAGATCTTTTGCATTTGCTCCGGCTCTTACGTTGAATCCAATAATAATTGCATCAGATGCTGCTGCTAAGTTGATATCAGATTCAGTGATCTGTCCAACCCCTGAGTGAAGGATTTTCACGCTGATCTCTTCTGTTGATAATCTTTGTAACTGATCAGACAATGCTTCTACCGAACCATCTACGTCACCTTTAAGGATAATATTCAACTCTTTGAATTCTCCTAAAGCAATACGTCTACCCAATTCTTCAAGTGTCGTATGCTTTTTAGTTCTGATGGAAAGTTCTCTCTGAAGCTGCTCTCTCTTGTTGGCAATTGCTTTACCTTCACTTTCATCTGCATAAACACGGAATTTATCACCCGCTGTAGGCGCCCCGTCCAGACCTAAAATAGTTGCCGGGATTGAAGGACCTGCTTCTGAAAGATTTTTACCTCTCTCGTCAAGCAAAGCTTTCACTTTACCGTGGTTTTTACCAGCTACCACATAATCACCAACTCTTAAAGTTCCGGTTTGCACCAACATAGTTGCTACATAACCTCTACCTTTATCCAAAGATGCTTCGATAACAACTCCGTTAGCGGAACGATCAGGATTTGCCTTTAATTCAAGTAATTCAGCCTGTAATAAAACCTTTTCAAGCAATACATCGACATTGTTACCAAATTTAGCTGAAATTTCCTGCGCCTGAACATTTCCACCCCATTCTTCTACCAAAATATTCATTCCGGAAAGCTGCTGACGGATGTTATCAGGATTCGCATTCGGTTTATCAACCTTATTGATTGCAATAATCATCGGAACCCCTGCAGCCTGTGCGTGAGAGATCGCTTCTTTTGTCTGAGGCATTACATCATCATCCGCAGCAATTACGATAATTGCAATATCGGTAACCTGTGCACCTCTCGCTCTCATTGCCGTAAAGGCTTCGTGACCCGGCGTATCTAAGAATGTAATTCTTTGTCCGTTTTCCAGTTTCACGTTATAAGCACCAATATGCTGAGTAATTCCTCCTGATTCACCAGCGATTACATTGGTTTTTCTGATGTAATCCAGTAATGAAGTCTTACCGTGGTCTACGTGACCCATCACCGTTACGATCGGAGCTCTCGGAAGAAGATCTTCCTCGTTATCAATGTCGTCTTCAGAATCAGTATCTTCAAGATCTGCATCAGAGAATTCTATTTTATAACCAAATTCATCAGCTACCAGCAATAAGGTATCTGCTTCAAGCCTCTGGTTCATGGTAACCATTACACCTAATGAGAAACAGGCAGAAATTACTTCTGTAGGAGATACGTTCATTAAACTTGCCAATTCACCAACCGTGATGAATTCTGTTACTTTTAATGTTCTGTCTGCCGCATCAATTTCCTGCTGACGCTCGTCCTGTTCTCTACGGAAGTTTCTTTTATCTTTTCTGTGTTTTGCAGATTTAGATTTACCTCCTTTATTGGTTAATTTTTCAAGGGTTTCCTTGATCTGGTTTTTAACTTGTTCGTCTGTTAACTCAACAGGCATCGTTCTCTGACCCGGTCTGTTACCTCCTTGTCCGCCTCTGTTGAATCCACCTCTGTTTCCACCTTGTCCACCTTGACCTTGAGGACGGTTTCCTTGTCCGCCCTGGTTATTTCCAAAACGGTTTCCACCTTGACCTCCCTGTCCTTGTGGACGGTTTCCTTGTCCACCCTGACCTTGAGGACGGTTTCCTTGCCCGCCCTGGTTATTTCCAAAACGGTTTCCACCTTGACCTCCCTGTCCTTGTGGACGGTTTCCTTGTCCCTGATTATTTCCTCCCTGTTGGTTATTGTTTCCACCCTGCTGATTTCCTCCGCCCGGTTTCTCAATTCTCTTTCTTTTCTTTTTAGCTCCAGCTCCAGGTTTAGGTGCAAACTGAGTTAAATCGATTTTTTCTCCAACGATTTTAGGACCGTCAAGTTTTTGATAAACGGTTTCAATTTTTTGTGGTTCCTGAGACTCCTCTTCTGCTTTTGCAGGTTCAGCCGGTTTTTCTTCAGCTGGTTTTGCAACCGGCTTTTCAGCAACAACAGGCTGCGGAGTTTCTTTTACAGGTTCTGCAGGTTTAGCCACAGGTTTTTCTTCTTCTTTCTTCTCCTCCGCTTTTGGTTTATCTTTTTTCACAGGTCTGTTTCTGGATTCGATCTGGGAAAGATCTATTTTATCAAGAACTTTAAATTCCTGCTTTTCAGGAGTTGCCTTAACTTCAGGAGCAGGTGCAACTTCTTCTTTTTTCTCTTCCACCACAGGCTGTGGTTTTGGAGCCGGAACTTCTTCCACTTCAGGTTTTTTAGGTTCTAAATCTATTTTACCTAAAATTTTAGTTTCCGGTTTGTTAGCTTTAGCTCTTATTACTTCAGGGGTTTTCTTTTCTTCAATTTCCAGTTTTTCTTCCGGAACTTTCGTGATCACCACCTCATGGGAAGCTTTACGCTGTTCGCCGTCCTTGGCAAACTCAGCCTCCAATGCAGAATATGCCGCTTCTTCTAATTGAGCGTTAGGATTGCTTTCAACCTCAATGCCTTTTGACTGTAAAAATTCTACTAATCTGGACATCGAAATATTGAATTCCTTAACCGCTTTATTTAATCTAATTTTTGGCATCTATATTATTTACTATTTTTTTTAATTCTTAAAATTAAAGTATTTCTTTTTTACTGTTTATTAAAATTTATTTACAAATCTTAATCTTCGAATTCTTCTCTAAGAATACGCTTCACTTCTTCAATCGTTTCCTCTTCAAGGTCGACCATATTCAGCAAGCTTACAGTTTCTTTATCTAAAACTGATTTTGCAGTAGTAAGACCTACTTTTTTAAACTCATCCAAAATCCACTGCTCGATATCATCGTTAAACTCTGTAAGTTCAACATCATCATCTTCGCTGGACTCTCTGTGTACATCAATCTCATAACCTGTCAACCAAGAAGCAAGTCTGATATTCTGACCCTGTTTTCCGATTACTTTAGAAATCTCTTCAACCGGAGTATATACTAAAGCATATTCCTGCTCCTCGTTGATGTCAATTTTATTGATGGTAACGTTTCCTAAAGCTCTCTTCACCAAAATCTCAGGGTTTTTAGACCACTGAATAACATCGATGTTCTCATTTCTCAACTCTCTTACCACTCCGTGAATTCTGGATCCTTTCACTCCCACACAAGCTCCTACCGGATCAATTCTGTCGTCGTAAGCATCTACTGCAATCTTCGCCTTTTCTCCAGGAATTCTCACTACTTTTTTAAGAATAATAGTTCCGTCCTGAATTTCAGGGATTTCCAGCTCTAATAGTTTTTCTAAGAATTTAGGTGCAGTTCTGGAAATAATAATCTGCGGCTTTGAACCTTTGAAATCTACTGTTTCAACAATAGCTCTGATATTCTCACCCTTTTTAAAGAAATCGGATGGGATCTGGTTTTCTTTAGGCAAAATGAATTCGTTCCCTTCATCATCCAGCAAAATCACGTGCTTATGACGGATATGGTGGATCTCTCCTACTACGATTTCCCCGATTCTGTCTTTAAACTGCTCGTACAACATCGCATTGTTGTGCTCCTGCAATTTTGTAGCCAAGATCTGCTTCAGGGTAAGAATATTTCTTCTTCCCAACTGTGCAACAGGAATTTCCATCGTAAAATCTTCTCCCACTTCAAAAGTAGGGTCAATTTTCTTAGCTTCAGATATCTCGATTTCCAGATCATCATCTTCAGACATTTCGTCCTCCACAATGGTTTTATTTAAAAATATTTGAAAATCTCCTTTATCAGGGTTTACAATCACATCAAAATGATCATCCGAATCATATCTTTTTCTCAAAAGTGTCTTCAGAGAATCTTCAATAATTGCCATAAGATCAATCTTACTGATCCCTTTTTCGTCTTTAAAATCACCGAAGGATTCAATCAACGCTATATTGTCCATTTATTCTTTTTTCTTTTAAAATTTAATTGTTACTAATGCTTTTTTAATCTCAGAGTACGGAATTTCTTTTTCCTCCTCCACATCCACTTTTCCTTTACCGATGTCTTTCGGTTTGCGGTAACGCCGGATCAGTGTGATTTTTTCTTCATCTACTTTTGCCAGTTCGCCTTCCGTTTTTGTAGAGTCATTCAGTAAAACTTCAATTTCTCTTCCGATATTTTTTGCAAACTGTCTTGGAGTTGCCAAAGGCTCGCTCAATCCCGCAGACATTACCTGCAGGCTGAAATCATGTTCTTCGCGATCCATATTAAATTCTATCGCGCGGCTTGCATCAAGGCAGTCCTGTAAAGAAACACCATTGTCACCATCCAAAATCACTGTGATGTCATCCCCCGCAGAAATTTTCAGATCAATAAGAAACAGATCTTTTCTGGTCTCGAGGAATTCATGTAATAATTCTTCAATTCTTTTTCTAAACTCCATATTTTAAAATCTTGATTTACCAGTACGAAAAAAGGCTTTCTTCCGAAGGCCTTCCCATGTTTTTCCGTAAATCCATTGCAAATATACGACTTTTTCTTGGAAAAGCAAAATATCTTATTATCAATATGATAACTTAAATTTTATTTACACGAAATTAAAGACTCAGATCATGGTATTTTTATTACTTTTGTGTTTGAATTTTTTAAAAACATACATTTTGAATATTACCATTGTAGGAACAGGTTATGTAGGACTGGTTACAGGAACCACTTTGGCAGAACTTGGCAATTCAGTATACTGTGTAGATATTGATGAAAAAAAAGTAGAAGGTATGAAAAACGGCGTAGTTCCCATCTATGAGCCGAATCTTGAAGAAATGTTCCTGAGAAATATACAGGCTGAAAGATTATTTTTCACTACCAATCTAAAAGAAGCTTTGGATAAAAGCGAAGTTATTTATTTAGCCTTACCTACTCCGCCCGGAGAAGACGGATCCGCAGATCTTTCTTATGTACTGAAAGTAGCAAACGATATTGGCGAAATGATGACGGAATACAAAGTTATTGTTAATAAAAGTACCGTTCCCGTAGGAACAGCTGATAAAGTCCGTGAAGTTATCGCTTCAAAAACCTGGATTCCTTTTGATGTGGTTTCCAATCCTGAGTTCTTAAGGGAAGGTTTCGCAGTAGAAGATTCTATGAATCCTGCAAGAGTGGTTGTTGGAGCAAGTTCTGAAAAGGCACAGGAAATTATGGCTAAAATTTACCAGCCATTTACCAACACCGGAGTTCCTATTATTTTTATGGATGAAAAATCTTCTGAGCTTACAAAATATGCAGCTAACTCATTCTTGGCAGTAAAAATTACTTTCATGAATGAAATTGCCAATTACTGTGAAAAAGTTGGCGCTGATGTGGATAAAGTAAGACTTGGAATGGGAAGTGACGACAGAATCGGTCATCGATTTTTGTTTCCGGGAATCGGATACGGCGGAAGCTGTTTCCCAAAAGATGTGAAAGCATTAATAAAATCCGGAAAGCAGGAAAATTTTAATTTTCAGATTTTAGAAGCGACCGAAAACGTAAATATTGCTCAGAAAGTAATTCTTGTTTCTGAAATTGAAAAATACTTTGGAGGAAATATCGAAGGGAAAACGATCGCAATGTGGGGATTAGCCTTCAAAGCGAATACCGATGATATTCGTGAGGCTTCTTCATTAGATAATATTGCGTTGCTTTTAGAAAAAGGGGCAAAGATTGTTGCTTATGATCTGGTTGCCGAAAATAATGTTCAGAAATTGTTAGGAGATAAAATCCAATACGCAAAAAATATGTACGAAGCTCTGGACAACGCAGATGCTTTGTTTATTGCAACAGAATGGCCGGAATTCAAAAACCCGAATTTCGAACTGATGGAGAAAAGAATGAACAATAAGGTGATTTTTGACGGAAGAAATATATATCCACTGGAAATTCCTGAGCAGAATGGTTTTTATTATAAAAGTATCGGACGCAAAACAGTTTTAAATTAATCAAATGAAAAATATAATCATTACGGGAGGAGCCGGCTTTATCGGTTCGCACGTGGTAAGAGAGTTTGTAAAAAACAATCCTGAAACAACGATCATCAACCTTGATGCACTTACGTATGCAGGAAATCTTGAAAATCTTAAGGATATCGAAAATGAGCCGAATTACGTTTTCGAAAAAGCCGATATTACAAAACCTGAAGAATTAAGAAAAGTTTTCGAAAAATATAATCCGGATGCAGTAGTGCATTTAGCTGCAGAAAGTCACGTAGACCGAAGCATTACAGACCCGATGGCATTCATCAATACCAACGTGAACGGAACTGCCAATCTTCTGAATCTTTGTAAGGAATTCTGGACGTTAAATCCGGACCATACGCATGGAAGATTCCCTGATGAGAAGAGAACGAATCTTTTCTATCATGTTTCTACAGACGAAGTGTATGGAAGTTTAGGAGAGACCGGTTTTTTCTTAGAAACCACAGCATATGATCCACAGTCTCCATATTCGGCTTCAAAAGCAGCTTCAGATCACTTGGTGAGAGCGTATGGAAATACTTACGGAATGCCGTTTATTATTTCGAACTGTTCAAATAATTACGGCCCGAATCATTTTCCGGAAAAACTGATTCCTCTATGTATTTCAAATATCATCAATGAAAAACCTTTGCCTATTTACGGCGACGGGAAATATACAAGAGACTGGCTTTTTGTCATCGATCACGCTAAAGGAATCCACCAGATTTTCAATGAAGCTAAAACAGGAGAAACATACAATATCGGAGGTTTTAATGAGTGGCAGAATATTGATTTGGTAAGAGAATTAATCAAGCAAATGGATGC
Organism: Chryseobacterium sp. MMO-72; assembly: GCF_037146035.1. Classification (NCBI taxonomy): domain Bacteria; kingdom Pseudomonadati; phylum Bacteroidota; class Flavobacteriia; order Flavobacteriales; family Weeksellaceae; genus Chryseobacterium; species Chryseobacterium sp. MMO-72. The sequence goes on from NZ_JBBCWG010000003.1 coordinate 150,818, forward strand.
TAAATTAGGCAGAGAAGAAGGCTACTCTGAAAAATTAATTACTTTTGTAAAAGACAGACCGGGACACGATAAAAGATATGCTATTGACGCAACAAAACTGAATAAAGATCTTGGCTGGAAGCCATCGGTAACATTTGAAGAAGGCCTGGCAAAAACTATTGACTGGTATCTTGAGAATAAAGAATGGCTGGAACACGTAACGAGTGGAGACTATCAGAAATATTACGAAAAACAGTATCATTAAAATTAAACACAGATTAAAAGATGAAAGGTATCATTTTAGCCGGAGGTTCCGGAACCAGACTTTACCCTCTTACCATCGCTGTCAGCAAGCAGTTAATGCCTGTTTACGATAAACCGATGATCTATTATCCTCTTTCTACATTGCTATTAGCAGGAATTAAAGATATTTTAATTATTACAACGCCTCACGATCAGGAAGGATTTGTTAAATTATTGGGAGACGGATCTCAGATCGGATGCAATATAGAATATGTGGTTCAGCCAAGTCCGGATGGTCTTGCGCAGGCTTTTATTTTAGGAGATCAGTTTATAGGAAATGACGCCGCTGCATTGGTTTTAGGCGATAATATTTTTTACGGTTCAGAAATGGGAACTCTGCTTAAAAATAAAACCAATCCGGATGGAGGTGTCGTTTTCGCGTATCACGTTTCAGATCCTGAAAGATATGGCGTTGTAGAATTTGACGATAACCTTAAAGCCGTTTCAATCGAAGAAAAGCCTTTAAAACCAAAATCAAATTACGCCGTTCCCGGATTATATTTTTACGATAACGAAGTGGTTGAAATTGCTAAAAACATTCAGCCTTCCGCGAGAGGAGAACTGGAAATTACTGATGTAAACAATGTATATCTTCAAAAAGGAAAACTGGAAGTAGGTGTTCTCGACAGAGGTACAGCGTGGCTGGACACAGGAACATTTGATTCTTTAAACGATGCTTCTGAGTTTGTGAGAGTAATTGAAAAGAGACAGGGCTTCAAAATAGGATGCATTGAGGAAATTGCTTTCAGAAATAAATTCATTGACGAAGAAAAATTACTGGAAACCGCAACCAAATACGGAAAAAGCGGTTATGGCGAATACCTGAAAAAATTAGTCAATAAATAATCGACTAAATTAATACATTTTAAAACTATTGGCTTTACGGCTGATAGTTTTTTGTTCATAACAGTAAATATTAATATATTAGTTATACTTTTTCATTTTATGCAAGTAATAATTTACAACGCATACAAATTGAAAATCAATTAATTGTTATAAATTTGAAAAAAATCTACTTTGAAAACCGTAGTATACACATCTGATAAAGAAACACATTTTTTTAAAGAGCTTGCCTCTATTTATAAAGACATTCGATCATCTAATTTTTTAGCCTTTCAAATGACCAAAAGAGACATACAGGCTCAATACAGACAGTCATTGCTAGGTTTCTTTTGGATATTGGCTCCCGTAATTATTAATTCCTTGGTTTGGTTATTTTTGAATGGTTCCGGCGTTGTAAATGTAAATATTCCGGGCGGAATACCTTACCCAGTTTTTGTGATTTTGGGAACCACTACCTGGAACATCTTTGCTGAAGCCATTCAAAGTCCTATAAATTCTGTCAATGCAGGAAAATCAATTATTTCAAAAATCAATTTTCCTAAGGAGTCTCTTTTAATGAAGGGACTATATACTACCTTGTTCAATTTGGCAATAAAAATGATCCCGGTAATTCTTATTCTGATTGTTTATCAGATAACACCATCCTGGAATTTACTACTTTTTCCTTTTTACATTTTTTCATTAATAATTTTCGCATTCGCCATTGGTCTTCTAATAACTCCTTTAGGGTTAATTTACACCGACATAAGTAAAGTTTTAACAACAGGAATCCCTTTCCTTATGTATGTAACTCCTGTTGTATACGCTGCTCCTTCGGTAGGATTTTTTAAATTTTTATTTAAGCTAAATCCTTTAACTTATATTATTAATGATACCAGAAGTACATTGACAGGAACAGAAACTCAGTCTTTAACATTCATAATCGGTTTAACGGTTTTAAGTATATTTTTTTTACTAATTGGACTGGTCATTTTCAGAAAATCAATGCCAATCGTTATTGAAAAAATCGCAGGATAATGGAAAAGGATAACGAAATATTAGTTTCCGTACAGAATGTATCGAAGAAATTCAGCAAAAATCTTAAAAGTTCTCTTAAATATGGAGCTTTAGATATCATTCGAAGTACTTTAGGGCTACGCGTGAACAAAGATTTGCGTCCTCAAGAGTTCTGGGCTGTACATGATGTAAGTTTTGAGCTGAAAAGAGGAGAATGCATTGGACTGATAGGACATAACGGAGCCGGAAAATCTACACTTCTGAAAGTTTTAAACGGGCTTTACAATCCTGATAAAGGCAAGATTGTAATGCGAGGAAAAATAGGCGCTTTAATAGAACTAGGTGCAGGCTTCAATCCTATACTTACAGGAAGAGAGAACATTTACAATAATGCTTCTATATTGGGATTTACAAAAAAAGAGGTTGAAGAAAAAATGAATTCAATCATAAACTTTTCTGAAATTGGCGAATTTATAGATACCCCTGTACAAAACTACTCTTCGGGAATGAAGGTTCGCTTGGGCTTCTCGGTTGCCGCTCATCTTGAACCTGATATCCTGATCATTGATGAGGTATTAGCTGTAGGAGATCTGGGTTTTATTCTGAAATGTTTTAGCAAAATAGACGAGTTACTCCCTCGTACTGCTGTTATTTTTGTTTCTCATAGTATGCCAATGATATCAAGGATCTGCAATGAAGTAATCTTAATGGATCATGGAAAAGTTGAATACTGCGGAAAAGAAATCGGAAAAGGGATACAGCTTTATTACAATAAATTTTCAAATAACCATCAAAATAAAGTATACGATACCAAAACTTTCGGATTAATTTCGGTTCAAACAGACCTTTTGAATAATAAAATTCATCGTCATAAGGATTTCAATTTAACATTCGAATTTGAGGTTTATGCAGCTATTGAAAGATTACCTATATTATATCTTGAGTTTAAAGATAAAGAACAAAAACCAATTGCTGGTATATCTGTAAAAGAATATAGAGAAAACATAAAAGAAGGATCAAAGATAACTTATAAAATTACTGTGAAAAATCCTCTCTTTACATTAGGAAAATATATATTAGATTTAGGACTCTATGATCCCTCAACAGAATCCCCTTATATCCGTATTAACAATATCATTGAGTTTACTGTTGGTGGTGAAAAGGAACAATGGATTCCCTTTGAATTAGAAAGCGAAAATATCATAACTTTACATTAAAATTTATTATGATTCCCGTAACCCAACCTTTCTTACCTCCTCAGGAAGAATATCAGAAATATCTAGCTGGCATCTGGAAAAGAAACTGGCTCACCAATATGGGTCCATTGGCAAGTCAATTGGAATTGGAACTGAAAGACCATCTAAAAGTTAACCATCTGCTATTTGTAACAAATGGTACTGTTGCCATACAAATGGCCATAGAAGCTTTGGATCTAAAAGGTGAAATTATTACAACGCCTTTTTCTTTTGTAGCAACAACAAGTTCTATTGTCTGGGAAGGATGTACGCCCGTTTTTGTGGATATAGATTCTAAAAGTCTCTGCATAGATCCAACAAAAATAGAAACAGCAATTACAGAAAAAACTACAGCTATTCTTGCAACTCATGTTTACGGTAATCCATGTGACGTTGAAGCAATAGATCAAATTGCTAAAAAGCACAATCTGAAAGTCATTTATGATGCAGCACATGCTTTTGGAGTAGAAGTTAACGGAAAATCTATTTTTGAATTTGGAGACATTTCTACCTGTTCATTACATGCGACTAAACTTTACCACTCTATAGAAGGTGGATTACTTATAGCAAAAAAACCTGATGTATTAAAGAAACTGGCATCCATAAGAAATTTTGGAATTGCAAGTTTCGACTCTTTCTCAGATGTAGGGATCAATGGTAAAAATTCGGAGTTTCACGCGGCGATGGGACTTGCAAATTTGAAATACATAAATAATATTCATGATAAGAGAAAAACTTTGTCAGAATTGTATGACAAAAAACTTTCCACGTTCAAATATAAAAAACCAATTTGGCATTCTCAGTCTAAGGAAAATTATGCTTATTATCCTATTATTTTAGAAAGTGAAGAAGTTCTTTTACAGCTTAAGGCGGAATTGGAAAGGCAACAGATATATACAAGAAGATATTTTTATCCAAGCCTTGCTTCAGCATTGCCTTATTTGCCAAAATTAGAATTGCCTGTAACAGAAGATATTTCCAAAAGAGTATTATGTCTTCCTTTTTATTATGATCTAACTCCTGAGGAAATAGAATATATTGTAAGAATCATACTTCGATTCCAAAATAATTAATATGAAAATTGCTGTAATGCAACCCTACATTTTTCCTTATATAGGATATTTCCAAATGATTAATGCAGTTGATAAATTCATTTTTTATGATGATGTAAATTTTATCAAACAAGGCTGGATCAACAGAAATAATATTTTATTATCAGGAAAAAGTTTTTTATTTACAGTTCCTTTGTCTAAGGCAACATCATTTACCTTAATAAAAGATACTGAAATAAATGTAAAGTTGTATGAAAACTGGAAAACAAAATTTCTATTAACACTTTCTCAAAACTACAAAAACGCACCATTTTTTAGTGTTGTTTATGAATTGGTAGCAGAAGTCTTTAATAAAAAAAATAGATCTATAAGCGATCTGGCAATAGACAGTATCCTTTCAGTTTCCCGATATTTAGGATTTACAACTCAGTTTATCATTTCTTCTCAATCTTACCAAAATCAAAATTTAGAAAGACAGGAAAGATTGTTGGATATTTGCAAACAGGAAGACGCAACAGATTATATTAACGCCATTGGAGGGCAGGAACTCTATAAACAAGAAGACTTTTCCCAGAAAGGAGTAGCCTTACATTTTATTAAATCATTACCTTTGGAATATAAACAGTTTAAAAATATTTTTGTTCCCCACTTATCAATCATTGACGTACTAATGTTCAATAGTATTGATGATATAAAAAATATTTTGAATAAATATGAATTAAAATAACATTATGGAAAAAATTGTAATTTTTGGAACCAGTCAGTTAGCCAGTTTAGCACATTTTTATTTTACGCATGACTCCCCGCATGAAGTGGTAGCTTTCACTTTAGACAGTGATTATATTACTGAAAATGAGTTCAGAGGTCTTCCCGTTGTATCATTTGAAGAGATTGAAAAGCATTATCCGCCTTCTGAATATAAAATGTTCTTACCTATTAGTTTTAAGCAAATGAGCTTTCTCAGAAAAAGAAAATTTGAAGAGGCAAAAGCAAAAGGGTATAAATGTGTAAGCTATGTTTCCAGCAAAGCAAGCACATGGCCGGATCTTACGGTAGGTGAAAACTGTTTTATTTTTGAAGATAATACCATTCAGCCTTTTGTAACAATTGGAGACAATTGTGTTTTATGGAGCGGAAACCATATCGGTCACCATACTAATATTCATGACCATGTATTTATCACTTCTCATGTAGTTATTTCAGGATGTTGTGAAATTGGTGAAAATTCATTTTTCGGAGTCAATGCCACAGTTCGTGACGAAACCAATATTGGTAAAGCATCTTTAATTGGTATGGGTGCTATCATTACAAAAGACACACCTGAATTCAGCATTTGGCTGGGTGCAAAATCTACCATGAGAGACGATAAGAGTATTGATATAGATAGTATTTCTCATAAAACAAAAGGGTAAATATGTGGCAAAAAAAAGGAAGAATACACCATATTGATCATTACAACGACTGGATGGTTTCCCATGCATGTGTACCTACAGCATTATTACTGAATGAAGATGTTGTAAGAATTTATTATGCTCCAAGAAACTCAGAAGGAAGAAGCATTCCTACCTATATTGATGTTTCCGCAAAAAATCCTGAAGAAGTATTATATATTCATGATAAACCTGTTTTAGAACCCGGAGAATTAGGAACATTTGATGATGGAGGAATTATGCCATGTTCTGTTGTGCGGTTATCAGAAACCTGTATTTATCTTTATTATGTAGGATGGAATGCAAGTGTTTTGGTACCTTACAGAAATGCGATAGGATTAGCAATCAGTTATGATAATGGGGAAACATTTGAAAAAGCATTTCCCGGAGCAATTGTAGAACGTAACAGAGATGAGCCGTTTTTTACAGCGTCTCCATGTGTTATTAAACATAATGACCAATGGATCATGTGGTATGCTTCCAGTACAGGTTTCGTAATAAGTGACGGTAAACCGGAACCATTATATGAAATTAAATATGCTCATTCTACAGATGGTATCAATTGGGTTCGTCCCAATATTACCTGTATCCCTCCTGCCGAAAAATATCAGTGTACAGCAAGACCTGCTGTGATTATAGAAGACGGAAAATATAAAATGTGGTTTACTTACAGAGGTTCTTTTGATTATAGAGATGGTAAGGAAAGTTACAGAATTGGCTATGCAGAATCTGAAGATGGGATAAACTGGAATCGAAATGATGCTCAAAGCGGTATTGAATTTTCGGATTCAGGCTGGGATTCTACGATGCAGACATATCCTTCGGTAATTGTAGCCAATAATAAAAAAATTTTATTTTACAATGGTAACGGTTTTGGAAAGACCGGAATTGGCTTCGCTGTATGGGAATAACTAAAAGAAAAAAAGTTAGCTGTCATGTAATAACATACAATCACATCAATTATATTTCAAAATGTATTGATGGAATTCTCATGCAGAAAACTGACTTTGATTTTGAAATTGTAATTGGCGACGATGTATCAACAGACGGAACAAGGGAAATTGTAAAAGAATATGCTTCCAGATTTCCGGATATGATTCGTCTGAATTTGAGGGATAAAAGAGGCACCGGAATTCCGGGTAAAGAAAATTTCATGTCCACGTTGGAAATGTGTGATGGTGAATATATTACTTTATGTGATGGTGATGATTACTGGACAGATCCTCTTAAACTTCAGAAACAAGTTGATTTTTTAGAGCAAAACAAAGAATATAGTATATGTTTTCATAATGTAAAATATATTGATATTTCAGGAGGGGAGACGAAGCACAAAAATTTTAATTCAGGTTCAATCGAAAAAACCTTTACAATTGAAGATTTATCTACAGGAAATTTTATTGACGCTCCTTCTGTTGTATTTAGAAATAATGATAAGATTTTACCTTCGTGGTTCAAATATTCTCCAATAGGAGACTATCCGCTTCACATGATTAATGCTTCTTTTGGATTGATTAAATATTTTCCTGAAGAAATGGCAGTTTACAGAGTGGGAAGCGGTGTTTGGAGCACAAAAAGCAATATAGAGCAGACTGTAAATGCCATGTTTTGCATGACGCTTTTAATGAGCCATTTTAAAAGCAACATACCTGTTTTTGAAAATTTAAAAAAACAATATGATAATTTTAAAGCCATCCTTTCAAAACCTTTTGAAGATAAAAAGAAATTGGAGCTTAATATAAAAGACCATACCTTTTTAGAAAAAAATATCAGCTTAAATTATTTATTAAAAATACTGAAAATTAAAATCTTAAAGAAACTAAAGATAAAGAATTAAAAAATTACTTCGATGTTTCGAAAAATAAAAAATTTTATTTACAAAAAAATCTTCAATTTCATAGCTGATCTCGAAGAATTTGAGGAAAAAAAAAAATGGTGGCAATTTACCTCGAATCCTAATATTAATATTCACGAATCTTTCAAAAAGAAAGAAACAAATATATTTAAGGGAAACGGAGTCTTATATGGGGATATTTCCATCGGTGAAGGATTTTCTTTACGAGACTATTGTAATATTTTGGTTTATCCAAAAGCAAAACTTACAATAGGTAAAAGAGTTTTTTTTAATAATTTCTGTTCGGTTAATTGTTTAGAAAGTATAGAAATAGGTGATGATACCCTTTTTGGAGAAGGCGTGAAACTGTATGACCACAATCACTTAATCATTAAAAACACCAACATTAATGTCTCTAAAGATCAATTTTCTACTGCGCCCATTATTATTGGCAAAAACTGCTGGCTAGGAAGCAATGTTATTGTGCTTAAAGGTGTTACGATTGGTGATAATTGTATTGTAGGTGCGAATTGTATTATTCACAAATCTATTCCTGATAATACTATTGTTAAAAATAATCAAAATCATATATTAGAGACTTTAGTATGAGAAAAAAAATACTCTTTGTACTGCATGAAGCCACAAGATCTGGCGCACCAATCCTACTTTTAGAATTGCTAAAAGAGATTCAGAATGCACAGAAGTATGAAGTAGATTTACTTATTCTGCTAAATGGAACAATGGCAAAAGATTTCACAGATCTTGTACCAACTGCTGTAAATATAAAACATTTTCAGCCTCGCCCTAATATTGTGACAAGAATACTAAGACGTTTTATTGTTTTAAAAAATGACTTACTGAGTCAGGAAGATTTGTATAATGCTGCCGTCGAGAAATTATCCTCAAAAAACTATGACTGCGTTTTTGGGATGACTGTCGCTACATTAAGTATTTTAGAAAAATTTAAAACAAAAGGTCTTAAAACAATATTATACACTCACGAACTTCAGTTTGCATTAGAAAGTTTCTACGACGCCCATGATCTGTCTCGCAAAATATCCTCGTTAGACTCTATATTAGCAGGCTCTCAATCTGTAAAGGATTTTCTTACTCAAAGGTATAAAATCTCTGCGAGCAAAATTTCAGTTGCATATTCTTTCATATCAAAAGACAATGAGATAAAGACAAAAGCATCTGAACTAAGACAACAGTACAATATTTCAGATGATACATTTATCTTAGGAACCTTAAGCACTCAAGAATTAAGAAAAGGCAGCGAGCTAGTACCTTTGTTAGCAAAAAGAATAAAACAAAAAAATCCAAATCTTAAATTTAAGATTTTTAATATCGGTGGAAATGATTCAAATCCTTTTGTGAGATTTGCAAAAATAGATACACAAAAATTAGATGTTGAGGAAGAAGTTATTTTTGTTGAGAACACTAAAAATCCGAATGATTACGTTAACATTTTCGACTGTTTTTTACTCCCTTCAAGAGAAGATCCTTTCCCATTAGTAATGCATTTAGCCGCAGAGTTTAACAAGCCAATTGTTGGTTTTAAAGACTCTGGTGGTGTAGAAGAATTTTTGAATGGTACTAACTTGCTTGCAGATTATTTAGATATTGATCAATTTGCAGATATAATAATAAAAACTCACAATGATAAAATATTTCGTGAAAAATCGTTATTAAAAATTAAAGACAATGTTCATCAATTTTCAAAGGAAAATTCTATGATAACTATCTATAACGTAATTGACAATATATAATGCTTTCCATCATCATCTCATCCTACCAGCCCCAATATTTCGCTGCACTCGAAAAAAACATTGCGGAAACCTGCGGTGTGGAATTTGAAGTAATCAAAATAGAAAACCCTGCTCTAATGGGGATTTGTGAAGCTTACAACAAAGGTGCCGAGAAAGCAAAATATGACAATCTGCTATTTATACATGAAGATATATTGATATCGACAATGAATTGGGGGAAACCTCTTATATTAAGCTTATCTGAAGCAAAAACAGGGATAATAGGAATAGCAGGCGGTACATACGTTCCGGCGGCTCCTTATGGTTGGTTTACTACAATGAATAATGCAAAAATTTCTATAATTCAACATAAAAAAGGAGGAAGTAAAATAGTAGAAAAGACCTTCGAAACTAAAAAAGAAAAAGTAATTGCAGTAGATGGTGTTTTTTTAGGTATAAAAAAATCTATTTTCAACAAATTTAAATTTGATGAAAATCTAAAAGGATACCACGGATATGATACAGAATTAAGCCTGCGTATTTCTTCACAGTATCAAAATTATGTTACTTCAGAGATCCTTATTGAACATTTCTCTCAAGGAAATCCTGATCATAAATGGTTGGAAAGCAATATCTATACAAGAAATAAACTTGGCAGTAATTTTAATATTACAATAAATAAAGATCTTGAATATCAGATGTATGAAAGATTTGTTCGTGATTATTTCAAATATCATCCTAAAAATCTTTTAACTCTTATTCAAATTTTAAAGTTTTTTCCCATATTTAAAATTGGTCGCAGAAAATATTTGCCACTTCTTAAATTTACTATTACACAATAATGAGTCGCCTTGCCATTGTTATCCCTTACTACAAAATAGATTTCTTTGAAGAAACCTTACAATCTGTTGCGGCACAAAACAACAGAGATTTTGTATTGTATATTGGGAACGATGCAAGTCCAGATGACCCCTTACCACTCATTGAAAAATATTTGAGTGATTTCTCTTATTTTTATTTTGATTACAATGATAATTTAGGAGGGAAAAACCTGGCATTGCAATGGGAAAGAATTCTGGAAAATGTTAAAGAAGACTGGTTTCAGATATTAGGTGATGACGACATTATTTCAGAAAACTTTGTGGAAGAATTTTATAAAAATCTGCCTCAGATACAATCTGAAAATATCTCCGCTATTAAATTTTCCCATAATATTGTAGATGAAAACAAAGCCATTTTACATTCCATAACAACTGAAGAAAGAATAATAGCTTCACCAGAATTATTTAAAAGAAAATATAAAGGGCAAATGCCTAGCAGCTTATCTGAGAATATTTTTACACTCTCGGCTTATAAAAAGCACAGGTTTCTAAAAATCCCTTTTGCATGGGGAGCTGATGATTATGCCATTCTGACTTTTTCGGGATTGAATAAAGTTTTTTATATCGCAGATGCTAAAGTTACTGTGAGAATGTCCACTTCCAGCATATCTGGCGATTTATCCTTACAGGCAAAAAAAGATCTTGGTTATCACATGATGCGGGAAACAGTACTGAATAAATATTCAGAAAACTTCGACAAGAGCTTTCTTATAAGAATGCTGAATGATCATCTTCGTTTCTGTGAGAAAAACTTCCTAAGACCTCATCTAAGACTTTTTAAAATTCTTATGAAAAGAGGCTATCCGAAAAGATATTTCGATATGACTAAAACTGTTTGGTCAATCAAAAACAAAATAAAACACTCAAAAGGATGATTACAAAACGTAGACTCATGTTGCATTTAGATACGCTTTATCTCAAATTTTTAATGAAATTTGATGGTACTGTTCGTCACCAGATGCAGGATCATAAAAGTATTCCGGTTATCATCATCAATTTTAATCAGCTTTTTTATCTGAAGCAACTTGTTGATTTCCTGATCAGAAGAGAATTTAAAAACATCATCATTATTGATAATGCGTCTACTTACCAACCGCTCTTAGATTATTATTCAGAAATTCAGAACGTCGTAACCGTTGAAAAACTGAATACTAATTTTGGACATGATGTGTTCTTTAAAAACAGAGATCTTCAGAAGAAATACGGAAAAGGATTTTATTTTCTTACGGACTCCGATATCGTTCCAAATAAAAATCTACCGAAAGATTTTGAGACTGTTATGCTCAACTATCTATTTAAATATTATAAAAAAGTAAACAAAATAGGTTTTGCAATTGACACCAAAGATATTCCCGACTATTATCCTTTAAAAGAAAAAGTTCAAACTTGGGAAAAACGTTTCTGGCAGGACGAACTTGAAAAAAATATTTATTTTGCCTTTATAGATACTACTTTCGCATTATATAAACCTAAGTATCCTAAAACGATTTTTAATTTATTTAAATTTATGACGGCCATTAGAATGGCGGGAGATTTCACCTGTAAACATGGAGGATGGTATCTCAATCCCAATGATCTCACAGAAGAAAATATATTCTATATAAAAACTGCCAACCACTCTTCTTCATGGAAACTAGATGAAAAAGGGAACCATGCTTCAGATGAATATGATCACTTGCTAAAATAATTCTATGCTCTCAATAATTATCTCATCATACCAAAAACACTACTTCGATCAACTGGTTGAAAATATCAGGGAGACGATCGGAGAAGATTTTCAGTATGAAATTATTCAGATGTGGAACCCGAATCTGATGAGCATTACAAAAGCGTACAATTCAGGAGCAGGAAAATCCAGATATGAAAATCTTCTTTTTCTGCACGAAGACATCATCTTTTACACGAGAAATTGGGGTCAAAGATTACTGAATCATTTACAAAAAGAAAGTACAGGAATTGTAGGAGTTGCAGGTTCGTCATATGTTCCTTCTGCCCCGTCAAGCTGGACTGTTTCTGAAAAATACAATTCTGTATATATTTTACAGGGAAATAAAGAAAATACAGAGTTTTTTCACATCAATTCAACAGAAAAAAACAGGACTGAAGTTTTTGCTGTAGATGGTGTGTTTATGGCAATCAGGAAAAAAAATTATAATGAATTCAGATTTGATGAAAATTTGAAAGGATTTCATGGTTATGATCTGGATTTCAGTTTAAGAGTTTCCCGAAAATTCCAGAATTATATCATAAATGATATTTTAATAAAGCATTTTTCCGCCGGAAATCTTGATAAAAAATGGCTGGATGCCAATATAAAAGTTAAAAAAAAATTAGGATCAGATTTTAAACAAAGAATAGATCCTGATGTAGAAAAAGAAGTATTTCAAGGTTTTTTGTATAATTATTTCAGATTTTATCCGGTTACTCGAAAAAATATTTTATTTACATTACAATTTTATCCTAAAAAACTTAATTTTAGAGATCATTTGGAAATCTTAAAAAAATATTATCATTATATAAGATATTCCGGAAATATCAACAAACACACAAAGAATTAAAATTTATTAAAAAGGCTTATCTGCATGATTATAGGAAACGGACTCATTGCCAACTCACTAAAAAATATCGATTCCAAAGACCATCTTTACTTTGCTTCCGGAGTTTCAAACTCTCTCGAAACAAGAAGCTCGGAATTTGAAAGAGAATTTTCTCTGCTAAAAAACAGCATTATACAAAATGCGGAAAATAAACTTTTTTATTTTTCCACTTTAAGTGTAAATGATCTTTCAAAACAGCAAAGTCCATACGTTTTGCACAAACTGGAAATTGAAAATTTTATAAAAGAAAATTGCAAAAATTACATCATTTTAAGGATAGGTAATATTGTAGGCAACGGTGGAAATCCGAATACTTTATTTAATTTCCTTAAAACACAAATTATGCATGGAAATAATTTCATGCTTCATCAAAAAGCCAGAAGATTATTGCTGGATATTGATGATATTACAAAATTTTTAGAATCAAACTGTGCAAATATTAATAATCAAACCATTAATTTTGCCTATCCGTATTATTATGATTTAAAGGAAATTGTAGAAGCCATCCGGAACAAGCTTCAAAAAGAAGCAAATTATCAGGAATCGGATGAAGGAGACTTTTATAAAGTCGATTTTGATGAATCGGTCAACGATTTCTTTAGAGAAATAGATGCTGAAAATTATTTAAAAAATTTAGCTGAAAAATATATTTAGAACAGAACACAAATGCCTGAAATTTATTTTATTATTGTTACCTACAATGCCATGAAATGGGCAGAAAAATGCTTTACCAGCTTAAGGCAGTCTTCTGTACCTGTTCACTGTATTGTGGTAGACAATGGTTCCACAGACGGCACACAAAAATACATTACGTCCAATTTTCCCGAAGTTGAATTAATTCAGTCTGAAAAAAATTTAGGATTTGGAAAAGCCAATAACATAGGAATCGAAAAAGCCTATCAAAAAGGAGCAGATTTCTTTTATCTGATGAACCAGGATGCATGGATTTTTAACGACAGTGTAGAAAAGCTCCTGAATGTTTACAATCTTCATCCCGACAAAAAAGAAATAGGCATACTGAGCCCGATGCATATCGACGGAACAGGAAATAAACTGGATATTTTTCTTGATAAATATATTGCCCACAATTTTGAGACCCGTCTTATTTCTGACCTTTATTTTCAGACTTTACAGCCCTTTTACAAAATAAGCTTCATCAATGCTGCTCATTGGTTCTTACCAAAGGAGACTATTGAAATTATAGGAGGATTCAACCCTTATTTTTTTCATTATGGTGAAGATCTCGAATATGTAAACCGCATTTTGTTTCACAAAAAGAAAACGTTACTGGTTCCGGAGAGCAAAGTGATACATGATGGAAAACAATCTCTTTCCAAGGTAGACTATACAAAATACGAAGACCTCAGAATAGAAACCAACATCATGAATCCGTCTATTCCGGATTCTCTGAAGGCTGAAAAAAAAGCCCTCAAGCAAAGTATGCTAAAAAACATGTTGACAGGAAACCTGAAAGTATACAAAACACTTCACAAAAAGTACCACAAAATTTTGAAAGAAGAAAAAATACTGACTGAACTTCGCAATAAGGTAAAAGAAGTTGGATTAACTTTTCTAAATGTGTAAATTTGAAGACATAATTCCCTCAATATAAATACAAATATGAATTTTTTTGAAAAAATCCAGAGAAAAATAAAATTAAACACTCATGCCGGAACACTCTACCACTGTCCGTTTTGCGGTTATAAGTCGAAAGATTTAGAAACTGTAGGTCATGATCTTCCTATACTTAAAGAGAAACATGTTATTGGCGGAGGAAGAAGAGCGGCGGGATGCTATAAATGCCACTCGCGTGACAGAGAAAGATTGCTTTACACCTTTCTTATCGAAGAATTAAAACTTCCATCCGATAAAAACATCAGCATTCTTCATATTGCACCTGAGCCAAAACTGTCGCAGGTTTTACTGAAACAAAACTTCAAAGAATACATTTGTGGTGATCTCTTTACCGAAGGATATAGCTATCCGGCACATGTTAAAAACATGAATGTTTTAGATTTAAATTTCCAAGACAATCATTTCGATCTTTTTCTTTGCAACCATGTTCTTGAACACATCCCCGAAGATATTAGAGCGATGAAAGAAATTTTCAGAGTTTTAAAGCCTGGAGGTCATGCGCTTCTCCAAGTTCCGATTTCTAAAAATTCTGCTGAAACGGTTGAAGATTTTACGATAGAAGATCCTAAAAAGAGAGAAGAGCTCTTCGGACAGTTTGATCACTGCCGAATATATGGACAGGATTATGTAACCCGTCTTGAAAGTGTGGGTTTTAAAATTAACAGAATCAACATTTCTGATAAATATCTATCGTATGGCTTAAATCCTGAGGAAGATTTGTTTTTCTGTGAAAAACCGTCCTTTAAAAATTCTGAGTTGTGATAAGTATAGTAAGTCCTGTGTATCATGCAGAAAAAATTCTCCCAAAACTAGTGCGTGAGATAAATAGCATGATGCAAAAACTAAACACGGATTATGAGATTATTTTGGTTGATGACCGAAGTCCAGATAATTCGTGGGAGGTTATGAAAAATTTAGCAGGATTTCACCCGGCTTTAAAAATTTACCGTCTAAGCAGAAATTTTGGACAGCACGCTGCGATAATGGCCGGGTTATCAAAAGCCACGGGTGAATGGATTGTAGTTATGGACTGTGATCTTCAGGATCAGCCCAAGGAGATCGAAAAACTTTATTTAAAGGCTCTTGAAGGATATGACATTGTTCAGGCAAGTAGAGTACAAAGAAAGGATGGACAATTAAAGAAATTAAGCTCAAGGGTATTTTATAAGATTTTTAATTACCTTGCCGGTATTAAAATCAACAATGAAGTAGCTAACTTTGGTATTTATCACAAAAAAGTAATCAGACAGGTTTTAAATGTTAACGATTACATCAAATTCTTTCCACTTTTTATCA
Source organism: Chryseobacterium sp. MMO-72 (assembly GCF_037146035.1). NCBI lineage: Bacteria > Pseudomonadati > Bacteroidota > Flavobacteriia > Flavobacteriales > Weeksellaceae > Chryseobacterium > Chryseobacterium sp. MMO-72. The sequence goes on from NZ_JBBCWG010000003.1 coordinate 166,644, forward strand.
ATTGGGTAGGTTATAGAGCCACCACTGTTGAGGTAGATCATCAGGAAAGAGATGAGGGAAAATCATCATACAGCCTTGGCAAACTTATATCTCTTGCTTTTAATGTGATTGTCTCTTTTTCTGATAAACCTTTGAAATTATTTGTGAATCTGGGAGCTACAATTTCTCTAATATCATTTTTAGGAGGAGCATGGGTATTTATAAAAACTCTTCGAGGAGAAATAAGTGAACCTGGCTACAGCTCACTGATTCTTTCAATCTGGTTTTTATTTGGAGTTACTTTTATGTGCCTTGGTATTTTAGGAGTATATCTCGGAAAAACTTTTAACCAAACAAAGAATAGACCTGTATATATTATCGATGAAGAATAATCTTACCAAGCTCGAATGGGACAGCAATTTTTTCGCTAAAAATATTGGAGAATTACACATCATAGATGATGATCTAAGAAATCTGGAACTTAATGATAATCAATATGATTTGATTATTATTAAACAAAAAAGGGATTCAGATATCAAAATTGAAGGTTTTACAGAAACATTTAAAGAAACAAAGATCGTGTTTTCAAAAAAATTATGTGAAGAAAATACAGAGTCTTCATATGAAATTTTTGATACAGATTTTTTGCCGCAAGAAGATGAATATTTTTTTCAGCTTGCATACGAAAGTGGAAAATACAGCAGATTTCTATTAGATTCTAAATTTGGTGAAGCGAAATTCAGAGATCTTTATCAGATATGGGTAAGAAATAGTCTCAATAAAAAATTTGCTATCAAAACTTTTTTCACAAAAAACAAAAATTTGGGAGCAACAGGTTTTGTAACAGTTCAGCAAAGTAACACAACAGCAAAAATAGGGCTCATAGCTATACACTCAGAATTACAAGGACAAGGCATAGGAAAACATCTGTTAAAGAAAGCGGAAATCTATTGCAAGGAAAATGCAATGACTGAAATGGATATTCCAACACAAGAACAAAATGCTGGTGCATGCAGATTTTATCAAAAAATGGGGTATGTAGTAAAGGAGCGTATCATTTTAAAACATTTTTGGAAAAAATAATATGAAAAGCAAAATGATTATTGGAAGTGGGATGATATTCATCATCGTCCTATATTTTCCTTTTTTTATTTTCGGCGAGAATTCCTATCTAGGATATCCTGCAGATTATTTAGATTCTAATTCGGTCTGGATGAAAATTCTTTCGGAAAGTGGATTGTCATTTTCAGCAAATAGCACTCCACTTCCAAATATCGAAAACCAGTTTAGAGTCAGCTACGGAAATGAGCTCGATTTTATTTATCTGTTGTATAAAATACTCACTCCTTTTTATGCTCTCGTTGTTAACAGTTTACTAATTTCGCTTACCGGATACGTTTCGCTTTTAAGTTTAGGAAAATATTTATGTCCTAAAATTAACACCATTCTTTTAGTAATTGTTTCCTTAACTTTTGCTTTACTAAATTTTTGGCAATTTGGGGGTATCAGCACAGCAGCTGCTCCTATAATTATATTGATATTGCTAAAACTATTAACATATCAGCGTATTCATTTTTTCTATTACTTATTTGCCGCTTTTTACATTTTATATTCAAGCTTTATTGTTTATGGAATGTTTCTCATTTTCCTTTTAGGTATTTTCACAATATACTACAGCGTAAAAAATAAGAAAATAAACAAATCAGCATTTGCTTTTTTATGTTTATTGGTAATGGGCTACCTAATAACCAACTATCGTTTTATTATAGAAACTGTAAACCCCACTTTTGTTTCCAATAGAAATATTGGTATAGCCGGTGAGCTCATTTGGAAAACAGGCTTAAAAACAGTTTTCACAAGATTCTGGACAGAAAATAGCGATCACGCTCCGGCAAGACACCAGTTTATTGTTGCCTCTTTCTTTATCTATTGTATCTCTTCATTTTTCATCCCTTTAAAGAATATAAAGAAAACAGTTGCTATTTTTTGTTTAATTATATTCACCTGCTTTTTTTCATACTTTAATATTAACCTGTTCCCAGGTCTTATAAAAGCTTTAAAGCTTGATTTCATGTTTGGTCTTACGCTTTACAGATTCTATTTTTTTAATGGTCTACTTTGGTACATAATATTGATTTTTATTTTAGAGGATCTCAGTAGCATGGACAAAAAAGCAATTACTATTACAGCTGTACTTTTTCTTTTTGTTAATTTTTATACAGTACTAAGGATTAATATTCCTTATCAAAATATCAGACATTCTTTCAGAGAGTACTACTTTTCATTTAAAGATTACTACATGATTGAAGAATTTAAAGAAATCTCTAAATTACTGCCAGAAGACAAATCAAAATACCGGGTCATAAGTTACGGCTTTGATCCTGCAGCAGCTCAGTACCATGGATTTTATACTGCAGATGGGTATTTTCCTTATTACGAAAAGTCCTATAAAAACAAATTCCGGAAGCTCATTACACCCATATTGAATAAAAATCCAGAATTACGAATAAAATATGATTCTTATATGGGACAAAATTTTGTTTTTACCGACAATTTTGTTATTGGCCAACAGGTATTACAGAAATATTCCAAAGAGCCTAAGGAACTTCTTATTGATAAAGATGCCATTACTGAATTACATATCAATTACATTTTTTCTACAATACCCTTAACAAATGTATACCTCACTCCGTATAAAGTAATACATTCAAAATACTGGCAATCTGTTTATATATATAAAGTGACATCCGATGAGTAGTAAATTTATCGTCTTTGCAATATTATTGAGTATAATACAAAAAACATTATATATTTAACGTTAATTTGTAATTGTTATAAACTCATTCGCAAAACACAAAGTTAAAAACAAATCAATATTTGAATAACATGATCCCTTTTAACAAACCTCACCTTACTGGAAGAGAAACCCAATATATTGAAGAAGCTGTAAAATCAGGAAAAATTTCCGGTAACGGAATTTTCACGCAAAAGTGTCATCAATTTTTTGAAGATACATATAAATTCGGTAAAGTACTTCTTACAACTTCTTGTACCGACGCATTAGAAATGGCAGCTATTCTTGCCAATGTTGAAGCGAATGATGAAGTTATTATTCCTAGCTACACTTTCGTCTCTACCGCCTTGGCATTTGTGAGACAAGGGGCAAAAATAATATTCGCAGATTCATATAAAAACAATCCAAATATTGATGCTGATCAAATTGAGAGTTTGGTAACTTCAAAAACAAAAGCTATTGTTGTAGTGCATTACGCAGGAGTAGCTTGTGATATGGAAAAGATTATGGATATTGCAAATCGTCACCAATTAATTGTAATTGAAGATGCAGCACAAGCTATTGATAGTTATTATACGTTTTCTGACGGCACCAAAAAAGCGTTAGGCAGCATAGGACATTTCGGAGCATTTTCTTTTCACGAAACCAAGAATATAATTTCAGGTGAAGGAGGAATGTTAACGATTAATGATACACAATACATTAATCGTGCAGAAATAATCTGGGAAAAGGGAACAAACAGAAATCAGTTTTTCAGAGGAGAAATCAATAAATATGGCTGGGTAGATACAGGTTCCTCTTTTTTACCAAGTGAAATAATTTCAGCATTTCTTTGGGCTCAATTGGAAAATTTAGAAGTCATTCAGGAGAAAAGATTAAAAATATGGAATTATTACTTCGACAATCTTAAAGAGTCTGATTTTATAAAACTACCAGAAATCCCTGTATATGCAACCAATAATGCTCACATGTTTTATTTACTTTTTGAAAATATAGAAAGTAGAAGCAAAATGATTGAGCATTTAAAGCAAAATCAGATTTTATCTGTGTTCCATTACCTTTCACTTCATAAAAGCGAATATTACCAAAACAAACATGATGGAAGAGTACTCGCAAATTCAGATACTTTTGAGAACACACTATTGAGAATTCCACTGTTCTATGATTTATCGGATAACGAAATGAATAAAATAACAACCGTTATACAAAATTTTCCAAAATAAAATTAATATGTGCGGAATAGCGGGAATCATCACGAACAACGCCAGAAATTATCATGAGGAGCTGAAAAAAATGACTGATGCCATTGCGCATCGCGGTCCGGATTCTTCTCATGCTGAATTTTATGATAATGCAGCTTTAGGGCATCGCAGACTTTCTATTATTGATCTTTCTGAAAACGGAAAACAGCCCATGTTTTCCTCTACAAAAAACGAATGCATCGTATTGAACGGGGAAATATATGGTTATCTCGACATTAAATCCAACTACCCTGAATATCCTTACCGCGGAAGTTCAGATACGGAGGTCATTCTTGCCATGTATCAGAGGAAAAAAGAAAACCTCATCCACGATCTTCCGGGAATGTTTGCTTTTGCCATCTGGGACAACGAAAAACAGGAACTGTTCTGCGCAAGAGACCGATTTGGAGAAAAACCATTCTATTATGCTATCGGGAACAATAATGAATTTATTTTTGCCTCAGAGATCAAAGCAATCCTCGCTTCAGGGCTTATCCGTCCAAAAGTAAGCAATCTGGCTCTTTCCCATTATCTTCAGCATGGCTACGTAAGTACGTATCAAAGTATTTATGAAAATATTCATGCGCTTCCTCCTGCTCATCAGCTCATCTGGAAAGACGGCAAAATATCGGTTTCAAGATATTACAGTCTTCCTAAGAAAGACAGAGCCTTAAGCTTATCAGATGCTAAAGAAGAATTTACTTATCTGTTAAAGAATGCTGTAAAAAAACAGCTTGTAGCCGATGTTGAAGTGGGAAGTTTTCTCAGTGGAGGTTTAGATTCTTCTTCCATTGTAGGACTTGTTGCCGAATTTTTACCTAAACAGACAACGATTAGTTTCGGGTACGATCACGAAGCAAGCGAACTGAAATATGCCAAAGAAATAGCCGATAAATACCATACTAATCACATTGAAGTTCACGAAAAAAAAGAAGATCTCGTAACTGCTCTTTTAAAAACTTCACCGTTTTTCGATGAACCTTTTGCAGATTATTCTTCAATTCCTCATTTTGAAATCTGCAGAAATGCAAGGAAAAATCTTACGGTTGTCCTTTCGGGAGATGTCGGAGATGAATTATTTGGTGGCTACAACTTCTACACCATTGAAAATAAACTGAGGAGCCATTTCAGCTACAAAAATATTATTGCCCAGTTTGGATTAAAACTGTATCAGAAATTAAAACCAATTTCTTTTATCAGTCAACAAAATATTGAAAACAAAAATATTCTCGATTTTCATCAAAACTTTGTAAGAAGAGCTTTCTCAAAGCAAGAAAGACAGGCTTTAGGACTGCATTCGGATTATGAACAGCCTTACAGTTTTATCCCAGATCCGGATTCATTAAATGATATCATGCGATTGGATATTGAAGACTTTGTCCCGTCCAATATGATGGTAAAATCCGACAGAATGGCAATGGCAAATTCCTTAGAGGTAAGAACACCATTTCTTGATCTGGATTTCGCAGAATTCTGTATTCAGCTTCCGGAACAGCTTAAACTTAATAACAATAACGATAAGATCATCCTTCGCGAATCTATGGGCTCTTACTGGACGAAAACTATCAGAAAACGCCATAAACAGGGCTTTGGAATGAGTGTTTCAAATTGGTTTGAAGAACAGCAGCTAATTAATTTTTCAGATGAATTATTGAGAGATAAAGAACAAAAAATCTTTAATTACATTGATTTTAAGGCTACTCAGAATTTACTGACGAAAGATTATAAACACTGGTGTCTTTTACAGCTTGCTCTCTGGGCACATAACAATAAATCGTTTATATAATGTTGGATGTTTCTGTTATAATTCCTGTTTATAATGCTTCCCGATTTTTGAGGAAATCGGTAGAGTCTGCTTTGAGGTTTGAAGAAGTAAAAGAAATTATTCTGGCTGAAGATTGTTCTACAGATAATTCTTTGAAAATTTGTGAGGAACTGGTATCAGAAAATTCAAAAATTAAATTATTTCAGCACCCGGACAAAGGGAATCATGGCGCAGGAGCGACAAGAAATCTGGGCATTGAGAAAGCCTCACAAAATTTTATCGCATTTTTAGACGCTGATGATTATTATCTTCCCAATAGGTTTGATGCAGAAAAAGAGCTGTTTAAAAATTCTGAGATCGATGGAATATTCGGTGCAATTGGCGTTGAATATCTTACTGAAAAGGGAAAAGAAGAGTATCAGGCTAAATTTAAAGATTCGCCACTCACCACGGTAAATTATCCTGCAGACGGGAAAGAAGTTTTTAGAGGATTATTAAACTTAACAGATAAAACATTTGGTTCCTTTTTTCATCTGAATTCCTTAACGATAAGAAAATCTGCACTGGAAAAAAGCAAGCTTAGATTTAATAAAGATCTAAGAGTTCATCAAGACTCTGACTTTATCATTAAATTGGCTTACCACTGTCATCTTAAATCCGGGATTATAGACGAAGCAATCGCCGTAAGAGGAGTTCATGATGATAATAGAATTACAAAAATTATTCGCTATTCTCCACAATACAACCAAAAACAGCTTTTGTACTGGAAATCTCTTTACAATTGGGCAATCGAAGAAAAGCTACCTTTAGAATACAAAACAAGAATTTATCTTAGCTATAAGTCTTTTGATTTATCTCAGTTAAAAGGAATGTCAAAATACATTACCATTTTAATTGAAGGGATTAAAAATCCCCAAATACTAAAGACTCAATATCGTTTTACGTATTTAAATTAATGTAACTTCCATGAAGAAAAATGATAATTTAATTCGGTTTAATGCTTTAAGGTGTGTTGCAACCTTCTCTAATATTACTTCATCTTTCTGTTTCTCATCAGCAATTTTAGTAAGAATCTATTTCAGATTAATTTAATTTTAAAACTTATGAAAATCTCCGTCATCACTCCCGTTTATAACGCTGAAAAATATATAACTCAGGCTGTGGAATCCGCACTTAAGTTTGATGAAGTTCATGAAGTTATTTTAGTGGAAGATAAATCTCCTGATAATGCCCTGCAGGTTTGTCTGCAACTGGCTGAAAAATATGAAAGAGTGAAGCTCTTTCAGCATCCAGATAAAGGAAATCACGGAGCAGGACCATCAAGAAACCTAGCTTTGGAAAAGGCAACAGGCGATTTCATAGCATTTTTGGATGCCGATGATTATTATCTTCCCAACCGCTTTGATGCCGAAAAAGAATTATTCAAAGATCCAAAAGTAGAAGGTGTTTATGGTGCTTTGGGTGTTCATTATTACTCTGAAAAAGCAAAAGAACAGTACTACAGTCTTTTTAAAGATAATTTAACAACAGTTTATAAAAAACACGATCCAAAAGATGTCTTTCCAGGACAACTTCATATGAGAGGAAGTTTTGGACTTTTCAGTATCGACTGTTTAACAATTAGAAGGGATTCGATGATCAAAAAGCTGAAACCTTTTTTTAAAACACACTTACGACTTCATCAGGACACAGAATTTTTATTCCGTCTTTCATATTATCTTGATCTTTACCCCGGAATTTTAGATAAGGCTGTTGCGATGAGAGGAGTCCATGAAAGCAACAGAATTACTGCTGTAGATTCTAAAAAAGTAAATCCTGCAACATCAAGAGTTTTACTTTGGAAAGAAATAAGTGACTGGGCACAAAATGAACCTTCCATTTCTGAAGATGTAAAACTTCATATCAAAAGAATGCACAGGAGCTATCAAATTGCTCTGGCTTCTCCACTGAAAAAATGGGGAATGATTGTAAAGTATCTTTTTACAGATTACAAAAGTATCCGCTCCGGGCTTTATAATATTAATTTCAGGAAATATCTATTCCGTTAAGAATTTCTTTCCCATTAAATATTTTTTTTCAAAAAAATTATTATAAGTATAAACAACAGAGAAACCATTCTTCCTGTAAAAATGGTTTGCATTATTATTACTCTCTACCTCTAGTTCATAGTAATCTGTATCTTTCAATTCTTTTTCGAAAGCCTGAAGTAGTTTTTTTCCGATACCTTTATTCTTCATATTCCTGTCGGTCGCTATATATACCAACTGTGTCTTACAGGCAGATGAATACTGTTTTGTAAAAAACTTAGCTAAGATCAGCATTAGATATTTGGGATGGAAGGCCAATGTTAATAAGGTATTCCATATAAAATAAATCTTTTTACTATTTATAAATTCATTATAAAGTTTTTCTACGTCATAAGTCCCGAACACGAATCCTAAAAGTTCCGAGTCTTCCCATTCACCCAATAAAATGTGGTCTTTTTGCCTGATCTGAAATTTATAAAAAGTTTCTATAAAAGGTAAAGAATACTCAGACAAAAGGCTTGGAAGGCTTGTCTTTTGTATCTTAGCGATCTGCGGTATATGACTTTCGTCCAGCTTTATAATCATTACTTCAGTACTTTATAAATAAGTTTCGGTCCCATAAAGTTAGCAAGAGCAAGCGGTAGCTTTTTCCACATATTGATAAGAAAATGTATCAGTTTTCCGTCTTCATCATTTTTATGATGAGTTTTATTAAAATAATAATAGTAAAGCTGAACTGGTTCTGCACCCCATGAAATTTTATAAATTGCGGTTCCCTGATCTTCTCTGCTTCTTCCCAAATCAAAGAAAGGAATTTTTTTACCTATTGCAAATTTGATGATATTCCAATACAAAGCGTTATTCAAAGAATATTTGTTATATTCTTTCAAAGTGGCTGCATAAGGATGATGTATAGCATGATCATCATATATAAGACAAGCTGCGGAAACAGGTTTATGATCCAGATACATAATTATAAATTCAGCTTTATATAGAGAGTCTTCTGTAAAACCCTCAACGATGTTTCTGTAAAAATCTTTACTATGCGTTGGAGTACCCAGATCTCTCCATGCCGTGGAAATCACTTTGTAAAAATCATCCAGTAATTCTGTTTTTCCTGTTTTAACAGTATAATTAAGCTTTTCCCCTTTTCTTACCTGATTTCTTGTTTTGGATTTTACTTTCTTATTCCATACAAAATCTTCCCCACCGCTCAGATCAAGAAGATAAGTGAAATAATCCTTTATTAAAATATGATTAAAGTTTTCGGAAATATTAATCTTATCTCTTGTCTTAATAAGAATAGGTTTGTTAATATCTTTAAAATCATCTTTAGACAAAGGCTTTTCAAATTTAAACACTCCTCCGTCTGTAATATATGGTGAATTTGAAAATAAAGATCCGTTTCCGTATAAATTAATTTCATTTCCCTGAATATTTAATGTTTTAATATCCAGAGAATAGGTTTTGGCAACAATATTTTTCCAGTGCTTTCCTTCAGCAAACTTATACCATTGCTTCATAATCTTCAAATTTATTATTAAAACATACATTATATTCCTGAGTTCTGAAATCTGATCTCAGAAAGTTTATAAATCTTTTATCCAATCCGTTATAGTTCTTATCCATCTCTATAATACCGGGATGAAGCATGATCTCAATATGATCATCATTCCCTTTTTCCAGATAATTAAAGAGGTTTTCCTCATTAATTTCACATGTATTCAGAATACTGTAAAATTTAATCTCATTTTTATTATCATTAAAAAGGCTCAGAAATCTTAAAAGCATAAGCTTAATAATATTTGCCAGACTTGCTGTCCTCAAATTGAATTTAGAGCTCGTTATAATATTTTCATTGATTTCCCGAATTCTCTTAATGGAATGTTTTTTCGCAAGTTTTTTTACTATTTTATTGATGGACGGAATGATGTGGATATGTTCATGCCCATCGATATGATTTAAGAAAATATTATTTTTTTTCGCTTCCAGCAACTGGCTTTCTATTTCATGTTCCAAAGCATCCAGAACTTTCTTTTTTTTTGGCATCAATAGAAGCTTTACAAAACTTGAATTCAGCTTTCCGTCTTTCGCCAATACATTTCCTTCGTATAAAGCCTTTCCACAAGTAAGATTTACATGAAGACCTATTTTAAGATCCGGACAAAAAGGAATGATTTCTTTTAAAGCATGATCAAAAAAATCTGTATTGCACATTAAACTGGCATGGGACAGATATCCATCTAAATGGGCATTTTTTATTGCTTCATTAACCCCTAATGAAAATCCCAGATCATCAGCATTTATGATTATTTTTTTTTTCATCGGCTAATGCTTCTTCTTACTGAAAGATTATTTAAATTATAGAAAGTCTTAAAATTCATTTCTTCACTTGTATCTTTATTAATATTGCTATCAATATATTCTTCTCCGTTTTCTAAAAGAATTCTTCTGTTAAAATTCCCGAAAGTATCTGTGTAAAAATTAAAAGATTCTGAAAGTATAACATTTTTGGAAGTTCGTCTGGCTTTTGCAATCTGTGACGTAATGTAAGAATAGTTTTTTCTTCCATTATAAGATAATAATACACTTATAATGAAAAACAAAACAGAGAAACATGAGGTGAATATGTAAGCTAAAGTGCTTATTTTTTGTGCCTTATACACTTCAACACCTTTAAAGTATATGGAGAATATAACTACAAGAAACATTGCATTGGTAAAAAACAACAGTCTTGTTCCTAATAATGGTGAATAAGCAACTATGGGTATGCAGAGCAATCCTAGCAAAAAGAATGTAAGCAGTCTTATAAAAAAGATCTTTTGTATTGATTTCTTACGGTAAAGAAATAATACCATAATAACAGATGAAACCAAAAAAAGAACCAATTCCAAATTGTAATATCTGTATAAATTCAGAATACTTTTGAAATTCTTCAGGTAATCCCATATATTAAACCCGTACGATTGCTTACCCACAACTTTAAATTTAACTCTGTTTGCAGGTGCAAAAAACAACAGCAAATAACCGGCAACAAGAGAAATATGTGAAATAGCAATCTTATAATCTATTTTCTTCTTTTTTATGAAAAAATTCCAGAACAATGCGAGAAATGAAGCACCTATAAGAACAGGCGGTACATGTTCATTACACATTCCTATAAAGATTCCTGAAAAAATAATCAAGAAAATATTAACATGATGATCTTCTAAAATGTTATTGTTGTTAAGATAATATTCTGAAACTATAAATATATAGAGTAAATAAATGATCGTTGTAAAAGTATAATTTGTAATAAAAGGTGTATAATAAAACATTTCTCCGAAATAATTAATCAGAAAAATAAAGAGCCCTGCAATGATTATTAATTTTAAGAGATCATTCACATTTCTCAGAACCGGCAGTCTTCTTAAAGTCAACAGAAAAAAAACTACTATTAAACTATTGAAAATCAACAATTCAAAAATAATTTTTAAAAGAAGATGCCTAGAAATCAGATTACAAAAAAATTGCCCGATTCTGGGATTTCCGACAAAATAGGCATTGCCGTATTCCTGAAAAACATTAAGCTTAGTAGGGTACAGATAATAAAGTTCATCCCGTAAAGGCGGATAATATACAGCCGAAAGAACAAAACAAAAGTTGATAAAAGCTATAACAAAATAGGGAATATATTTACTCTTCATTTTTTATAATTTCATTGAAATATAAAGGTCTGTTTTTTACCTCAATATGAATTCGTCCTATATATTCACCAATAATTCCTAAAAAAAGAATGGTAAGAGAACTAAAAAAGATCGTCACTGAAAGTAAGGTAAGGAAACCTGTTTTTGGCTCATGATTTATGTGGCTTCTGTAAATGGAAAATATAAGAAACAAAAATGAGAAAAAACATCCTAAAAAACCTATAAATGTAGCTATCCTAAGTGGTTTTATAGAAAACTGAATAACACTGTCTATAGCAAGTTTATATAATTTCAGAAAATTATATTTGGAAGTTCCGGCATTTCTTTTTGGTGCATCAAATTCTATGATATGTGCATTTCTCAGCCCAATTAACGAAAGCATCCCACGAAACATTCTGTCTGTTTCATTTAAGCCATTCATCCACAGAACATACTTTTTATCCAAAAGCCTGAAATCAGGCATATTTCTTGGAATTTTAACATCAGAAAGAAAATTCAGGATCCAGTAATAAAGATTTCCCATGATTTTATATCTTAATCCGGCGTCCTCATTATCAGTCCTTTTAGTAAGTATAAGTTTCTCTCCGCCTAACCATAACTTTATAATCTGTACGGCAATTTCTGGAGGGTGCTGCATATCTGCATCCATAAATAAAACACTGAAATCTTTAGATTTATTTTCAGAAACTGTATAATTAAGACCTGCCGTCATTGCCAATTCATGTCCAAAGTTTGTAGACTGATTTATAATGACGATTTTCTCATTAATTTTCTGACGTTTCAGTAAAACGTCTAAAGTATTGTCTTTAGAACCATCATTTACAAATACAAATTCATAATCATCAAATCTTATTTTAGCAAGTTCTGATTCCAAGGAGTCAATTAAGATATCGATATTATCTTCTTCATTATACGCAGAAATAATAAAATAAACTTTTTTCATACAAGAATGTTTAAAAATTTCATTTCTTTATAATATACTGAGTATCGTTAAATATGAATAAGATATATCGTAAGTGGAAAAAGTATGGGAAAACATCATTTCTGTCATAGTTTTATTCATTTATGTTTAGCAAAAGTAAGTAATTTATCTAAATTTTCTTTAAATAATCTCTGCAGGGTTTTTCTATAAATTGATAAAAAAATCCTGAAATAATTATTAAAACAGGAATATAGATTGAAAAGATAACTGTTTTATCATATATTCTGAAGTAATCCCACAAAAACGACCTTAAAATAAACAAAATAGGAATATGAACAATGTAAATGGCATAGCTGATTTCACCTAAATATTCCAACGGCTTTAAAGACATCATTCTGGTTAAAAAACCATTATTCATAGAGATTAAAACAATCAGCGGAACAAAAAATACAGCCATTAATCCATCATGATAATAAAGCGGTACAAACAGCATGGATAAAACTATAAAACTGAAAACCAGTATTATTGCCCAGTCATAGTTTTTATGTTTAAAATTTTTAACAAAAAATATTCCTGCAAGGTTTCCGATTAAAAATTCATTAATATGCAGCAGCGGAAAATAAGAAATAAAATCATGACTTTTTGAAAATCTCCCTTCATACAATCCTGAAAACATAAAATAGTTGCAAAAAACCTGAGTGGTAATCCAGATTACAATACCGGTAATCCAGATGAATTTGTATTTTTTTGAGTAAATATAATTGTATAAGAAAGGAAAAATCAGGTAAAAGAAAAACTCTACCGAAATCGACCATCCCGGAAAATTCAGAATTAAAACTTTGCCGGGAAACCAGCTCTGAACTCCTGCCAAATATGCAATTATCGGCGAAAAAGCGGTTTCCTGAGACCGCGTAAACAGATACAGAAGTAATCCTATTACATACAACGGATAAATTCTTGCGACCCGGTTACGGTAAAAATCAAAGTAATTGATTTTTTCTTTGGAATGATACGCAACAATCATGATAAATCCCGAAAGAATAAAAAAATAACTTACGCCGATATTCGCCTTGGCAAAAATCTCCGATATATATTTTATTTTATAGACAAAAGCGCCTTCACCATAGTGAAAAATCACAATTGCGATTGCAGCAAGAAATCTTGTAAATGTAATCTGACTAATTTTCACGAATCAAAAATACACTTAAAAGTTTTTATTTAACAAAAACACCAATGTATTTTCCTTCGTATTCAACGACTGTAGTTTCAATACTATTCTTTTCACAGAAATCCTGATAGGCAGAATTGTCTCCAATATCATCACTAATGAAAACTCCGCCTTTTCTCAAATGTCTGTAAAGTTCATTATAAGCCCAGAATCTGCCATTGTAACTCTTATCAGAATCATAATGTACAACATCAAAAGACGCGCTGTCTGCAAAAATTTTAGGAAGAGATTCTCTATCTGCAAAACGATATAATTTCCAGTGAGATTTCAGATTTTCAGGAACAATACATCCCACATACTGATCGCCGTCCTGCGCAAGATACGGCATATCTGAACTGTACAAAGTCCCGTTTCTTTTGTTTAAGGAAAGCAATGCAGCCAGAGAAGACCAGCCATACGCGACTCCTGTTTCCACTGCATTTTGAGCATTTGTGAACTCGCATGCATAATAAATAAGCTCCAAAGCTCCCGCTCCTCCCATTTTGATCGGGCAATCGTCCTGTTTTTTTTGCGATTCTTTTAAAATTTCAGCAAAATCTCTTTGAAAAGGGTCAATATCAATTCCGAAAAGCTGGGAAACAGCCTGTTTTTGCGAAACCGCTCTGGATGCAGCCCAGGAATTGGTCTTTTCTTTTCCTTTAAATGCATTCCCTCTGTTTACGGTATTTTTAACAATTTTACGTCCTAATTCAGGATAAAGATCGGGTCTTTTAAGATAGGCTACAAATGTTTTGAGAACTCTGGATATTTCGCTCACTGTGTTAAATTTAAGCCACAAAAATAAAGATTTTTCTGTTATCTTTAGGATATAATTATCTTTGTAAAAATTTATTAACACAATAAGATGAAGTTTTCTGTTCTGATTGCCAATTACAACAATGGAAAATTCTTTAAAGAATGCTATGATTCTATTATAGCACAAGATTATAAAAACTGGGAGGCGATTATTCTGGATGATGCTTCTACAGACGATTCCGTGGAAGTTATAAAAAAAATAACAGGCAATGATGAACGTTTCAAAATTTACAGAAATGAAGAGAACAGCGGTGTCGGAATCACAAAAAGCAAACTGATTGAACTGGCGGAAGGTGATATTTGCGGTTTTGTAGATCCTGATGACGCTATTACATCCAATGCGCTTTCTTCAAGCATAAAAATTTTTCAAAAGCAACGAGATGTTGTTCTTACATACAGCAAATTTGCAAAATGTGATGAAAATCTGAAAATTCTGGAAGTTCCTAAAATCGCTCAACAGGTTATTAATAACAGTCCGTTTTTTTTCAACTGTCCAGTAAATATTGTGCATTTCGTATGTTTTAGAAAAGGCGTTTATAATCAGACAGAAAAAATGAACACGGAAATGAAAATTGCTGAAGATCAGGATTTATACCTGAAAATGTATGAAAAGGGAAAAGTAAAGTTCATTAATGAAACAAATTACCTGTACAGGCTTCATTCCGGTGGAATTTCACAGAACGACAATAAGCCAAAATCCCGCGAATATTTTGCAAAAGTAATTTTCAACACCATGAAACGCAGGAGTTTAACTTCCATCAACGGTAAACCGGTTCCGAAAGAATACAACAGTTCTCAGGAAATCTACAGTCTTTTGGAGTATCAGAATTCTTTATCATTTAGGATAAAAAAGAAACTAATCATATTTGCTCAACAAATCTTTAGTTAATGACGAAAAATAATAAAATAAAAGTACTTTTCAGGCATCGTTCTATGGAAATGGGCGGTGTGGAAAAAGTAGTTTTAAGCATGTTGAATCATCTTAATAAAGATAAATTTGACATGACGATCTGTTTAAATATGAATCAGGGAGAACTGAGAAACGAAATTCCCGCTCATGTAAGAAAAGTTCACCTTACTGAAGGCAGGGAAGATCTTTCAAAAAATCCGCTTATTCAAAAACTACAGTTAGCAAAAAGAAAATTAAGACTTCAGAATGCTTTGAGAAATCCTTCCATCGCTCAGAAAACCCTTAATGACAAATATGATGTAGAAATTGCTCCTACTTACGCTGCTTTTTCTGCGGTTCTAAACTCTGTTAATAAAAAATCAAAGAAAATAGGCTGGTTTCATTCCGATATTACTTTGCCGAAACTTCAGCCTTTGGTTCCTGAAATTTTAAAGCAGATTCCTCAATTTGACTATTTTATTTTCGGTTCCCAACAAACGAAGGATATTTTAATAGAAACTTATCCTGATCTTAAAATTCCCGAAAATCAGGTTATTTTAAATGCGATTCCTATTGATGAATTAAAACAGAAAGCTTTAGCTTTTAAACCTGAATTGCCAGACAAACCTGTTTTCGTTTCTGTTGCGAGACTTCACAGCCGGAAAGGTTTTCATAAACTCATGGAAGCGCATGCAAGATTATTGAAAGATGGTTTTGATCATCATATTATCGTGATCGGTGACGGTGAAGAAATGAGTAATTTAAAGAAGCAGATAGAGGATCTTGGTGTTACGGAAAGCTTCAAATTAGTAGGCTCTTCCATGAACCCTTATCCACATGTAAAAAATGCAGATTTTTTCATTCTTCCTTCAGAATCTGAGAGCTGGCCTCTGATTATTGCAGACAGTCTCATTCTCCAGAAACCAATTATCTCAACCAACGTAGGAGGAATTCCCGAAATGATTGAGCATGGAAAAACAGGTTATCTCATCAATTATGAAACGGATGAGATGTATGAAGCTATGAAGAAATTTCTTACAGAACCGGAATTAATTGCAGAAATCAAAAAAAATCTCATCAATATTGAAGAAAAGTTTGATAATCAGAAGATTTTTAATGCTGTAGAAAATATCATTATTAATTTAGCAAAAAAAGAACAATGATTTTCCTTTACCGTCTTATCCTGAAAATCCATACCACCTATCAAAAGATCATTCAGAAGATTTATATTAAAATTTCCATTTCACGAGGTTTGAAAGTTGGGAAAGATGTGATTTTTGTGGAAGCTCCGGATTTTGGCTCCGAACCTTTTTTAATTGAAATCGGCGACAGGACAAAAATTACGGCAGGCTGCAAATTCATCAATCATGATGGTGCAATGTACGTCATCCGAAGCATGGAAAAGTATGAAGATGCCCGAAATTTCGGAAGGATAAAACTAGGAAAGAACTGTTTTGTAGGAAATAACTGTATCTTTCTTCCAGGTTCGCAAATGGGCGACAATTGTATTTTGGGAGCGGGATCTGTGCTAAATTCGAGTATGCCGAACAATTCCGTGTATGCAGGAACTCCGGCAAAATTTATTTGTACTGTTGAAGAATATGGTGATAAAGCTCTTGAAAATAACGTAATGTATCCCCGAGAATTGGAACCTGAAAGAGCAAAACTGGAAGCATACATCAAAGAACACATTCCACATGTTTACAAACCTGTAAAAAAATAAATGGCTGAAAAAAAGAAACTCCTCATTCGCATAGGTTCGCTGCGTCACGGCGGCGCGGAAAAAGTTCTGGTGACATTCCTTAAAAATCTTCCGAAGGATAAATATGAGATCGATTTGTTATTGAATCTTAATTCCGGAAAATATTTAGCGGAAGTTCCGAGTTGGATCAATATTCTGCATCTTCATCAAGGTGAAATGATTACCACGAACCGTCCTCACGAAATTCCGAGAAAAGCAGCAAGAGTCATTCATGAAAAAATACTGAAAAAGTTTCCAAATCTTCTTTACAAAGGAAAGCTAAAAAATAAAAAGTACGACATCGAATTCGCAGCCATTCACGGAATGCGGGACGAAATTTTAGGTTCTCCTTTAAAAAGTTCAAAAAAAATAGTCTGGATTCATAACGATCTTTCACAGGTAAAAGGTTATACCAATGATGAAATCCGTAAGTTTTTCGGTTTTGACAAAATCATGGTGATTTCTGAAAAAATTGAGCAGCTTTTTCATGATTTAGCTAAAAATGAAATGGAGAAACAGAAAATTGTAAAGATTTATAATCCTTTAGACACAGAAGAATTTATTTCAAAAGCAGATCAGCCAGTTTTAAATTATCAATTTGATGAAAATATTCCCACTTTTATTTCAGTCGGAACTGTTTTTCCACAAAAAGGGTTCGACAGGTTATTGAAAGTTCATCAAAAACTTTTGGATGAAGGTTTTCAGCACAAAGTTTTAATTGTTGGAGACGGTTATGATTTCGAAAATATTAAACAACTAAAATCAGAGCTTGGCGTTGATAAAACAGCGACGATGCTTGGTTTTACAGATAATCCTTATCCTTATTTTAAAAAAGCGGATTTTTATATTTTAAGTTCGAGATATGAGGGTTTCCCAACTGTTCTTTTTGAAGCGATTACCCTGAAAAAGAAAATTATCTGTACAAAAGTTTCCGGAGCAAACGAAATGCTAAACAATGGAGAATTGGGTCTTCTCATTGAAAATTGCGAAGAAGGAATTTATGATGGAATGAAAAAAGCCTTAACCCAGCCCGAATTTTTCGAACGATACTCCGAAAAACTTAAGAACTATGAAATGCCTTTTAATCTTGAGAATTCGGTAAGCAAAATTGTTTCTATTCTGGATGAATTGTAACTGATTAAAAATTTAAACCTGTAGAATTATTACATTTGTGGTATGGCAGAAAACTATTCCATTCTTCAGAAAGATTTTTATAGAGAAAGCGGAAAATGGCTTTCTCCATTTCAGATCTGGGCAAAATGCATCAATCCGAACCTTCATTTTATTTATGTTTTAAGAAAGTCTCAGCAATATCTAAAAACACCGTTGCTGAATATTTTCTGGAAATTGGCTTTAAGGCATTATCAGATTAAATACGGCTTTCAGATCTATCCCGAAACAGAAATCGGAGAAGGATTTTATCTGGGACATTGGGGAAGTCTGGTCATCAATCCGAAAGTAAAAATCGGAAAAAACTGCAATATCGCACAAGGCGTAACCATCGGACAACAGAATCGCGGAAAAAATCAGGGATTCCCTGTCATCGGAGACGAAGTTTGGATCGGAACCAATGCCGTTATTGTGGGAGGAATCTCCATCGGAAACAACGTTCTTATTGCACCAAACTCTTATGTAAATTTTGATGTCCCTTCAAATTCTGTCGTGATGGGCAATCCGGGAAAAATATATGAGTCTGAAAACGCGACAGAAGGTTACATTAACAATAAGGTCTAAAAATTAAAATATTTTATATTATTCCATCAAATTGTTTGTAATTTTATCCGGATTTTCCAAGTTAATGTAAGAAAACAAAATATATTGATACTTTATATGATTTTAAACAGATCTGGATATTAAACTTTGTTAAAAATAGTCTGTATTTAGCCAAAAATTATATTTTTGTACCATTATCGATTTAGTCTATTAATTTTGGAAATAATTTAAACTAAATAAATAATTAACCCTGTAAAGAGCTCCTCATGTCACAGTCGTATAAAGCTATTTTTGAAAATAACAGAAAATGGGTAGAGTCTAAAGTTGCGGAAAACCCTGAATTTTTCCATGATCTTGCCAAAACCCAGCATCCTGATTATCTTTACATCGGATGTTCAGACAGCCGTGCGACTGCAGAAGAACTGATGGGAGCCAAACCGGGAGAAGTTTTTGTTCACAGAAACATTGCCAATGTTGTGAATACTTTAGACATGAGTTCTACAGCGGTTATTCAGTATGCCGTGGAACATCTCAAAGTAAAAGACATCATTGTTTGCGGACATTACAACTGCGGGGGTGTAAAAGCAGCGATGACTTCTCAGGACTTAGGATTGCTCAATCCGTGGTTAAGAACAATCCGTGATGTGTACAGATTACATCAGGCTGAATTGGATTCTATCATAGACGAAGACAAACGCTATGACAGACTTGTTGAACTGAATGTGCAGGAACAGTGCATTAACGTTATCAAAATGGCTTGTGTACAGGAAAGATATATTTTAGAAGAATATCCCGTAGTTCACGGCTGGGTTTTCGACCTTCGAACCGGAAAGATCATCGATCTGGAAATTGACTTTGAAAAAATATTAAAGGACATTCAGAAAATTTATAACCTTACCAGTTCAGACTGGGTGATGAGCAGAAAGACCAAATAATTTTTATATAAAGAATGTAAAATGAAACTCTGGAGTATTGTTACATTATTGTTTTTTCTCAACTTTACGGCTCTACCGAGTATTGCCGCAGTTCTCGGTTGGGATCTTACAAGAACCAATGTAATAATCAATGAAGAAGAGCCGCATTCCCACTCCTCAGCTTTTACTGTTTACGAAAAAACACTTCCTAAAACTCTGGATGTATTTGATTATCTGAAGTTTTATGAACCTTCACTGGAAGACAGGTCGTTTGTACTGATAGACGATTCTTTTCATCTGTCTCCATTGCTTACCATATTTTCTCCACCTCCGGAAGCGTAATTTTTACCGTTAGATTTTTTTGATAGCTATTCTTTGTCATGACATTGATATTGAATAAACACGTGCATTAAAAATTACATTTTCCAACTTTATAATGGGTCTGTTTACAAAAAAAACAGATCACTATTCACAGCATTTTCACATGAAAAAAACATCATTAATCGGAGGAATTAAGGAGAATTTCCCTTCAGGACTCGTGGTATTTTTAGTAGCGCTTCCTTTATGTTTAGGAATCGCATTGGCTTCTGGAGCCCCGCCTTTGTCCGGTATTATTGCCGGAATTGTCGGAGGACTGGTTGTAGGATCCATTAGTAATTCGAATATATCTGTTTCCGGTCCTGCAGCGGGATTAACGGCCATCGTTTTAACCGCTATTACAGATTTGGGCGCATTTGAGCTTTTTCTCTGTGCCGGAATCATCGCAGGAGTACTGCAGTTGATTTTGGGATTTATAAGAGCCGGAAGTATTTCCAATTACTTTCCTAATAACGTAATTGAAGGAATGCTTGCCGCAATCGGGATCATCATTATTCTGAAACAGATTCCTCACGCTTTGGGATTTGATAAGGATTATGAAGGACATGAATCTATATTCGATAATGGCCTCAATTTCGGATATTTTACAGAATTATTCGGAGCGGTTCAGCCGGGCGCCATTATCATTACTTTAATTTCGGTAGCAATCCTGATTATCTGGGACAAAGTTCCGGCTCTTAAAAGGATTAAAATGCTTCCGGGAGCTTTGGTTGCCGTTGTAACAGGAATTATTCTGAATCAGGTCTTTAAAATGACGGGAAGTTCATTGGAAATCCAGACCCAGCATTTGGTTTCCTTACCGGTTCCCCAGTCTTTTGATGATTTTAAAAATCTTGTGACGATGCCGGATTTTAACGGATTTACCAATCCCAAAGTATGGATTGCAGGAGCAACGATTGCTATTGTAGCTTCTATTGAAACACTACTTTGCATCGAGGCTTCCGACAGGCTGGATCTACAGAGAAGAATTACCGATACCAATCTGGAATTAAAAGCTCAGGGAATCGGAAATCTAATAAGTTCGTTCATTGGAGGGCTTCCTATGACTTCTGTAGTGGTGAGAAGTTCTGCTAATGCCAATTCGGGGGCGACTTCAAAAGCATCAACCATTATTCACGGAGTACTGTTGCTGATCTGCGTTTTATCGATTCCTGTGGTATTGAATTTAATTCCATTGGCAACTTTGGCCGCAGTGTTAATTATGGTAGGTTACAAACTGGCAAAACCTGCAACATTTAAACATTTCTGGCATTTAGGGAAATTCCAGTTTATTCCTTTTATTGCAACCGTGGTAGCTGTTGTCGCAACCGACTTATTGAAAGGCGTTGGAATAGGTCTTGCTATTTCCGTTTTTTATATTCTTCAGGGAAATATGAAAAGAGCTTATTATTTAAGCCGTGAAAAACTGGATGATGCCGATGAAATAAAAATGAAGCTTGCGGAAGAAGTTTCTTTCCTGAACAAAGCAGCTATCAAAAAAACATTAAAAAACATCAAACCGAATTCTAAAGTCATCATTGATGCAAGAGAAACATCCTATATTGCCACTGATGTTCTGGAAATGATTCAGGATTTTGCCAATATCCGCGCAAAGGAAGAAGACATTACCGTGGAACTGTTAGGATTTAAAACTTCATACAGGGATTACGAAAGAGACGAAGAGTCTCACATTTTAATTACACATAAAAGAGCGATGTAAGCTCGAAAACAATAAATTTTATACCTTTAAAAAATTCAATTTAATAAAAATTATATGAAAGCACATACATACGAAACGCAGTCGACTATTACTCCTGAAAAAGCATTAAACTTTTTAAAAGAAGGAAACCAGAGATTTGTAAATAACTTAAAGGCTAACAGAGATCTTTTGGAGCAGGTGAACGCAACCCGGGAAGGACAATGGCCATTTGCAGTGGTGTTAAGCTGTATCGACAGCCGTACTTCTGCAGAGCTTATCTTCGATCAGGGATTAGGAGATATTTTCAGCATCAGAATTGCGGGAAATTTTGTTAATCAGGACATTTTAGGATCTATGGAATTCGGTTGTAATGTTGCAGGTTCTAAGCTTGTCGTGGTATTGGGACACACAAAATGCGGCGCTTTAAAAGGAGGTCTTGATGCAGCAAAAATTGAAGGATTGGGAATGGATAATCTTAACCACCTGATCAATCATTTCAACCCGATTATCAACGATATTATCGAAGAAGGAGAAGAGCGTTCTTCTGCCAATGCAGATCTTCTGGAAAGACTGAACCAGCATAACGTAATTAATGCGATTGATGATATCCGTAAGCAGAGTTCCACCCTTAGAAAACTTGAGGAAGAAGGAAAAATTAAGATCGTAGGAGCCAATTACGATGTGGAAACAGGTGTTGTAACCTGGTTAGCATAAGAAATGTTATAGTTAGATAAACTGATTGGAAATTCTTGTAAAGTACAATCGCAAAGACCATCGAATCCGGTGGTCTTTTGTTTTCTATTCAAAAAGATAATTTTTAAAAATAGTCAAAGAAAATAGTCTGTAAAATCTTACTTTTGATTTTTAATTTCCTCTTCATGAAAATACTGTTGAATATATTTGGGGTAACATTCTTTTTATTTCTTAATACGGCTTTAAATGCTCAAAAAACGGTTTCCGATACTTTAGCTTACGCAAAAAAGTTTGAAACCAATAAACAAAAATATATTGGAAAACCTTTTTCTTTATTGCTGAAAGACATGACGCAGCTTCAGTTTAAAAAAGCAAAATCCGACATTAAAGAAGATCAGGAAAATACTCTTCCGAGTACGATTTTCAGGTTTTCGGATAAAGAAGTAAATTCCCCGAATGAAGTCAGCTTTATCATCAAATGGAAAACCGACAATGTTCCTGTAACACCAATAGAATTTTTCGAACAGGAACACAATTACCGCTTTACGATTAATGAAAGAAATTTCTTTGAAAAGAAAATTATAAAAGATATTGTCGTTTACAAATAGTAAAAACCTCCGGAAATGGAGGTTTTGTTTTATCGTATAGAGAATTTTATTTTCCGTTGAAAGCAGACATCGTATTATTGATTCCTGCAAATACAAATGACAGACAGGCTTTAGAAAATTTCTCAATTCTTTCCTGAAGCTTTTCGTTTTCTTCTTCATTCCACGTTCCCAAAACATAATCTACCTGTCGTCCTTCCGAAAAATCTGCCGAAATTCCGAACCGAAGACGTGCATAATTCTGGGTCTGTAGTACTTCGTTGATGTTTTTCAGTCCGTTGTGTCCTGCATCCGAACCTTTACCTTTCATTCTCAAGGTTCCAAAAGGCAAAGCTAAATCGTCTGTTACAATGAGGACATTTTCCAAAGGAATGTTTTCTTTCTGCATCCAGTAGCGGACTGCATTTCCGGAAAGATTCATATAAGTATCCGGTTTTAAGACCAAAACTCTTCTTCCTTTATACTTTCCGTCTGCCATCCATCCGAAATTGGTGGTATTGAAAGAAACCTCCATGGTTTCCGCTAGTTTGTCTGCAACTTTAAATCCTATATTGTGACGTGTATTTTCGTATTCCGCACCTTTATTTCCAAGGCCGACTATTAAATATTTCATGAAGAAATTTTTTGCAAAATTAAGGGATTTCAAATAAAAAAACCCAACCTTCATGAAGATTGAGTTTTTATTATTTTTAAAAACAAATTTTTACAATGGCTTGTAGATGTAATTTACACCATATCCTTTTTGCATATAGGTTTGTGCATCGTAATTGTAATTTGTTGAGAATACTTTCGGAGTAGGAACCGGTGTCATTAAATCCGTAACAGAATATCTCTGTGGACTGTTTGGTGACAAAATCCAGCTTCTTACATCATTAGCATCTGTTGAGAGTAATCTTGAAATTTTGTAAGCTGCAGGAATTAAAGTAAACGGATTGATTTTAGTATCGTAGTTTGTAAACTCATACCCCAACTTTGTGGTTGCTGCTCCCATCGTTCCTGTAGAACCCATTGGACCGTAGTTTCTTGTTACTTTAGAAACGTTATCCCCTGTATATTCATACTTAGTTTTTGAATAAGAAGTGTATACAAATGGAGTTCCTGAAGCTTCAGGTCCGTTTCTCATAATGATAGAATCCAGCTTAGCCGTTGCAGCTGCATATTTTAAAGTGTAAAGAGACTTCGTCTTTTTGTACAGAGTCTGTGGTCCCGGTGCTGTAGGAGTATATGGAGATGTTGTACTTCTCTTGAAGAAAGATCTGTTTTCTGAGATGGTTTCTATTCTTCCTGTACTTCCATAAGTAAACTGCTGTGTAAAGGTTACACTGTCTTTATCTAATTTTCCGTTTCCGTTAAGGTCTAAAAATCCTTTGAAATCGATTCGGCTTACTTTATCTCCGCTCCATGCTATGTCCGCAGTAGAATTCATACTGTCCGTAACTACTTTAGACAATTGCAGACCGTTATAATAATAAGTCGCTAAAGTGTCTGAGTCTGTGATTTCTCTGTATAAAGCTCTCGGACCGTTCAGTCCTGTATTGTTATTAATATCCACCAGAGGATTTCCGTCTTCATCCAATAAATCTTTACAAGAATGAATTGTAGAAATACCTACCAATAGTAAAACAAAATAAAAAAGTCGTTTCATTCCAATAGGGGATTATTTATTTTTCCACAAATATAATTTTTTTTTGAATAAAAATCACGTTTTTATTCATATTATCATAAAACTATTAAAAGATAATTATAACTTATAACGGTTTATAGATATATTTAATTGTCTGGCTCTGATCTGAAACCGGATAATTCTGTGAATCATACAGATATCCTTTAGGATAGGAAATGGCAGCTCCTGCAGGATTTAGTATGGTAACTTTCCCTACATTATTGGAAGACAGCATATAAGAGTTCATCTGCGTCATGGTGGAAGACACCATTAAATATTCTTTTGGCAGGGTGGTATATGGATTTATTTTAGCATCATAATTCTCATACAGATAAGAAGTTGTAGAGGCTGTTGAGGCAGTAGGAGTTCCGCCGCTCATCAGCATGGTAGTATAATCTGCTTTTACGATATTGTTTGTCGAAAAAGTAAATTTAAGCTCTGTATAATGGGTGTAGGATGTACTTCCAGCCATTTTTTTCTTCTCAACAATTCTGTAAAGTGCTCCATTGGCATCATAATATACTGTAAAATCACTGTGATTAGCAAGTCCCATAATAGTCTGATCCATCGTAAATGACGACAATTTTCCGCTTGTATACGTAAGTGCGTAGGTATTATCTGTAACGTGCGGAGATACATTATCCTGAATTTTTATCTGAGAAATTGTAGTTCCCGAATACGTTACTGTAGAAGTAAGCGTATTGCTGGACGCAGCATCTCTTACGAAAACCTGAGAAAGCGCTCCTCCATTAGTAACATACTCTTCCAGATCTTTTGTTCCGTTGTTTACTTTAGATAAAATTCGGGGACCTGTAATAGTACTGCCGGAAGTGGTATTTTTATTCTGGTTGGGCGGATCTTCCGTTGTATTATCACAAGAAACCACAAAAACAAGGGCAATTGCGGCAAAAGTTGAAAGGATGTAATTTTTGGTCATATTATTAATTTTTAATGCCGTCAAATATAATTTATTTTCTCCTATCAAAGCCTTAAAATCATCAAAAAAATATGTCTTAAAATAAAAAAAATCTAAAA
Organism: Chryseobacterium sp. MMO-72; assembly: GCF_037146035.1. Classification (NCBI taxonomy): domain Bacteria; kingdom Pseudomonadati; phylum Bacteroidota; class Flavobacteriia; order Flavobacteriales; family Weeksellaceae; genus Chryseobacterium; species Chryseobacterium sp. MMO-72. The sequence goes on from NZ_JBBCWG010000003.1 coordinate 192,390, forward strand.
ACTTTCGCTTTTAGATTTTAATTTATGAATAATAAACAGTTTTTAATAAGGCTGTAAAACAGATGTTGTTAAAACTGACTGAGACATATCGGAATTCAGAAAGTTTGTATTTACGGCTGTACCTATTCCCAGAGTTCCGCTGTTTAAGTTTCTTTTTGTACAGGCAACCTTTACCGCATAATTGTTTTTTGGAGTAACGTTGGTAAGAGTTGCATTCATATTATAAATTTTATAAGAACCATCTGTCCCGATTAAAACATCGGTTCTTACTGCTTTTAAAAGATCATCAACAAAAATTCCGCAGGCGAATCCCGAAGAAGAATTCGAATTATTGGTCTTCTGTGCTGTCGTCTGAAAAGTGAAAACTACTTTATTGGTTGGATTGGTTACCGAATAAGTGTCCTGAGTTCCCGTAAGTACCACCCAGTTAGAATTAATCGCTGAATTTTCCGTGTACGGAGAAGTAGAACCATTAGCACCGCTAAAAGTAGCTCCTGTCTGATCTGAAACGGTATTCATGGAAAATAGAGCCATACTTCCCTGTCCGTCTGCAATTTTTATGCTCTTCCAGTCATTTACGCCAAGCTCAGAATTATTATGGAAAATACTTCCTGCTGTTCCGGCGGAACCTTTAATTGTGTTTGTACCTCCCATTCTCAGCTCCCTGTTAACATTGAGGTCACCATTTATATCAAGCGTACCTACTGGAGTTGTGGTCTTTATACCGACTTGAGCATAATATCCTATTGAGAATGCAGAAAATATTACTAAAGCTATTTTTTTCATGATTTAGTTTAAAATTGAATTAAATACTTGTGGTATTTCATAAACATCTACCTTAAGCGAAGACTGGGTAATAAAGCTGTCGATATTGGAAGCGACATTAATTCCAATACCTAAATTTGCCGAAGTGTTATAAGATTTTAATCTGGAGCACGCCACACTTACCGTATGCTGTCCTTTTGAAAGATTTTGTACCATCCCGATCTGGTTATGCGTAATAAATGTATTGGTAGCGCTACTTGCTTTCAGATTTCTCTGTCTGAGGTTAACCAGTTTATCGTCTACAAAAATTCCGCACGCATAATCTATGGAAATATCCGGAGAAGTATTTGCCGGAAAATCTGCCTGCACTACCGTTTCAAACTGAAAATACGTCTTGCTTTCTGTACTGTATACAAGAAATGGCTGCGATAAAGACGTTATTTTCTTAAACTGATTCAGACTGCTGTAATTTGTATCTTTCACAAGAGTGGTAGACCTGTTGGCACCATTGGTAGATTCTTCCGTACTGGAAAATGTAATCCCAGTCTTATCTGAAAATGAATTATTAAAAATCAAATAAAATTTATTAGGTTCATATTCCGGTATACGAAGCGATTTCCAGATAGGAGGATTTCCTGCTCCCTGAGAAACAAGTATCTGATCGTTATTTCCCTGAGAAATACTGTTGTCTGTAGGATTGAAAACAGACAATTTATCTCTGAAATTAACATCACCGTTTACATCAAGTGTAGATTTGGGAGTGGGAGTTTTAATACCAATTTGTGCAGAAGAAAGAATTCCTGCAGAAATACAGAAAGTTAAAAATATTTTTTTCATTGGTGGGTTTAGTTACTTTTATAGGTTACATATTCAATAATATCCACTTTGAGATCAGACTCAAGAGTGAATGCATTGGAAATTGTATTGGTATTGGATATATTCCTTCCGATCGTGAACTGGGAATCTATATTGGAAGATTCAATCTTTCTGCACGCAACCTCAATTTTCTGAGTACCTACAGGAACGTTCTGCTCCGTATAGTTCAGTGTAAAGATATAATCCTGAAAACCTCCTTTCTCAGTATTGTTGTTGGAAGTAACTTTATCAGGACGTACTGCAACCAGCTTATTGTTTCGGAATATACCACAGGCAAAAGTAACACTTTGGGAAGTCGTAGCAACAGGCGCTTTCAGTTCAATTCCTGTCTGGAACTGATAGGTAAGCCTGTTTCTTCCGTTTTTAATGGTAAAATTATTTTCCAGACCCGCAATTTTCACCCAGATACCGTTGGTAACATCAGCAATGTCGTTTCCTACAGAATTCTTATAAATTCCGTCTGCAGCGACTCCGTTAGATAACGTACTGATACCCACCTGATCGGAAGATAAATACGAGTTAATGAGCTTATACTGACCTTCTTCCATAAAGGAAACATTGATCGATCTCCAGCTTGGTGTAAGACCTTCGCCCTGAGAAACAAGGACCTGTCCGTTCAAACCGGGATTACCCAGCGTTGTTGTAGTACCTCCAACTCTCAATTCTTTTCTTAAGGTGGTTTTCCCGTTTACATCGAGAACAGAATTGGGAGTACTGGTACCAATTCCCACCTGAGCGTAAGCCTGAACAGAAAATAATAATCCGGCTACACAGCTATTTATAGTCTTTTTCATAATAAGGGACTGCAAAGATAAATAAAAAAAACACACAAAAAGTAGAGTAGAAATACGTAAAACGATAGAAATTAACTAATTACAGCATAGCTGAAAACAGACCGAAATTAGAATTATTACTACTAACAACTGTTAGGATGAAGGTAAAAATTCAAAAACCTTCACTTTAATGTCTCTAAATGAGGAATTATATTTGAAATTTTATTAAAATAAATGACTCACAAACAAAAATTTATTTTATTGACATACAAACATTTACAAATAACAGACAAATTTACACAAGCCTGTAAATTTATCCATAAATAGTGAAAAAATATAGTATTTAAACGTTTTAAAACCTAAAATAAATTCGATTTTCTGATCCAAATTTTTCGATAATGGTTCAGAACAAAAACACGATAAAAATCATGTTTCTGAGAAGATTTTTATTCCAATTTTTCTCAATATTAAGAATTATTAATATTAGAGATGTAAAAATCTGTATTACAGATACCTTTCAGGAATATTAAAATAAAATGCCGCATCGCAAATAACAACACGGCAGTATAAAATAGTATTCTGTTCAATTAAGCTTCACTCTTCAGAATTGTTTTTAAAAGATCATTCACCTCATCCACATTCCCTACTCTGTCTTTCCTCATCATCAGCTGATTTCCTTCTTTTCCTGTTTTCTCTTTCAACTGTGCTTCTTTCGGATTTTTTGTTAAATAATTAATGATAGTCCTGAATTTATTCGTCTGATAGAATTTATCCTGAGGATTTCCCGGAAAATATCCTAAAAACACACCGTTTTTCATAACAATCTTTTCGAAACCTATATCTGAAGCAAGCCATTTTAAACTTACACTTTTCAATAGATTTACCGCTTCTTTCGGCAATTCTCCAAAACGGTCGATCAGTTCAGATTCAAATTTATTCAGATTTGCCTCATTATCTATTTCCGCAAGTTTCTGATAAAGCAGTAATCTTTCTTCTGTATTGGAAATATACCAGTCCGGAAGCATCAGTTCGAGATCCGTATCAATATTAACGTCTTTTGTGGTTTTAAATAATTTGTTCCTTTCTTCTTCGTTTTCGAAAAGATTTTCAAATTCCTGATCGTCTTTCAACTCTTCTAAAGCTTCCTGCATCAGCTTTTGGTAAGTTTCAAACCCCATTTCATTGATAAATCCGCTCTGTTCCGCTCCCAGTAAATCTCCGGCTCCACGAATTTCAAGATCCTTCATCGCAATCTGGAATCCGCTTCCCAGATCCGAAAACTGTTCGATGGCTTCCAGACGTTTTCTGGCATCGGAAGTCATCATATCATAAGGCGGTGTAATAAGATAACAAAATGCTTTTCTGTTGCTTCGCCCGACGCGACCTCTCATCTGGTGAAGATCTGCCATCCCGAAACGCTGTGCATCATTAATAAATATGGTATTCGCATTCGGAACATCTACTCCACTTTCCACAATGGTTGTAGAAACCAGAACATCATATTTCCCTTCCATGAAATCCAGAACGTTTTTCTCCAGTTGTTTTCCCTCCATCTGTCCGTGTCCCGTAATTACTCTCGCATCCGGAACCAGTCTTTGGATCAATCCTGCAATATCTTTCAGGTTTTCAATCCTGTTGTTGATGAAATAAACCTGTCCGTCACGCTGAAGTTCATAGGAAACCGCATCTCTCAGAATTTCTTCGTTAAAGCCAATTAATTGTGTTTCCACAGGTTGTCTGTTGGGCGGAGGGGTTTTAATTACGGATAAATCTCTTGCCGCCATCAAAGAAAACTGTAACGTTCTCGGAATTGGCGTTGCCGTTAATGTTAAAGTATCAACATCTGCTTTTAAAGTTTTCAGCTTATCTTTTACAGAAACTCCGAATTTATGTTCTTCATCAATAATCAGCAACCCTAAATCTTTAAACTTTACAGAACTGCTTGCCAACTGATGTGTTCCTATAATAATATCTACTTTTCCTTCTTTTAAAGCTGCAAGGGTTTCAGATTTCTGTTTTGCTGTTCTGAAACGGTTCACATACGCCACATTAACCGGAAAATCTTTCAGTCGTTCTTTAAAACTTCTGTAATGCTGAAACGCCAGAATTGTGGTAGGAACCAAAACTGCGACCTGCTTTCCGTCTGTCGCCGCTTTGAATGCGGCACGAATTGCAACTTCCGTTTTACCGAAACCTACGTCTCCACAAACCAGACGATCCATCACCGTATCGGCTTCCATATCTTTCTTCACATCGATGGTTGCTTTTTCCTGATCCGGAGTATCTTCGTAAAGGAAACTTGCCTCAAGCTCATTCTGCAAATAAGAATCGGGAGTGTACGCAAAACCTTTCGCAGATTTTCTTTGAGCGTATAATTTTATTAAATCAAAAGCCAGTTGTTTTACCCTTGCTTTTGTTTTCTGTTTTAAAGATTTCCATGTTGGAGATCCAAGTTTACTCAGTACAATTTCTCTTCCTTCCGGACCGTTGTATTTTGAAATTTTATGAAGAGAATGAATGCTCACATATAATAAGTCTCCGTTTTTATACGTCAGTTTAAAACATTCCTGAATTTTCCCGTCGTTATTCACCTTTACCAACCCCATGAATTTCCCGATTCCGTGATCGATGTGGGCAATATAATCTCCGATTTTCAAAGACATTAAATCCTTCAGTGTCAACTGCTCCGATTTAGCAAATGTATTCTTCGCCTTGTATCTTTGGTAGCGGTCGAAAATCTGGTGGTCGGTGTAGACCAGAATTTTATGATCGTTGTCCACAAAACCTTCATGAAGTTCAGATTTAAAACTTTTAAAAGGAAGCTTGTGTTCCAGCTCTTCAAAAATCAATTCCAGTCTTTCTTTCTGCTTTTCTGTGGAAAAAGAAATCCATGTATCGAAGCCTTCATTTTGTTTGCCTTCAAGATCCTCAATTAACAGTTCGAAATTTTTATTGAAAGCAGGCTGTGAAGTCTGATCTATCTTCATTTCCGATAACTCAATAAGTCCTTCAATAGAAACACTTCCGAAATCAACCGTTTTAAATTTTTTATAGTCAAACAGAAATTCCTGATCGGAAATAAACAATTCCTGCGGCGATCTGTGTGCAATGTCCTTGCTTAATGTTTCATATTTTTCCAGAGATTTTTCGTAAAATGCTTTTAAACGCTGCATTCCCACAATTCCGTTTTTAGAAATTACAAAACTCTCTTTGGGCAACAATTGTAATAAAGAAACCCGGCTTCCCGTTACCGTAAAATTCATATTGGAAACCAGCTGAAAATCCTTCACTTTGTCAATCGAAAGCTGAGTTTCGATATCAAAAGTTTTAATACTTTCCACTTCATTCCCGAAAAATGTGATTCGATAAGGCTTTTCATTTGAGAACGAAAAAACATCCACAATTCCTCCTCTTACTGAAAATTCTCCCGGTTCTGAAACAAAATCTGCCTGCTGGAAATGATAATGATTCAGCAGTTCATCCACAAAATCAAAATCCAGCTGATCGCCAACTTTTATATGATGCGAAATCGCTTTAAAATCTTCCTTTTTTAAAACCTTTTCAGACAGCGCTCCCGCATAGGCAACAATAACGCGCGGAGATTTTCCGGATGTGATCTTATTAATAACTTCCGTTCTCAAAACAAGATTGGCATTCTGCGTTTTTTCAACCTGATATGGTTCCAGATGAGTCGCCGGAAAATAGAGTACTTTATCTTTTCCCAGCAGATCTTCCATTTCTGTGTTCGCGTATAAAGCGTCTTCCTTATCATCCAGAATATAAAGAATGGTTTTCTTTTGGGCAAGAAACAACTCGGCTGCAAAAATTGAAACCGAAGAACCTGCGCTTCCTTTTACAGAAATATGTTGATTATTTTCCAGTTGAATATAAATCTCTTTTCCGAATTCTTTCTGAAGAAGCTCTGGAAGAAATTTTTCGCTGATGGTTTTTAATTGCATAGATAATTTGGTATGAACGCAAAAAGCGATTTCGGGAGTTTTCCGAAACCGTTTTGGCTTTACAAAGATAAGGATAAATATTTTTCTTTTAAGAAGATAGAAAGTTTTTAAAAGTCTCAAAATTCTTAATTTTTTACTAAAATTTTAAATTAAAAGTTAAAAAAAATTTACACCTACCACATGGCACTTTGTTTGGATAAACCCTTCTACAACCACTAAAGAAATATTATTATGAAAAAAGCAATCAGAATTTTAGGAGCATTCCTTTTACTATTCTTTGTAGTCACGACCGTTTCATGCAGCGACGACGATGATCCTGCCAACAATGACTTTTTTGCAGGAACCTACAAAGGAAGTGTCGGTTATAGCGACAGCGACAACAACATCAGTTCCAATGACGGAAGTGTATTTGTAACAAAAATTGCGAGCGGCACAAAATACAATTTCGCCTTCTCGAACGGTATTCCGGATCTTAACGGAGTAGAATTTAATAAACAGGGAGATAACACCTTGGTAATGGTAGGATCTACTGCAACATCGTATATCAGAATTGATAATAACGATCTGAAAATTTTATACATAAAAGATGGAAAAACCTGGACAGCTAACTGCACCCGATAAACCAACTTTTCATACATATGTTAGAACCTGCTTTTTCTCCGGAGAAAGCAGGTTTTTTATTTTAAAGGAAGTAAATTGGGATTATTGAAATCCAATCTGAGATACTTATCTGTATTTTTGATGATAAGTTCTGTTGATTGTTCAGGCTTAATAATTGTATCTCCAACATTTATATATTGATCCCAACTTTCAGAAATCATTACACTGTCTTTTTCATAAACAACATAATGAATTCCGTGGTTATCATAGTTAACAAACTTCTTTGCAACAACAGATTTTATCTCTTTTTTCTCTATTTCTTCTTCATACGTTTCATCTTTGTACAGAGATTTATAGATAATCATTTGTCCAATAATGATAATCACAATCAAAGTATTTCGTGTCTTTTCGTTCATCATATCAAATGTATCATTTAATCTTTTTTTAAGCTGTAATAAACTTTAGTTAAGTTTAAAAAAATAGATTTTTCAGTTGGAATTTTCTCTACCTTTGATTCAACAAAACAAACAAATTCTCTATGAAAAAATTTTTAACTGCAATGTCTATCGTTTTAGGACTTGGACTTGCTTCCGCTCAACAGACGGCTCCGGCTGCTGCAACTAAAACACAAACGGTAAAAACAGCAAAACCTGCCAAACCCGCTCCGGCAGCTACCGTAAAACCTGCAACAGCACCAACAGCAGCAAAAATGAAAAAAGACGGAACTCCGGATAAAAGATACAAGGAAAACAAAAAACTGAAAAAGGACGGTACTCCTGATAAAAGGTACAAGGAAAACAAGTAAACTCAACATTATTAGTTGTTATTTTCATAATCAAATTTCGAAGAACCGATGCACACTCATTCATCGGTTTTTTTTGTGTCTTATTTTCTGAAAATGACCGCCAGTTGTTCAGTTATTTATAAATTTGAACCATGGTAAACTTCCTAAAGAAATATGCAGCTTTGATCTGGGCGAAAAACCACGTCCGGAAAGCAGAAGAGTTCAAAAAAAATGCGGAAAACGATCAGGAAAAGCTTCTTTTATCCTTAACGGAAACAGCGAAAAAAACGCTTTTCGGAAGAGAACATGATTTTGAAAACATCAAATCGGTAAAAGATTTTCAGGAACGTGTTCCGGTTTCGGATTATGAAGATCTTAAACCCTATATTGAAAGGGTAAAAAAGGGACAGGCGAATATTCTCTGGACCGATACTCCGGAATATTTTGCCAAAACTTCAGGAACGACTTCCGGCTCAAAATACATCCCGATTTCTAAAGAAGGAATGCCTTTTCAGGTGAAAGGAGCTCAAAGTGCGTTGTTTCATTATATTGCCAAAAAAAACAATGCCGATTTTGTACAGGGAAAAATGATCTTTTTACAGGGAAGTCCTGAACTGGAAGAAGTGTACGGAATAAAAACCGGAAGACTTTCGGGAATCGTAGCCCATCATATTCCAGATTATTTACAGAAAAGCAGACTTCCAAGCTGGGAAACCAACATTATAGAAGACTGGGAAACGAAGGTGGATAAAATTGTTGAGGAAACCGAAAAGGAAAATATGACGCTGATTTCCGGAATTCCGCCCTGGCTGATTATGTATTTTGAAAAGCTGATTGAAAAACACGGCAAAAAGATAAAGCAGATTTTCCCGAATCTTCAGCTGATTGTTACAGGCGGCGTTAATTACGAACCTTACCGCGACAAAATGGAAGAACTTTTAGGCGGAAAAGTAGATATTGTACAGACTTTTCCGGCTTCGGAAGGTTTTTTTGCATTTCAGGATGACTATACGAAAGAAGGTCTGCTGCTATTGACGAATCACGGAATTTTCTATGAATTTATTCCGTTGGAAGAATATGGACGCTTCGACTCCGATCAGCATAGCACAAAAAGACTGACCTTAAAGGAGGTTGAACTGAATAAAGATTATGCTTTAATTTTAACAACCAATTCAGGACTTTGGGCGTATTCCATCGGAGATGTCGTGAGATTTATTGATAAAAATCCGTACAGAATTCTCGTGAGCGGAAGAACGAAACATTTCACCTCGGCTTTTGGAGAACACGTTATTGCTTTTGAAGTGGAAGAAGCCATGAAAGCCACGCTGGAAAAATATCCTGCACAGATTACAGAGTTTCATCTTGCACCACAGGTAAATCCCGATGAAGGACTTCCCTATCATGAGTGGTTTATTGAATTTGAAAAAGTACCTGAAAATTTAAACTTGTTCAAGAACGAGCTTGATGACCAGCTCAGAAAGCGCAATACGTATTATGATGATTTAATTTCAGGAAATATTCTGCAGAAACTTCACCTCACAACTCTGAAGAAAAATGCTTTCCACGAATATGCCAAATCTCAGGGAAAACTGGGAGGACAAAATAAAACGCCAAGACTTGCGAATGACAGAAAAATCGCCGATTTATTAGAAATTTATAAACTTTAAGCACATTTTTTTGATTCCGGAAACGTATATTCGAAAAAAATTATAAATTTGGAAAACTAAAAAATAATAATGAAAGCATCTGTACTTTTAAAATCATCTTTATTGACGTCGTTATTTGTAATTTCATCTTGTGCAACCACAAAATATAGTATGGATACTGCTAAAAATGATTATTCTAATCTGGAGGCAGGAAAAGTATATACTGTAATGATGAGAGATGGTTCCAAAAATCAAAAAATGTTATTCCGTAACGTGGAAGGAGATAATCTTATCGGAACAAAAGGAAAGAAAGACAGTACAGTAGTAACTATTCCTAAAGCTAATGTTGCAGCCGTGAGAGACAGCAGAAAAGCAAGAATTACAACAGGAGCTTCCATTATCGGAGCAGCCGGAGTTGCCGCTTTGGTGTTCAGTGCTTCAAGAGCGGACTAAAATAGATTTTATCTTTTAAGTCTCATTTAATTTTTCATTTAAAAAAATGACCATAACAATAGCCTCAAGTTAATATTTGAGGCTATTTTTGTCGGATGATTTCATTTACCCCGCTTCAGACATTGAAAAATGTTGAATTCAGAAACCTTCTTACAGGCAGATTTTTTATTGTTTTAGCTTTCAGAATGCTCGCTACTTTACTCGGATGGTGGGTGTATCAGTTAACAAAAGATCCTTTTTCAATCGGTTTAATCGGACTTTCGGAAGTAATTCCCGCAGTAAGCTGCGCTTTGTACGCCGGTCACGTTATCGATATGAATGAAAAAAAACGGCTGCTCCTGATCTGCAATTATGTATACATTTTTTTAATCAGTCTTTTGCTGATCCCTGCTTTTTTCAATGTTAAAATGCATTTTTCGGGACATGAAATCACGTACTTCATTTATGGGGTTATTTTTTTCACAGGAATTGCAAGAGCCTTCATCGGACCGATTATTCCTGTAATGATTCCTAAAATCGTAAAAAAAGAAAATCTCCCGAATGCAGTTACTCTAAATCAGGCTACATTTTTGATCTCTTCTGTTTGCGGCCACGCTGTCGGCGGTTTTCTCATCGGCTATTTCGGTGTGAAATGGACGCTTGTTGTTATTATTTCTCTGATCTTTCTGGCTTCTTTATTCTTTTTTCAGTTAAAAAAACAACATTCCGAATACAAAAAAGAGAATATTAACGTTATGGATAGTATGCGGGAGGGAATTTCTTACATTTTTAAAACCAAAGAAATTCTCGGAGCGCTGTGTCTGGATATGTTCGCCGTCCTTTTTGGGGGAGCCGTTGCCATGATTCCGGTGTATGCAACAGATATTCTGAAGGTAGGAGCGGAAGGATTCGGGTTACTGAATGCCGCATCCGATATAGGTTCAATGTGCATCATTACCATTTTATCGGTTATTCCGCTAAGAAAAAATCAGGGTAAGATTTTGCTTGGTGTGGTTACAGGTTTCGGGCTTTGTATTATCGGTTTCGGACTTTCGAATTTATACTGGCTTTCATTCCTTTTCCTTGTGATGAGCGGAATGCTGGACGGGATTTCGGTAGTTATAAGAGGAACTATTGTTCAGCTGAAAACGCCGGACAATATCAGAGGAAGGGTTCTGAGTGTGAATTCCATCTTCATTATGTCCAGTAACGAAATGGGACAGTTTGAGAGCGGATTATCTGCGAAATTACTGGGTGTTGTACGTTCTGTAGTATTCGGAGGAACCATGACAGTTTTGGTTGCACTGATCGTAGGAACAACAAATCCAAAATTGAGAAAAATGCAATATTAGAGCAATATACGCGTTTTTATTAAATAAATCTTAAAAACTTCAAATTAAAGTTAATAATTTTTTATATTTGTCTACAAAATATTTTCTATTATGGTAAAAAAATTATCTATTCTCCTTTCTATGGTGGTGGCTGCCTACGGCTTTGCTCAAACCTCCGGTGAGAAAGGACTGGAGACTCAGATTGCAAAATTAGAGTCTGCTAAAAAAACTGAAGACTTTCAGCAGTCTAAAGAGTATTTCATGAAATATGTGAACACACTTTCCAGAGGTACTGAAACAAAAAAAGAAGACTGGAGAGCATATTATTACACTGCATTATCATTAGTAAGAGCAGAAATCAGTGCTCAGAGACAAGGTAATGTGCAAAATATTGAAGAAACTTCAGGGCTGGCAGAAAAATATCTTGCCGGAGTATTTGTGAAAAATCCAAATAATGCTGAAGCCAACATTCTTTTGTCTCAAATTTATCTACTTAAATCATCAGGCAATTCCGCGGACAGTGCTGCCAATTTAGCAAAAGCGAATGAATATCTTGCTAAAGCAGAATCTGAAGACAAAAACAATCCAAGGATTGATGTAATAAAAGGTGAGATTGCGTTTACTTCCAACAAAGAATTGGCAAAAACTTTTTTCAATTCTGCTGCGGCTAAATTTAAAACGTATAGTAAAAAATCTAATCTCGACCCGAACTGGGGGAAAGAAGACATCAGTTACTATCTTTCTATTCTTAAATAATCTGTCATAATCAAGATAAATTCGACTATTATGAAAAAAATCTACCTTATATTACTGTTAATCTTTTCTCAATTCTTCTTTGCCCAGTCAGATTGTGCCACTGCAATAAGAGTATGCGGAAACTCAGATATTTCTTATTTCCCTACAGGTTCTGGAAGCGTGGACGATCAGGTAAATGCCAACGGAAGCTGTTTAAGTGGGAACGAACACTATTCCGTGTGGTATGAATTCACTGTTGCAACAGCAGGAACATTAACTTTTACTATTACTCCTCAGGCGCCTTATACCGCAGATTATGATTTTGCTGTGTACGGACCTAATAAAACATGTGCTACAAAAGGTGCTCCGATCCGTTGTAATTATGCGGGTGCGCAGCCTTTTCCAAACCAGACCGGATTACAGGTTGGTCTTACGGCTAATTCAGGAGCGTGGAGCCCTGCAATGAATGTTCTTCCCGGAGAAACTTATTACCTGATTGTTGATAACTGGTCCGGAGCAAATGCGGCGATGGCTTTTTCATTAACATGGGGAGGTACCGCTACATTAACTTCGCCATTCAACGATCCGGCAATTCAGCCCAATCCGTTTAATCCTATAGGAATCCCGGGAGCTACTGCTTCAGATCCTAGAATCATTGAGGTATGCGACATTTCAGCACCTTACAACTTCCAGACTAATAGTGCTAATATTGTTAACGGTAATCCTAACTTTTATGTGAAATACTACAAAACATCTAACGATGCTTTAGCGGATACCAACGCAATTACTTCGCCAATTATTGTTAATACTACCAGTACTTATTATTATACAATCCGTTATCAGGATCCAACAAATCCTAATAACCCTACCAATAAATGTTTCAACGTTAACGCATTCAAGTTTAAAGATGTTACCTTTAAAGCAACAAATGCGAGTTTAACAGCATGTAATAACAACAATAACGGAGTTGCAGTGTATAACCTTACCACAACAACATTATATACTCCAAACCCGAATTATACATACGTTACAAAGTATTATCCAACATTTACAGACGCTACTAACGGAACTAATGAGATTTTGAATCCTACAGCTTACACTTCTGCAACAGGAGATGTTTATGCAAAGATTACAACCAACTTAGGATGTTCTGATATTGCAAAAATTACATTAAACTTTTACCCGGTAGTTGTAGTTACAGATGTCACATTAAGATCTTGTTATATTGATACAAATCCTGCAACAGCTTCTTTCGACCTTACTTTAGCACCTGTAACGACGCAGGCAGGAACAAAAACATATTATCCGTCTCTTACTGATGCTATCAACGGAACCAACGCGATATTAAATCCTAGTACTTATATTGCTCCAAACGGTGTAGCTTATATAAAAGTGACCAATGGAAACGGGTGTTATGCAGTAGCAAAAGTAACACTGGTTGTTCTTCCTCCGGTATATTCTAGTATGCTTGAAGATAAGATTATCTGTATGGAAAATAAGACGACATTAGATGCAGGTCCTGGATTTACAGCTTACAAATGGAGTACAGGAGCTACAACACAGGCTATTAACAATGTAACTGTAGGAACGTATTGGGTTGAGCTTAAAACAGGAAACTGCGTTACAAGACAGACTGTAAAAGTTTACCCTTCTGAACAGCCGGTAATTTCAAGCATTGATATTACAAACAATACAATAACTGTAAATGTAATCGGAGGAACTGCTCCTTACAAATATTCTTTAGACGGAATCAAATGGCAGGATTCTAACGTTTTCGAAAATGTAGCCAGAGGAGACAATATGGTTTATGTAAAAGACGGCTATAACTGCGATCCGCTTACGGTAACAGTAGTTGTTCCGAACTTAATCAATGTAATTACTCCAAACGGAGATGGTGTAAATGACGTCATCGACTACTCTGCTTTAGCCGGAAAACAAGGTCTTGTACTAAGTATTTTCGACAGATACGGAGTAAAAGTAGGTCAGGCTGATAAATCTAACGGATACAAATGGGACGGAACCACAAAAGGTAAAAAAATACCTACCGGAACCTATTGGTATACTGTAGAATGGAAAGAGAATGATAAAAAGAATACCCCATTCAAATTCTCAGGATGGGTAATGGTAAAAAACAGAGAATAAATATTGCTAACAGATAAAAAACCGCTTTTCTCAAGCGGTTTTTTTCACATCATAAAGTCTAATTTTTTTTAAAATCTTTCTAATGAAGAAATTATTACTGCTGACTATCTTATTCTTGTCGCAAATGGTTTTCTCACAATCAGATTGTATTTCAGCAATTCCTGTTTGTGGAAATTCAGACATTTCTTATAACCCGAGTAGCTCAGGAACTGTTCAGGAAGCTACTTCCGCAAGCTGCCTGGATGTAGAACATTATTCCGTATGGTACTATTTTACTGCTGCTACAACCGGAACCATAGAATTCACCATCACCCCAAATACCGTTCCGGGAGTAACGCATTATGACTATGATTTTGCCGTTTACGGACCGAATATCAACTGCGCCACATGGGATTTCGGGAACGCTATTAAATGTAACTTTTCAGGACTCAGTGGTCCTACAGGATTAAGTTCAACTATCACGGGAAGCCAATGGGAAACTCCGCTGAATGTAATTGCAGGAGAAACTTATTATCTGCTTATTGATAACTATATTCCGAGTAATCCATACGGATTTTCTTTAACTTGGGGAGGAACTGCTTCTTTAACTTCAGCATTCAACAATCCTGCTTTAACGCCGAATCCGTTCATTGCACCGGGAACACCTGCCGCAAACCCTTCTGATCCGAACGAAATTCTTAAATGTGCTTTACCATCCATGTTTGATTTCAGCACATTGTCTGCAGGAATTATTAACGGTAATCCGAACTTTTCTGTAACATATCATTTAACAAGTAATGACGCTATTACGGGAACAGCACCTATTACAACTCCGATCATGGTAAATGCTACCACTTATTATTACAGAATTAAATATGTAGATCCCAACAACGCAAATAACCCTGTAAATGGTTGTTTCCAGGTTGGAAAATTCAAATTCAGATCGGGTAATATTGTTGTAAATAATGCCACCATCACTTCGTGTAATTATGATAATACGGGAATCGGTTATTTTGATCTAAATTCTGCAAACGTATACGGACCAACCAATGTTGTGAAAAAATACTATCCGACACTGGCAGACCTTACTGCAGGAACCAATGAAATTACCACTCCTTCTTCTTATGCATCACAGGCTCCAAAAACAGTTTTTGTAAAAGTTACAACTACTGAAGGATGCAGTGCCAATGCAGAGATTACCCTGCAGTTTTTACCTGCCCTTGCTGTCGTTCCGGCTACAGTGAAAGCTTGTAACAACAATAATGCAGGAACAGGGGTCTTTGATTTAACTGCTCCTGATGTTTACCCTACGTCTACAAACGTTACTAAAAAATATTATCCTACATTGGCAGACCTTAATGCAGGAACCAACGAAATTACCAATCCTGCGGCTTATACTTCTGCAGCACCGAAAACAGTGTATGTAAGAGTAAGAAATCCTCAGGGATGTACAGGTTACAACCAGATTAGTTTACAGTTTAATCCGGTAGTAACAGTAAATGATGCTTCTATTGAAGAATGTTATATCGAATCTAATGTAACTACGGCATCATTTAACCTGACAACGCCAAGTGTAACTACACAGACAGGACAAACCAAGAGATATTACAAAACTCAGGCTGATGCCATTGCAGGAACTAATGAAATCTTAAATCCTACAACATACATTTCAACAACAGGAGTAGTGTATGTAAAAGTAATCAGCATAGAGAACTGTTACGCCATTGCTAAAATCAACCTGAAAGTTTTACCTCCGGTACAATCCGCTGTTCTTAAAGACAAGATCATCTGTATTGAAGATAAAACAACACTAGACGCAGGACCTGGTTTTGATGCTTATGAATGGAGCACAGGAGCAACAACACAATCTATTTCAAATGTACCTGCAGGAACATATACTGTAAAACTGAAAACAGGAAAATGCTGGACATTACAGCAGGTAAAGGTTACCGCTTCTGTACAACCAGTTATTACAAGTATAGATATCAACAACGATTCATTTACAGTCAACGTAACAGGAGGAAAAGCACCTTATAAATATTCTATCGACGGAGTAAACTGGCAGGATTCCAATGTATTCACAGGTCTTCCGAGAGGAGAAAATAAAGCTTATGTAAAAAATGCTTATAACTGTAGCCCGATTAGTGTTCAGGTAACCGTTCCTAATCTTCTGAATGCGATCACACCAAACGGAGATAACAAAAACGACTACATCGATTATTCTGCTTTGGCTTATAAAAAAGATCTCGTTTTCACGGTTTACGACCGATACGGAAACATGATTTACAAAGCAGACAAGATCCGAAATTACACTTGGGACGGAACTTCCGGTGGTAAGAAAATTGTTACAGGAACATACTGGTACACGATTACGTGGACAGAAAATGACAAAAGCAATACACAGACGAAATACAGCGGCTGGGTTTTGGTTAAAAACATTCAGTAATAATTCAATCTGATTTTCAGAACATTAAATCACCTCAGTTTTGAGGTGATTTTTTTTGCTCTTCGCAAAACCCTTCTGGATAAAGGTTTCAAAAGTTATCCACAATTTTTTGTTAGTTACTCCGTTTCATTTGCTTTTCAAAAAAACTATCTTTGCACTATTATGGCGCAGAAAGAAACATTATCTTCTTTGACGAACGGAAATTTTGCAAAAGAACTCTCCATTGCAGACGGGAAAATGCCTCCCAATGCTCTGGATTTTGAACGATTGGTGATTGGTACTTTTTTAATTGATAAAAAAGGACTCGATCATTCGATAGATCTGCTCACCCCTGAAGTTTTCTACGATCCGAGACATCAGGTAATATTTTCTACCATTTTAAAATTATACGAAGGCAACCAGCCTGTCGATTTAATGACGATTATTCAGGAGCTTAAAAAAGAAGGCAAGTTAAGCTCTGCCGGCGGAGACAGCTACATCATCGATCTTACGATGGGAGTAAGTTCTTCTGCCCATATTGAATACCACGTCCGCGTTATTCTTGAAAAATATATTCTTCGAAGCTTAATTAATGTTTCGGCAAACGTAATTGACGCATCCTATAAAGAATCTACAGACGTTTTTGAACTTCTGGATAAAGCCGAACAGTCCTTTTTCGAAATCACAAACGGAACCATTAAAAAAGGATTCGATACTGCCAATTCATTGGTAAAACAGGCAATCGACACCATTAAATCTCTAAAAGATAAAGAAGGACTTTCCGGAGTTCCTTCCGGTTTCCGCGATGTAGATAAAGAAACCGGAGGTTGGCAAAACTCCGACCTTATTATTATTGCAGCACGTCCGGCAATGGGGAAAACAGCATTCCTTCTGTCGATGGCAAGAAATATTGCAGTGGGACACAAAATTCCTATGGCTCTATTCTCGCTCGAGATGGCATCGGTACAGCTTATCACAAGGATGATTGCTTCCGAAACAAGAATTTCATCAGAAAAACTCCGAAAAGGAACACTGGATGATGAAGAATGGGAAAGACTCTTCTCCAATGTTTCCGAACTGGAAAATGCGCCTTTATATATTGATGAAACACCTTCCCTGTCTATTTTCGACTTCCGTGCCAAATGCCGAAGACTTGTCATGCAGCATGGTGTAAAGCTCATCATGGTCGACTATCTTCAGCTGATGACTGCCGGAAGCGGCGGAAAAGGAGGCGGAAACCGTGAACAGGAAATTTCCATGATTTCACGATCTTTAAAAGCCATTGCCAAAGAACTTAATGTTCCTGTCATTGCACTTTCGCAGCTTTCCCGTAGTGTGGAGACACGTCCGGGGAAAAGACCTCAGCTTTCCGATCTTAGGGAATCCGGAGCAATCGAGCAGGATGCCGATATTGTATCTTTTATTTTCCGACCGGAGTATTATAAAATTACGGTTTGGGATAATGATGAGGAAGGACAGGAAACCTCAACAGAAAATCAGGCGGAATTGATTATTGCAAAACATAGAAACGGTGCAACTGCCGATGTGCGTTTATCTTTCTTAAAACATTTTGCGAAATTCGGGAATATTGAGGATGCAAATAATGGAATAGGTTATTCGCCAATTAACAATATTGGATATACGCCTAACACTGGTCTAACTGAAGGAGCAAGTGGATATAATAATATTACTAAAGGGCTAGATCCTAGTGCAGCTTTTGATCTTCCAAAAAACTCACAAGTCTCAGGTTCGTCTATGAATGATTTTGATGATGACGATGATGACTTTCCTTTTTAATCGATATCAATTTAATTATGAAAGTAAAAACTTTTCGGTTAAAACCAATAACAATTAAATCTATAAGAGACTTTATATTAGATCACGAAATCAATGAAAATCAAGTGATTATTTTAAATAAGTATAATTTTGATGATATAGTTCTTGAACACTTAAACTTTTATAAAGTTAGCGCAACATTTCCATATAAAATTATAACAGTACTCATTGAAGAAGATCCGTTTGATAAAATTGCAATAAATTATGTAGGTGTAATTAATGATTATGATTACGATTTTAATTACGATGCAAATCTTGATAACATAAATCGTTTTTAACTTGAAAATTGAAATATACACCGACGGAGCCTGCAGCGGAAATCCCGGAAAAGGCGGGTACGGAATTCTCATGCGTGTCCCTGAAAAAAATTATCAGAAAACATTTTCTAAAGGCTTCCGGAAAACCACCAACAACAGGATGGAACTTCTTGCTGTGATTACCGCTTTGGAAAAACTGAAATCTCCGGACAACGAAATTCATATTTATACAGACAGCAAATATGTTGCGGATGCCATTAACCAGAATTGGTTAGCCGGATGGATCAAAAGAGGCTGGAAAAACGTGAAAAATCCTGATCTGTGGAAAAAATTTGTTGTATTATACAATCTGCATAAACCAAAAATGCACTGGATAAAAGGTCATGCCGGTCACTTTGAAAACGAACTGTGCGACAAACTTGCCGTAACCGCTGCTGCTTCAGATAATTTAGAAATCGATACTTATTTCGAAAATCCTGAAAGCAATACTTTATTTTAATTAACAATTACAGCTAATCTTCGGAAAAATTTTCAGCATTCTTTCAGTTTCTTTACCATTTATTATAAAATAAATACCAAATAAGGCAAATTTAATATTAAATACATATTATTTAATTAGGATTTAATATATTTACACGTCTAATTTTAAGTATGCTAATAAATGAATAAAAAACTACTCCTTTATTTATCCCTCTTCTTATTTTGCTGCTTCGGAAAAATTTCGTCGCAAACCTATCAGCTTACCGGAAATCCTGTAAACACCACAGGCTGGAACATCGTTCCTTCTGCGGTTGTAAATACAGACTTTATACAGCTTACCGCAGACCAGATCAGCCAGGTAGGAGGTATAAAATTAGACTCTCCTATCAATCTTAAATATTGTGATAAATGGAGAGTGGAATTTGATTTCAGAATCGACGGAAACGGTACAGCTGCCTACGGAAGAGGAGATGGTATTGCTTTTTGGTATCTGGCAAATCCACCCGCTTCTTACACATCTGGCGGAGGATTAGGAATTCCTGCAAACTCTACCGGCTTAATGGTGGGATTTGACATCTTTAATAATACCACAGAAGCACAGATGAGTAAAGTCCATATCTTATATGGAATAAACAACACGGCAGGATCAAATATCGAATATAATACGACTCCCGGAAGTACATTTCACTCTCCGGATCTGAATCCTACGCAGCCTTTCGTAGGAACTACTTTCAGACACGTTGAAGTAAACGGACAGGTAAATCCTGCAGCTCCTGCAAGCTGGATCATTACGCTTAAAATCGACGGAACTACTATTGTAAGCCAATCATTTGCCCCTTCCGGAGCTGCAGCTACCATGACGACCGGCTATTTTGGCTTTTCTGCTTCTACAGGAGGAGCAAGTGCAAGACAATCAATTAAAAACGTAAAAGTTTATATAGATAAAGTTGCGCTTAACCAGACGTTGGTAACAGATACTTTCTGTCCGAATCCTGCAACAGGACAAGGAACGGTAAATTTAACATCTTATCAGGGACAGTTTGTAACCAATCCTGCCAATTATACGTTCTCATACAGTGTAGGCGGAACTCCGATTACGAATCCTACCAACTATCAGTTCAGTGCAAATACTTCAGTTTCTGTTTTAATTAAAGACAATACAGGATTGCTTTGTGATAATCCGGACGGTAAAATTCAGTTAAACCTTTCTCCTTTCACAGCAACCCCTGCAACACTTACGGAATGTAATAACAACAATACAGGAACAGCCACATACAATCTTACCCTTGCGAATGTGAACGAACCAACGGGTTCTACCAAGAAATATTATAAAAATATGGCGGATCTGAACGCCGGAACCAATGAAATTACCAATCCTACAGCCTACACTTCTGCTGCGGGAACGGTATATGTAAAAGTAACCACTCCTCTTGGCTGTCAGGGTTCTGCTGCAATTACCTTAGCATTTTACCCTCAAATTGCTACAACAGACGCTACTCTGGAATCATGCTTTATCGATAATGCACCGACAACAGGTTTATTTAATCTTACACAGGCAATTGTAACTTCTGCGACGGGAGTTACCAAAAGATATTTTAAAACACAAGCGGATGCTTTAGCCGGAACAAATGAAATTCTGAATCCCGCAGCTTACGTAAGCACATCATCCGTAGTGTATGTAAGAATTACGAATGTGACCAATTGCTGGACACTTGCAAAAATTACATTAAAAGTTTTAGCGCCGATTTATTCTTCTGTATTAAAAGATAAAATCATCTGTATTGATGCCAAAACAACTTTAGATGCAGGAACCGGATTCGACAGTTACTTATGGAGCACCGGAGCAACCACACAATCTATCACGAATGTAACACCCGGAATTTATTGGGTACAGCTTAAATCAGGAAGATGTACAACACAGCAGACCGTAATGGTAAATCCTTCGCAGCAACCTGTAATTACTACAATTGATATTAAAAACAACACGATTACCGTGAATGTGAAAGGAGGAAAAACACCATATCAATATTCTTTGGACGGAATAAACTGGCAGGATTCTAACGTCTTCACAGGTCTTGCAAGAGGTGAAGTTGCAGTGTATGTAAAAGATGCCTACAATTGTACACCTATTCATGTTCAGATAACGGTTCCTAATCTCCTGAATGCCATTACTCCGAATGGAGACAACAAAAATGATTACATTGATTATTCCGCATTAGCATATAAAAAGAATTTAGTATTCACGGTGTATGACAGATACGGAAATAAAATGTACGAAGCCGACAAAATCCGAAACTACAAATGGGACGGAACTACGGGAGGCAAAAAAGTAATGACAGGAACTTATTGGTACACCATTACCTGGAATGAAAATGACAAAAACAGTACTCAGACGTCTTACAATGGCTGGGTTCTGGTAAAAAATATAGAATAACACTTTTTAAAGATCATCCGTTTTTCGAATGATCTTTTTTTATGCCTTATTTAGAAGAAATATTTTATTTTAAACTTATTTAATTCACATTCAATTCTTAAATTTGAATTATGAATTATTTAGAGGCTTTAAGCAGAAGATACTCTGTAAAAAAATTTAATCACGAAATTATTCCTCAGGAAACCCTGCATAATATTCTTGAATCCGGAAAATTATCGGCAAGTTCTCTTGGTCTTCAGCCTTACGAAATTCTTATCGTGGAAAGTGAGGAGATGAAGCAGAAATTAATTCCTGCATTCTACAATCCTTCACAGATTTCCACCTGTTCTCATCTCATTGTTATTGTTTCCAAAAAAATCGTGGACGACAATTACATCAATGGTTATTTCCGGCATATTTCCAAAGTAAGAGAAACACCGCTGGAAAAACTGGACCTTTTTAAAAACAGCATCAATCAGCATATTAATCAAAAAACACAGGATGAAATTTTCAGCTGGGCAGAAAAACAGTCTTACATCGTTCTTGCGAATCTCATGTACGCTGCCGCGATAGAAAATATAGACACCTGTCCTATGGAAGGCTTCCGTCAGGAACTTATCGAAGAAATTCTGGAGATAAATACTGAAACCGAAAAAGTAAGCGTAACGCTCGCTTTAGGCTACCGTTCGGAGGAAGATCATTTTCAGCACATGAAAAAAGTAAGAAAACCAAACGAAAAATTGTTTAAATTTATTTAACTATTTAGACAATTGTCTTAAACTAAGGATATGATAAAAGCGGATGTATTAGTAATCGGTTCCGGAATTTCGGGACTTTCCTATGCCATAAAAGTTTCTGAGCAGCTTCCTGATGCCAAAATAATCATCGTAACAAAATCGGACGAAGATGAAAGCAACACCAAATATGCACAGGGTGGTCTTGCAGTAGTTACAGATTCTAAAAATGATAACTTCGAAAAACACATTGCCGATACAATGCGTGCGGGAGACGGCGAAAACAAACGCGATGTGGTGGAAATGGTAGTTAGGGAAGCTCCTGCAAGATTCAATGAAATTGTAGACTGGGGTGCGAATTTTGACAAGAAAAACGGCGAATTTGCTTTAGGAAGAGAAGGAGGACACACCGAAAACCGAATTGTACATCACAAAGATATCACAGGTTTTGAAATCGAAAGGGCACTTTTGCAAACCGCTAAAAGCAGTCCGAATATTGAGATTCTCGATCATCATTATGTAATTGATATCATTACGCAGCATCATGTTCCCGGAAAAGAATTAAATGAAGGCGATATTCATTGCTACGGAGCCTATATTCTGGATGAAAAATCCAAAACCATTAAGAAAATAACATCAAAAATAACACTTGTTGCAACCGGAGGAGCAGGACACGTTTACAAAAATACCACCAATCCGACGATTGCAACAGGAGATGGAATCGCTTTTGTGGCAAGAGCAAAAGGAAAAGTTTCCAATATGCAGTACTATCAGTTTCACCCGACCGCTCTGTACAGTAAGCTCGATGGAATGTTGTTTTTAATTTCGGAAGCCGTTCGTGGAGACGGAGCCAAATTAAGAACAAAAAGAGGTGAAAAATTCATGCACAAATATGATGAGCGTGAAGAGCTTGCTTCCAGAGACATTGTTGCCAGAGCTATCGATGCGGAAATGAAAATTACCGGAGACGAATTTGTAGGACTGGATTGCCGTGAAATGGATCATGAAAAATTCCTTGAACATTTCCCGAATATTTATAAAAAATGCAAAGACGAAGGAATTGATCCTTTCAGCCAGCTTATTCCCGTCGTTCCCGCCTGTCATTATCTGATGGGAGGAATTGAGGTTGACCGTGACGGACAGTCTTCCATCAGAAATCTTTTCGGAGTGGGAGAATGTACCAATTCCGGACTTCACGGAGCCAACAGACTAGCTTCCAACTCTTTATTGGAAGGATTAGTTTTCGGACACAATGCTGCCATGAAAACCGTTGAACTTTTAAACGAAAATAATTTCAACTTTGATGATCTGAAAGCCGTTCCGGAATGGAATGAAGAAGGAATGAAAATCATGGATGAGATGGTAATTATATCTTACCTCAGAAAGCAGCTTCAGGAAATGATGAGCGATCTGGTAGGAATTGTACGAAGCAACCGCCGTCTGAATATGGCTTTGCAAAAACATCAGGAAATCGCTGCCGCAGTGAACGAAATTTACCACTACTCTATTCTTTCGCCACAGTTGTCAGAGCTTAGAAACTTAACAACCGTTGCCCACCTAATCATTACCCAGTCTATGGAAATGACGGAGAATAAAGGTGCGTTTTATAATAAAGATCTGGCTTAAGAATAGCAAATACGGAGTATGGAAATCTTCAGTCTGAGAATTTTAACCATCATGAATCTTTTAAACTTTTTAAGAGTCATGTTGATTTTTATCGTTCTCATTGTACTTGGTTTTCTTATTTTTGGAAGCAAGCATCATGATGAAATCTATTTTCTGGGCTGGATGTTCATTTTAGCGGCTGTATCTTTTGGGGTTCGATTCTTTAATTATATCAAGAAAATTATCATTTCAAGAGCAAAATATCCTCTTCCATTAAATCTATTGTGCAATATACTTACAATGGGAAAATCTTATTATTTCGGAAAAGATCAATTCGATCTGGATGAAATTATAAATGATAACAAACTTCCTCAGACATTTTATTATATCAACAATCATCAACATCCGATTTTAGAATTTAAAAGAGATAAACTTCTTTTTCATGGGACAGAATATCAGTGGAAAAATCTGAACTGGAAATATTTTCTGTATATAGAAAATCCTGATGCTTACAATCCGCAAGGAAAATATTTAATAGAATTTACAGCAACCAATCAAGACAATATCCGAATAAAAAATAAAATTGAATTCGAAAAAATAAAAGCTGATGAAAATGAAGTAATTTTGCTTTTTGTGATTCACGATTTGTTATTCGGAACAAAAGCATCTTATTATTACTAAAATTAAAAATATGAAAAGACCTGCATACGTAACTGATAAAGTTTTAAAACAGTTTATTAAAAACGCTCTTGAAGAAGATATTCAGGATGGCGATCATTCTACGCTTTCAACCATTCCGAAAGATCTAGAGCAAAGTGCAAAACTACTGGTAAAACAGGATTGCATTCTTGCAGGAGTAGAACTCGCTGAAATTATTTTTAAAACTTTTGATAAAAATTTAAACGTTGAAACTTTCGTAAAAGATGGTGATGCTGTAAAGGTAGGAGATATTGCTTTTATTGTAACCGGAAGTGCAAGATCTATTCTTTCAACGGAAAGACTGGTTTTAAACTGTATGCAGCGAATGAGCGGAATTGCAACATTAACGCATGACTGGGATTCCAGACTCATCGGAACCAAAACAAAACTTCTGGACACCAGAAAAACAACTCCAAACTTCAGGGTATGCGAAAAATGGGCTGTTGCCATTGGTGGTGGAACCAATCATCGATACGGACTTTATGACATGATCATGCTGAAAGACAACCACATCGATTACAACGGAAGCATTACCAATGCCGTAAAAATGGCAAAAGACTACATCAAAAAGAACAAGAAAAAGCTTAAAATAGAAGTTGAAACCAGAAATCTGGATGAAGTTCAGGAAGCTATTGATGCGAAGGTAGACCGAATCATGCTGGATAATATGGACGTAAAAACCATGAAAAAAGCAGTAAGCTTAATTAATGGCTCTTGCGAAAGTGAAGCTTCGGGAGGAATTACCCGCGATCAGCTTAAAGAAATTGCTTCTACAGGCGTTACCTACATCTCCGCAGGAGCACTTACTCACTCAGCAGAAAATATAGATTTAAGCCTCAAAGCCGTGAAATAGCATTGAATTTTTGTTAAAAATGATCCCCTTTTGTTAAAAACTCAATAATGTGATTTTTTTCATGCGAAATATCAATTATTATTCAATACATTGTAAACCAACATTTTAAACCTTATTAAGAACCTTTAAAAATTAACATACAGTTAATATTAGTTAAAATAAATTTCCTCAATTTTGCAGAAAATTAAATCTAACTATTACTAACGATTATGAAATTAATCAACAAATCAATGCTAACTGCGATAATTACATTATCTACAGCTAGCGTTTATTATGCTCAACAGGTTAAAGACACTGTAAAAGATACAAGGTCTAAAGACATTGACGAGGTAGTGTTAATTGGAGTTGCTGATATCGCAAAAGATAGAAAAACTCCTGTAGCAGTTTCAACAATCAAAGAAGCGCAAATCGTTGAAAGATTAGGAAATCAGGAATTCCCTGAAATCTTAAATACAACCCCATCTGTATATGCTACAAAAGCCGGTGGAGGTTTTGGAGACTCTAAAATCAATATTAGAGGATTCGCACAGGAAAATATTGCTGTAATGGTAAATGGTGTTCCCGTGAATGATATGGAAAACGGAGCCGTTTACTGGTCTAACTGGTCTGGACTTTCTGACGTAACTTCTGCTATGCAAGTACAGAGAGGTCTTGGATCTTCAAAATTAGCCATTGCTTCTGTTGGTGGTACGATTAACGTATTAACAAGAGCTGCTGATAAAAAACAGGGAGGTATTGTTTCTCTGGGTCTTGGTAATAATGATTATTTAAAAACTTTATTTGCATACAATACAGGTAAATCTGCAAAAGGATGGTCTTCTTCATTCTTAATGAGCAGAACTGCCGGATCAATGTACGCAGACGGAACTGAGTTCGAAGGGTATAACTATTATTTTGCCTTAGGATATCAGCCAAATAAAAAACATGATTTCCAGTTTACCATTACGGGAGCTCCTCAATGGCACAACCAAAGAACAACTTATTCTACTATTCAGAATTACATCAAATATAATTCTGATAACGATGGAACTCCAAACAGAAGATATAATGCAGACTGGGGATGGAGAAACGGTGAAGTTTTATCAAACAGGGTAAACTACTATCACAAACCGGTAATGTCATTAAACTGGGATTGGAATATCAGCTCAAAATCTAAATTAAATTCAGTATTCTATGCTTCTTTCGGTAGAGGTGGAGGAACTGGAGATTTAGGTAGAATTCCAACAGGTGTGGGTAGTACAACAGGAGGAGTAAATTCTTTTGTTGATGCAAACGGACAAATTGCGTATGACAGAATTTTTGCTACAAACGCAAATGTTAATCTAAACACTGCTGCAGCAAGTAGCACTTTAGTAAGAAGATCATCTATCAACTCTCATAACTGGTTTGGAGCAATTATTAGTTTCAATCATAAAATTAATGATAACTTAAACTTCACAATCGGTACAGACGACAGATATTATTACGGATATCATTATCAGGTACTTTCTGATCTTTACGGAGCAGCAGGATATAAAGATAATACGAATAGAAACTTTTATACTGCTCCAGGAAATTTATATACTGTAACTCCAAGAGTAGTTTCCAATACATTTAAAGCTGAACCAACTTTCAATCCTTTCGGAGGAAAAAGAAACAGCATGGATGATATGGTAGGATATAACAATGACGGTGAAGTTTTATGGTACGGTGGATTTGGTCAGTTAGAATACTCTAGTGATAAATTATCTGCATTTGTTTCAGGAGCGTTATCTAACCAGTCATTCCAAAGAATAGATCACTTTATTATTGATGGAGTCACTCTCTTAAATGGTCAGCAAGCAGGTTTCAGAAACACATCTGCACCAACAATTGCTCAGCCTACCGCTACAAATCCATTATTGTACGAGAAAACAGGCTTTAAAGATATTGTAGGATATAATGTAAAGGCAGGTGCTAACTACAACATTAATGATCAGCACAACGTTTTTGTAAATATCGGATATTATTCTAAACAACCTTTCCTAAACGCTGTTTATCCAAATAACAAAAACTATTTAAATCCTAACTTAACGAATGAGAAAATCTTCGGTGTTGAAGCAGGATATGGATTCCGTTCCGGTATCTTCACAGCCAATGTGAACCTTTACAGAACTGAATGGAGAGACAGATTCTTGAGAAGAGGTAATCTTTCATTTACTTATCCAGATCCGGCTAATCCAAGTTCAACAATTTCAACAACGACTGCTTATTCAAACCTTCAGGGAATTACAGAAATTCACCAGGGATTTGAAATTGAAGCAAATGCTAATGTTCACAAAATGTTAAGCCTGTATGGTATGCTTTCTGTGGGTGACTGGTACTATAAAGGAAATGCACAAGGGAATATCTTTAGCGAAACAAATGAACAAATCAGCGCAGATACTCAGACTCTTTATATAGATAAAGTTAAAGTTGGTGGAGCAGCACAAACTTCAGCAGCAGTTGGATTTACATTCAAGCCAACAGACTGGTTCTCATTCGACGGAACATATAGAGGGATTAAAAATTTATATGCTAACTTAAACCTTCTTAACTTCTCCAATCCGGATGCAGGAAACCAAGGTGCTTTAGAATTACCTTCTTATGGTTTAGTTGATTTAGGAATATCTTTTAAAATTAAATTAAACAATCCTAAACAATTCTTTACGATTAGAGGTAATGTTTATAACTTGCTGGATAAGACTTACATTGCAGAATCTAATACAAACATCAAAACCGGATTAACTTTAGATCAGTACATTGCGGTAAACAGACCTCTTCAATCAACACCATTAACCACTGCTCAGATTGCAACATTAACGTCTAACTATCAGACTTATCAGGCAGCAGGAACATGGAATGGAGTAAGCCAGCAAAACCAGGTTTATTTCGGATACGGAAGAACATGGTCTGCAACCCTGTCTTTCAACTTCTAATAAATACATAAATTAGATTTTATAAATATCAATCCCGGCTTTTCGCCGGGATTTTTGCTATATTTGTGTCTGAAAAACAGAAAAAAATAAATATGGACTTTTACAACATTTTACTTAATGCTCACAAAGGATTCGGATATCTGGAAATTCTTTTGGTGACGCTGTTTGTTATTGCACTTTTAGCAACCATGTTCGGATTCAGTGGAAAAGTAAATAATTTCCTTAAAAAGACTACTCTTTTCACAATGATCTTTTTCCACGTTCAGTTTCTATTGGGGATTGTGATGCTGATCATTAATTTCTCAAATGGTCTAAATATGGGTGAAGTGATGAAAAACTCAGCATTAAGATTTCAATATGTAGAACATCCGTTTTCTATGCTGATCGCCGCTGTTTTAATGACGATCGTTAACAAAAAAGTAAAAACCAATCCTACTATTTCTTTAGGAGTCGTAATCATGGGATTAATTGCCGTAGGTTTATTTGCATTCGCGTTCCCGTGGGCGAGAGTCTTCGGGGCATAAATATATTAACAAAAATAATTTTTAATTAAATCAATGAAAGTAGCTGTAGTAGGTTCAACAGGAATGGTTGGACAAGTTATGCTTAAAGTTCTCGAAGAGAGAAACTTCCCTATCACCGAACTAATTCCGGTAGCATCCGAAAAATCTGTAGGTAATAAGGTGAAGTATAAACAGGAAGAATTTACGATTGTAAGCATGAAAGACGCTATAGCTGCCAAACCGGATATTGCTATTTTTTCTGCCGGAGGCGGAACCTCCCTCGAATTCGCTCCTCTTTTTGCTGAAGCAGGAACAACGGTAATCGACAATTCTTCAGCATGGAGAATGGATCCTGATAAAAAACTGGTAGTTCCGGAAATCAATGCAGATGTATTGACAAAAGAAGACAAAATTATTGCCAATCCGAACTGTTCTACTATTCAGTTAGTAATGGTTTTAGGACCTCTGAACAAAAAATACGATTTAAAAAGAGTAATTGTTTCCACTTACCAATCCGTAACAGGAACCGGTAAAGCTGCTGTAGATCAGTTGAACGGAGAAATCAGCGGAGACGATTCTATCGCAAAAGTATATCCGTACCAAATTTTTAAAAATGCTTTGCCGCACTGTGATGTTTTTGCAGATGACGATTATACGAAAGAGGAGATTAAATTAATGAAAGAACCTAAGAAAATCTTAGGGGACGATACCTTTAATTTAACAGCCACCGCAGTAAGAGTTCCGGTTCAGGGAGGACATTCTGAAAGTGTAAACATCGAGTTTGAAAATGAATTTGATCTTGACGAAGTAAGAAAAATCTTATCTGAAACTCCCGGAGTTGTTGTTGTAGATAACGTAAAAAACAACGAATATCCTATGCCGCTGTATTCCGAAGGAAAAGACGAAGTTTTCGTTGGAAGGATAAGAAGAGATCTTTCGCAGCCCAAAACCCTTAATCTCTGGATCGTGGCAGACAATCTGCGAAAAGGAGCCGCAACGAACGCGGTACAGATTGCAGAATACCTTGTAGAAAACAACTTAGTATAAACTAACAAAACCAGAAAGAGTCTCAGAAATGAGATTCTTTTTTTTATCAAACCTATGAACCTTCATAAAAATAAAAGTAAAGATAAATTAGCCTTTCAGAAACTGATTGCCGCCTTTGGGATCATTCTATTCATCGGAAAGATTATCGCATGGAAACTGACAAATTCCGACTCCGTTTTTTCTGATGCCATGGAAAGTATCGTGAATGTAATCAGCGCATTTATGGGGCTTTATTCGCTGTATCTGGCTGCAAAGCCTAAAGATGAGGATCATCCTTACGGACATGGAAAAGTAGAATTTGTAACCTCAGGAATCGAAGGTGCTTTAATTGCCATTGCCGGAATCATGATCATCTATGAAGGTGTTCACAGTTTAATTGTCGGCAAAGTTTTAGACAAAATTGATTTGGGAATCTGGATCATTGCTGCAACCGCTGTTATCAATTATCTTTTGGGCTATATTTCCATTAAAAAAGGAAAAGCGGAAAACTCTGTTGTTCTGATCTCTTCCGGAAAACACCTTCAATCCGATACATTAACTACACTTGGCGTTGTTGCAAGTTTAGTTATCGTCTATTTCACCAAAATCTATTGGCTGGATTCTGTAGTTGCACTGGGCTTTGGGGGATATATTATTGTTGTGGGCTATAAAATCGTCCGGAAATCGCTGAGCGGAATTATGGATGAACAGGATCCCGATCTTCTGGAACAGATCATCCAGATTTTGGAAGAAAACCGGAGAACGGAATGGATTGATGTTCATAATATGAAAATACAACAGTTCGGGGCGAATCTTCATATTGATGCGCATATTACTTTACCTTGGTATTACAGCCTTCGTGACGCGCATAACGAAATGGAAAAAATGATTATTCTTTTAGCAAAAAATACAAAAAGAAGTGTAGAATTTAATTTTCATATGGACGATTGCAGACCAATTTCCTGTCCTGTCTGTCAGATATCCGATTGTCCGGTACGCGAAAAAGAGTTTGTAAAAAGAGTAATCTGGACACCCGAAAATGTGACTTCTGTGGATAAGCATACAGCGGAATAAAAAAATTATTACATTTGTTAAAAATAATAATATGGGAGTAGGAACAAATCTTAAAAGATTAAGAAGCAAAACAAAATTTTCTCAGCAGGATATAGCAGATAAGCTAAATATCGACAGGGTAACCTATGCCAACTGGGAAAGTGAAATGTTTGATGTAAAGTCTCAATACATCCCGAAGTTAGCAGAAATTTTCGAGGTTGAATTAAAAGAACTTTTTGAAAATGATCAAAAAATTCAAATCATAAATAATATTGAAAATAAGGATAAAGCTGGTGGAGTTGGTGTACAAAAAGGCAATATTGTTATAAATATAATTAATGTTTCAGATGAAAGTTCAGTTTTAAAACTTAAGGAGGAACTTGATAAATATCTTAATAAAGAATAATTTTTTTTATAATTTGAGTTTCAAGAATTCAAATGTAAAGCCTTGCAAAATTTGCAAGGCTTTACATTTAATCAAGGCTCCAATTCAATAGGATTATATTGTTTTGCTCTTTCGGCAGACTTTTTTCTTAACATACTCAATGTTTCTTTATCCTCTATGTAGTCATTGAATTGATTTTGATCGCCTATTTCTTTACGTTGATAGTCAAATATTTTAGATTTTTCAACTAGTTTCACACCTTCTGTATTCATATTTGCAGATTTACATAGATATTTTCTTTTTCCAAATTTATACAATGTATAGTGGTAATCGTTTTTGTCATCATAAACTTCTAAGATTAGCCCTGGGAGTTTATTAAATTTATATGGTCCGAAAGGAAAAGGAATATCTCTAGCAAACCATGCTATCCAAGTTCTACCGTATATTTTTGTAGTAGCTTTTTGAGTTTTATACTTTCCTATAGTTTTATATTCATTAATTAAATTCCAAGTTATATCATTAGTTTCTTCGTATCTAAAGTTCTTATTAGAAATGGAAGTTGTAACATATATTTTTCCGTATGTAGTTCCTATGTTTTCCCGAAAAAAAGTAAAGTATTTACC
Source organism: Chryseobacterium sp. MMO-72 (assembly GCF_037146035.1). Classification (NCBI taxonomy): domain Bacteria; kingdom Pseudomonadati; phylum Bacteroidota; class Flavobacteriia; order Flavobacteriales; family Weeksellaceae; genus Chryseobacterium; species Chryseobacterium sp. MMO-72. Next base: position 224,240 of record NZ_JBBCWG010000003.1, read on the forward strand.
ATTACTTTTATTTTCATCAAGTTTCTTTTCAAAGCGTAAAGAATCTCCTACATATTTGTTCATATTTTTAAAATATGATTCTTTTTCGTTTATTAATAATGCAAATGCAGCTTCTTCAACTTTTGCATTTGGAGAATTAAGTAATTTATATTGTAACTTATAATCAGCTTCATAAACAACACTAAAACTTGTTTGTGACAACAACTTTATTGATAATAAAATAAAAAATATTGAAAGTCTTTTCATATTATATAAGTAAAAAATGAATCCATAAAATTAATTATGGATTTACTTTTTTGATTAATTATTGATTAATGATAGTATAAAGTAACTTCTGCAAATTCCCCGCAAACAGCAAAGTTGATTGATTCGCAAATATTTTCAATATGCGCTAAAGAACCAGTAGCTCCATTTACCATTACAATAGTTCCACAAGAGGTTCTAAAAGGAAATGCACTAACTACACCTGCCAATAGTAAAGCTCCCGCTAATAATGTTTTTTTCATAATCAAATGATTTTTTAATTGTTTTACATCACAAACCTATGAAGTAAAAATGAGAACTTTTGTAATAAAAACACAGCAAATATTGCTGTACTTTCCCAACATTTAACCAAAATAACAGATTACATTTAAAACATTACAAACAAGTCACTTTTAAATGAAATTTTTAAAAGTATAAGCAAGTTTCAAAGCAAAAAAAATTTATCTTTTTATTCCTAAAGCTGCTTTGTAGATTTCAATTTCTTTTTCCATATCTGCTATTCTTTGGGTTTTCTCTGTAAGTTCCTTTACAATCTTAGCATCCTCGTTTAAAGCTAAAGTAGACGGATAATAATTTGTTAGCTCCGTAAGAAAATCGTAGCCTATTGCCAAGCCAATATTCCAAACAATCCCGAATTGCAGTGACGATTGCTTGAAGTAATTAGCTAATGATGTTGGAGAAATCTGCATTCTTCTTGCTACTTCCGCCTGTGTAAGTTTTTTATCATCAATAATTTTTCTTACAAGCTCCCCAAGATGGGGATGCGGAAAGTCTCCTTTTTTTTGATATTTTCTGGAACTCATTATCTACTATTTTACGTATAAAATACAAAATTATACATATTAAATATATAAATTTACATTTAAATAATATTTTTTAAATATTAAAATATATAATTTTATGCGAAAAGCATATATTTAATCATATAAAATTTTTAAAAACACGCTTTATACATATAAAAATACACCTTATACTATTTACAAGATATTTTTCACTTGTTTATTTGTTTTCTGTAATAAAACATCGGGATAATAAGAAGTAAAGTCAAAGGTTGGATTACAAATCTTCTCATGTAAAAAGAAAAAAGATATCCGATTTCAAATCTGTCATAAATACAGTACAAATAAATCGGAAATGTAATCGCAAAAATAATCGCAATTAAAACAGCTCCCTGAATTGTCCACTGCTTGTTTCTGAACCAAAAGTGAATTACAATGCATGAAAATAACAGATTCAGAATAAACCGGAAAATATAGCCGGGAATTAATTTTCCCCACTCAAAATCCGGAAAAGGAAGATTCTTATTTGCTTCATGAAAATAATTGAGAAAAGGATCATAGAAAATTTTGTCTTCAAGTATTCTTACACTTATAAGACCAAAAACCCCTATTATGACTAAAATCCAATTAAGATTTTTCATTTTTTAAAGCAAAAAATTTAATCCAGACCAGCCAGAGTACGACTACCGTTCCGTAAATAACCGCAGGAAAAATATAATCATGAGTTGTTTTACTGTATGCTTTGTAATCTAAAACAACAATATTAAGCCCCACAATTCTTAAAACATTAATAATATAAAGCAAAATCAGCCCCAGAACAACGAAAACGAAAGTCTTTTTTCCTTTGTAAAAGGCAAAAACAAATGCTACAAAAAGAATCATCACAGAAACGGCATTGCAGCCTTCCACCATTCTTGTAGGATATTCGTTCCGGACATAAAAATAAACCTGCTCACCTTTGATATCATTATACAACTGCGTCGGGAAACCCATAAAGTTCTGGATATGTCTCACCTGCTCCGCAATCATTCTGGAAAACGGATCGAGACCTTCTTTCTGAAAACTGTTCAGAAAAAACTGATAGGCTAGAAGCAGCACCATATAAATGATGATGAAGCGCAGCAGAATGCTCAAAACAGGTTTAAAATCCTTTAGCATAATGCAAATATAGAAATTCGCCTGTAAATTATTATATTTGTGACATCTATGATTTCCGAATACGCCCAAAGATTTTTTGAAAATTACACAGGAAAAAAGCCTTCTGAGTTTATTACTTTAGCTCAAAGCGGCTCCGCAAGAGTAAATTTTATCGCAAAAGCAGATAAAACGTATATCATTACCTACAACGAAAACATCGCGGAAAATGAGAGTTTTTTGTATTACTCTTATTTATTTTCTGATTTAAAGCTCAATACTCCCGCAATTTTTGCAGTTTCGGAGGACCGGAAAATGTATATTCAGGAATTTTTAGGAGAAAATACACTATCAGAAATTATCTCCAAAGAAGGCTTATCAGAAAATGTAAAATCTTTGGTAAAGCAGACTTTGGAAAAGTTATATCAATTACAGATTTCAACACAGAATAAGGTAGATTTCACCAAAACTTTCGAATATGAAAACTATGACGAACTTCCGGTAATGCACGATCTGTATTATTTTAAAAATTTCGTGGCGGATGTTCTGGAACTGGAATACCACAAATCTACTCTACTAAAAGAATTTAAGAACATCGTTTCTCTCATCGAAAATCTGGAGCCGAAAGGTTTAATGATCCGCGATTTTCAGGCGAGAAATATGATGGTAAATGATCAGAAAAAAGTATCATTTATCGATTATCAATCAGCGATGAAAGGTCCGTTAATGTATGACGTGATTTCTTTTCTGTTTCAGGCAAAAGCAAATTTCAATGAAAGCTTTAAAAGTGAGATGCTTGATTATTACATTCATCAATTTGAAAATCAGGAACTTAAAAATAAACTAAAAACCTCGGTAAAACCAATTCAACTGATGAGATTCCTGCAGGTTTTGGGAGCTTACGGTTTCCGAGGACTGATCCAGAGAAAACATCACTTCATCTCAAGCATCGAAAAGGGAATCGAAAATATTACAGTCTTTGCACAAAACTGGGAAAATATGAAAGATTATCCCGAACTGGAAAAAGTGATTAAACAATTGAGTTCAGATAAAACAAAGTTGAAAATTGAAGAAATAATAAACCATTAAGATTTATATTTAAGAAGTTAAGTTTATTTAAGTGTTATGACTAAAAAAGAAATCACACAATTGTCTTATGAAATTACCGGTTTTGCAATAAAAGTTCACAAAACACTTGGACCCGGCTTACTTGAAAGTATTTATGAAGAATGTTTAAAAATTGAGCTCATTAAAAATGGATATGATGTAAAACAACAACTTTATACAACCATTAATTATGAAGGTGTTGATATAAAAACGAAACTGGTTGTTGATCTGCTTGTAAATGATACTATTGTTGTAGAATTAAAAGCAATTGAAGAAATTTTGCCTATACACGAAGCTCAGTTGTTAACTTACATGAAAGTTTTGAAAAAGCCTCAGGGTTTATTAATAAATTTCTTTACCGATAATATAACCAAATCTTTAAAACCTTTTATTAATGAGTACTTTAAAGAGCTCCCAAACTAAAATTTTGATTTATCAAAAATCTTAAATAAACTTAACTTCTTAAATATAAATCTTAATGGTTTAAGAATAAATAAATAATTATAAAATTAAAAAAATGCTACACATTGACATACACAGTTTTTCGTATAAAAAAGGAGGAATTCCAAAGGATGAAACAGGAAACGGAGGCGGATTTACGTTCGACTGTCGCGGAATCCTGAATCCCGGAAGAGTGGAAGAATATAAAAGCCAGACCGGAAATGATATCGGCGTTCAGGAATATCTGGAAACAAAAACCGAAATGCCTAAATTTCTGGAATTAATTAAAAATCTTGTTTCCATTAATATAGATAATTATCTGGAAAGAGGTTTTGAGAATCTTCAGATCAACTTCGGCTGTACAGGAGGGCAACACAGATCGGTTTATTCTGCGATAAAAATAGCTCATTTTATTGAAGAAAAGTATGGTGAAAAAGTTGAAATCAGCCTTCATCACGACGAACAGCATCAACTTAATCATAAGTAATGAGTAATGTGCAATAAGTAATATTTTAAATTCGTTGATATTTTATTACTTTTTGTTTTTAATTTAAACACGGTCATTTTATTACTCATCACCAATTACTCATTACCCATAAAAAATGAAAGCACTTATTTTTGCAGCCGGAAAAGGAACCCGATTAAAACCATTTACCGACCATCATCCGAAAGCTTTGGCAAAAGTGAATGAGATTCCGCTTCTGGAAAGAAATATTAAATATTTAAAAAATTTCGGAATCAACGATTTTGTCATCAACATTCATCATTTTGGAAATCAAATAGTTGATTTTTTAAAGCTGAATGATAACTTCGGATGTAAAATTGAAATATCGGACGAAAGAGAAGAACTGCTGGAAACTGGCGGAGGCTTGGTTTTTGCAAGAAAATTTCTCGATCATGGGGAAGACTTTCTAATCATGAATGCAGATATTCTTACCAATATTAATATCACAGAATTTGTAAAATACCATAAAAAGATAAAAGATTTTGCTACTTTAGCTGTATCGGACAGAGAGAGTTCGAGAAAACTGCTTTTCAACGACGATATGGTGTTAAGAGGCTGGCTGAATGTACAGACCGGCGAACAGAGACTTGCTGAGTTTAACAAGGGATTTAAAGCTCTGGCTTTCAGTGGAGTTCATTGTATTAATCCCGTTATCTTTGAAAAGATAAAAAGAACAGGTAAATTTTCTGTAATGGAAGAATATCTGGATCTTATGCAGACGGAGCATATTCATGGTTTTCTGCACGACAGCATTTTAATTGATGTCGGCAGACCGGAATCTGTAACGGAAGCCGAAAAACATTTTAAATAATTGTACAATGGGAATTGAAGGAACGAGAGATGAAAGTCTGGTAAATCCTGAATTTGACAGTAACGAAACGAAATTACAAAACAGCCTCAGACAAAAAACCTGGGACGAAACCATTACAAAAGACAGCTGGATGGTTTTCAAGGTGATGGCAGAATTTGTGGACGGTTATGAAAAACTGGCTAAAATTGGTCCGTGTGTTTCTATTTTCGGATCGGCGAGATTAAAGCCTCAAAGCAAATACTACAAAATGGCGGTAGAAATTGCGGAGAAGATTACAAAACTAGGATTCGGAATTATCACCGGAGGTGGTCCCGGAATTATGGAAGCAGGAAATAAAGGAGCTTTTAATACTCAGGGAAAATCAATCGGTTTAAATATTGATCTGCCTTTTGAACAGCATTTTAATCCTTACATCAACAAATCCTATTCGATGAATTTCGATTATTTTTTTGTAAGAAAGGTAATGTTTGTAAAATATTCTCAGGGATTTATCGTAATGCCGGGAGGATTTGGAACACTGGATGAGCTTACGGAAGCTTTAACGCTGATTCAAACCAATAAAATCGGAAGATTTCCCATCGTTCTGGTAGGTTCGGAATTCTGGAACGGATTATTAGACTGGTTTAGAACTACTTTACTGAAAGAAAAGATGATCCATGAAGAAGACCTTGAACTTTACAGAGTGGTAGACAGCGCGGATGAAGCGGTAGCACACATCAAGGCTTTTTATGATAAGTATTCTGTAAATGTGAATTTTTAATTGGCATATTATTTGTGACTTAAAACTAACAATCATGATTGTAAATTTATTATCTAAGATGAAAAAAATTTTATCTATATCAGGAATTTTAGCACTTTTTGTGCTATTGAGTTTCACGTATGTAGACTTTTTCTCTTCAATGACTAAGGTGGATTATATTGATGGAAGCAAAACATTGAAGTTCACTACAAAAATGAATACAAATCACATTTCCGATGCTATAAAAATTAACCCGAATACGGCAGGATTTGAAGCAGAAGTTAAAAAGTATGTAAACAATAATTTTGATGTGTATGTCAATGGCTCACCGAAAACAATTACATTTACGGGTAGTCAGGTAAGCGGAGAAACAGTATGGGTATATTTTGAAACGGGAGGCGTTTCGGATATCAATACCTTAAGAATAAAGAATACAATCCTTTTAAGTGCTTTTCCAAAGCAGATTAACCTTGTTAATATTGCGTATCAGGGAATTCAGAAAACAATGAATTTCCAACGCGGAAAAGAAGTAAATGAAGTATCTTTTTAAAGACAATGAAATTAACAACGAAACCATCGCAAAAGCGGTGGTTTTTTGTTTGAGTTTATACTCACTTATTGTTCCCAATAAAATCCGGTTGTCCAGTGCATCGCATTTAATTCCACTTCATCAAGAATAAAATCGTTTGGGAAATCTTTAAACCCAGATTTATTTTTTAATTCATTCATCACCATTTGAGCTTTTTCATAGCCTGAAAATATTCCGATAAATCTTTCATCATCCAAATAGGTATTGAGTGTATAAGTATGGCTCAGGCAAAAAACAGATTCAATTCCCAGCTCTTTTACCGATACTATACTTGCATCAACCTCATCTCCCGATTCCAGATAATCCGGTCCTATTTCTCCTATAACCTCTGTAAATCCTTCCTTCCAGTTAACTTTATCTAAAATATATTTTTGAATTACAAAGCATTCCGGAAATATTTTAAAACCCGGTAATTGAACAGCCTTACTCTTTACTTTTTGCAGTTCTTCTAAATTCTTAAAATATCCTAACCTTTTAGATTCTGTACGGGAATCATCTGTATACGTATGATCTAAAGCATAAACAAAATACTGCATATTCTATAAGTTTTGGCAAAAATAAAAAGGCTGCCTAAAAAGACAGCCTTTATACTATTTAAATTTTCAAAATTCTTACTGAACCTGAATGTTATCCAATTGGATTGTAGTGGTAACACCACTTCCGTTTCCTGTGTATTCGAATAATACAAATCCGTTACCCGTTAAAGAAGTCGGGAAAGTGTACATTCCTGCAGGAGCAATTGTTCCATAAGCACCTGTAGGAGCCTGTGGAATTGTAAATGCAGAAGTAATATCTGTTTTGGTAGCCTGAGTAATATCTCCAAGAGGAGTATAATTGGTTGTATAATATACTTTTAAAGCATTACCGTTAAAGAATCCTACGTTTACGTCAAATTTCAGTGTGTTTGCTGCTGTAAAATCAACAGGTACTGCAAAATAAGTTACGTAAGGACCAGTTCCTGAATTAGCTCCCAACTGGATGTATTTGTTTCCGCTGAAAGTTTTTAATTGCCAGTATCTGTTTCCTAGAAGCGGATCGTTTACATATTTAGGAAATACTTCAAGGTTAGCTGGAGATGTAGCATAACTCTCAAAGTTTTCAAGGAAAGCTCCTGAATAAGTAATTGCAGTTCCTCCTTTCGGCGGTGTAGCATCTACTCTTGTTCCTTTGAAGTTAATATCATTTGTATTTCTGATCAGCATCTGCCAAGTTGTATTATAACGGCTTACTACAAAAGTAATATCTCCGTTTCCTGTTGGTAATGTTTTAGATCCTTCAGAGAAGAAACCTGAATTTCTTAAAGTTACACTGTTTCCGGAAGCATCTTCCAAAGTTCTGTCAGTATCTACTCCTGCTCCTGCCACATAATCGATAAATGTTTTAGCAGTAGGATAAATATCTGCAATGGTAAACTGTGTATTAGCAACTTTTACCAATGTATTGATATACTGGTCACTTTTTGCAGCAGCAAGGTTTGGTAATTCTAAAGGTTTGATTGTAACCACCTCAAGACCATTCCCGTTACAAACTCCTGAAACATATCTGCTTAACAAAGAAGCAGGCACTCTTCCGATTGCGTAAGTAGGATCTACAGAACCGATTTTTACAGTACCTCTGTCTAAACCTAATCTTAAACCTTTCGCATTAATTCTGATGTGCGCACCTACAGGAAAATCTGCATAGTTGCTGGATCTGTCAACCTCAATTTGTAAACCTGCAGTCGGATTTTCCGGCTTATCCTGGAAAGAAATTGTTTTATAGAAGTTTCCGTTTTCATCTGAAGAAACTACATAACCATCAAAAATCTGGTCGTTTGAAATTAAAACATATCCTGTAGAAGGAGCCTGAGCTTTGAAAGCAGCCAAAGTCATTGTAGGAGCCGGGAATTTATTCTCACACTTGATTGGCGGAGTTTCCCACTCGTCTTTCTGAACGCAAGATGTAATAGAAATCGCCGCAAATGCAACTCCTGCTACTAAACTTAAGTATTTCTTTATTGTCATTTTATTAATTTTTAGAATAATTAGTGAATTGATATTAAAATCTGAACTGTAAATTTACAAAATATGATCTTCCCTGAGTGTACCAGTATTTTGGTGCAAACAAAGTGTATTCTCTATTCAAATCCTGAGAGAAGGTAGGATACACCGCATTTCTTGTTTGTTCAAATCCTCCTGTAATATATTTTCTGTTATTTAAAATATTATTAACTGTAGCAGAAATTAAGACATAGTATTTACCGATTACCCAAGATTTTCCTGCATTCGCATTCAGAAAGAATGACGAAGGCAATTTGTTTGGCTGAAGTACTTTTCTAAGATCACTATCTGTAAGCCCGTAATATGGAGTTCCTGTAACATTGTTCTGAACAAACGATTCTGTTCTCACTAAAGCTGCAGGATCTAAATAATTTTCATCAAAATAATTCCAGTTGGCACCCACCCACCAGTATTTCGGGTTGTTGTAACGGAAACCTACCGAGTAAGCCTGTTGAGGAGTTCCTCCCTGACGATAATTATTGATATATGCTTTTCCAAGATCTACATACGGAAGACCGTTTGCAAAAACACCTACTGCATCTGATGCAAAATAAGTTTTTGGATCATTCTTATAAGTATACTGTCCGATGCTTGCTAAACCTTGTAATGATAATGTTGGTAACACTTTAACATCAACCCCAAGTTCAACTCCCATATTTCTCTTCTTAACATCCGTCATTACCTGAGATACAAAAGCACTCTGAACATTGGTCTGATTACCATCTGCATCCACACTGTTTAATGGAATACCGTCTGCAAAGAATCTCTGAACTGTTGTTTCATTGTCTGTATCAACCAAATAACCTGTTAATCTTAGTTTTAAGAAAGGAGAAGAAATAACATAACTAAGGTCATTTGCATTTACCGTCATGCTCTTCACGTTGGGTGCTACAGATCCGTTTACTCTTGGATTTACAAATAAATCTTCCAGATAAGGGGCCTGATTATAATACGCTCCGTTGTATACAAAGAAGTTTCTACCATTCAGTCTGTAAACGATCTGTCCTTTCAGACCGTAGTTCCAGTAGTTATAATCCATCCCTTTTCCATAAGAATCTTTGTATAAGTAATGATTGAAAAGACCTTCTCTGTTTGAAGAAGAATATCCTGCCAATGCAGATACGAATACATCAAAAGCTCCCGCTGTGAATCTTACACCAGGATTTACTTTTACTTCCTGTCTTCTGAAAATGTAGTCGTAAGTCATTTTATCACCTACTTTTTTCGTTACATTTTCTTCACCCTGATTGTATAATCCTGATTTTCCGGGCTGGTTTGTTGCTGCAAACGGGTCTCTGTTCAGTACAAAATCAGCACCTAAAAGATCGTTTACTTCTCTGTACTGCTCAGAACGGTAATTCTGATAAGATACGTTTAATAAGAATTTCGTATTATCATTAAAGTTGTGAACAAAGTGAGTAGAAGCATTCCAGATTTTATCATCACTTACATCGTTTACCAAATAATATAATGCTCTTTTACCAGTCTGCCCATAATAGGTTCCTGCAGGCTGCTGCATATTTCTCTGGTATAATCTGTCCCAGTTAAGCTGTGTAAAGTTCGGATCATTGGAAGTCCATCCGTTCATTGCAGCCTGAAAAGCCTGCTGAGCCGTTGTTCCTGTTACTCCTGTAGGAAGAGTTACAGAAGCATTAGGATCTAATGAATCGTAATAACTTGGTAAGTTTCTGTAGTATGTAGGAGATGGATTCTGTACATTCTGCCAATCCAGACGAGAACCTTTGTCTTTTCCGAATTGATAAGATACAGAAGTCCAAAGCGTATTGTTTTTATTGATTTTCCAGAAATCCTGAATCTGGAAGATCGGCTGGAATCCTTTTCTTACTCTTTCACTTCTCTGCTCTCCGTCCTGATATCCCCAATAAGAATTGTAATGAACCCCTCTGTAGTTGTATACTTCCTGAGTACTTGGACTTGCAGTAGATCTTCTGTAAGGTGCACCGATGAAATTGAACGTCATCGTATGCTTATCATTAAACTTCTTTTCAATTCCTAAATAAGCTCCGTAAGCATCATAGAACGTTCCTTCCTGAATACCTTCTTTCGCCCATCTTCTTGCTCCCATTGCAGTAAATGCCCATCCGCTCTTACTCATTCCTGAGCTGTATCTTAGAGATGTTCTGTTTCTGTAATTTCTGTTGGTTAAAGACTGAGTAAACTGAAATCCTTTTCTGTATTCACTCGCTTTAGTATTTTTATAAACTACCGAGCTATTTCCACCAAAAGCATATTCAGAAGGTGAATGATTTGAAGAAATTTCCGGGTATCTTGTAATTTCGTTAAGTCCTCCCCAGTTTCCAAAATCCACATTACCGTTATCAGACTTGATCATGGAAACACCATTTAACATAGTTTCTCCAAATCTTCCATCGATTCCTCTTGGGCGGAACCAATAAAATCCTAAATCAAACGCTGCGATTCTGCTGAAAATGTCCTGAGATGACTGCAGTAAACCGACTGTAGAAGCCTGTCCGCTGTTGCTATCCTCATCGTCTCCATCACTGTCAATGATTGCTAAACCTTGATCCGCGCTTGTAAGTGCAGAATATAGGGTAATAGTCCCTAAATCCTTTTTCTTCTCACTGTCCATTACATCAAACTCCATTACTTTGGTTTCGTAATTCGGTTTTGTAATCACAATTTGGTAATGCCCCGGCTTTAGGTCTACAAACTGGAAGTATCCGATTTTGTCAGCCGTTACATCATTGTCATTCCCTTTAAGATCTACTTCTGCCCTTTCAACGGGTTTTCCTTCGGCATCTTTTAAATATGCAGAGACCGTAGTCTGTGCAAAATAGTATGACGCTGGAAGTAAAGTAAATAAAGAGACTAATGATAGTTTTTTAATCATGAGTATATTTATTTTTTAAATACTTTTCTTATTAATTCTCAACAGTTTAAAAGTTGGGGACGCAAATTTAGTCAATTTTTAGAATTTACAACTTTTTTTACGTTATTTTTTCTTAACATTGCAAGCTTTTAAGAATCATTATAAATAAAAACGTAAATACCACATTTTAAATTTACAAATATTTAAAATAGCGGGAAGTTAAAAAAAAGTAAATTTGCAGATTAAATAATATTAATAATAACTCTAAGAGAATGAAGAAATTTTTGAGTTTTTTTGCCATCATTTTTTCGATAATGGCATTTTCACAACAGCAGGGTAAACTGAGAAAAGTGGCCACTGTAGGTTTTTTGAATGTGGAAAACCTTTGGGACACGATTCGCTCAGCAGATTATATCGACGGAACTAAAGACATTAAAAATCCGGCTTTTCACAGAAGTATTCCATTGGATTCCGTTAAGTTTTTAGAAGCTGAAAAGTACGACGGACCGTGGAGCGACGGCGCTTTAATCGGGAAAAAAGTCGTAAGATACCAAGGAGGTTCAGAAGAATTTACTCCAAAAAGTGCTAAAAACTACAACACCAAAGTTTACAAAACAAAATTAGCAAATGAAGCTAAAGTAATTTCTGAAATGGGAGCACAGTATACCAAAACAGCTCCTGCAGTAGTAGGTTTAATTGAGGTTGAAAACAGACAGGTTATTCAGGATCTTATTAATGAACCGGCACTGAAGAAATATGATTACGGAATCATCCATTACAATTCTTACGATTACAGAGGAATTGATGTGGCTTTGATTTATCAGAAAAGAAGATTCACTCCAACAAATTCTTTGAAAAAAGAACTGAAAGTTTTCGGTGATGACGGAAAAAGAGAATATACAAGAGACATCCTGGTTGTTACAGGCTTCCTTGATAATGAGAAAGTGGCATTCTTCATGAATCACTGGCCTTCAAGAAGAGGAGGCGAAGCTATTTCCCTGCCAAAAAGAAATGCAGCAGCAGCTTTACTAAAACAGCAGATGGACAGTGTAAGAGCTGCAGATCCTTCTACTAAATTATTTGCCATGGGAGACTTTAACGACGATCCTGTAAGTTCAAGCTTAAAAAATTATCTGAAAGCTCAGCCAAGCCCGAAAGATTTAAGTGATGCTAATCCTTACCTGAATTTAATGTATCCTTTGTACAAAAAAGGAGTTGCTTCATTAGCATATCAGGACGCACCCAACTTATTTGACCAGATCATTGTTTCTAAAAATTTAATTCAGGATCAGGTTACAAAAGATTATTCGGTATATAAGGCTGAAATTTTTGCTCCAGCTTACTTAGTGAATAAAGAAGGAAATTACAAAGGTTACCCTTTCCGATCGTGGAACGGCGACCAGTTTACCGGCGGTTACAGTGACCACTTTCCGGCATTTGTAGTCCTCCAGAAAGAACCATAAAAATATAAGGCACTCAGATTGAGTGTCTTTTTTTTGTAAATTTATAAGATGAAAAATTTAGTTTTACTGTTAACACTTTCTTTATTTTCATTCAATTGTTCTGCACAGAGCAATCCTAAGAATGAAAAAGAAAAGTCGGAAATGAAACCATCAAAAAATGATGATGGAGAATGGGATCTTACGGTAATCGATACTCAGTTTGATTATTTTCTGAATGCGGTTGCAAAGCCAATCAGCCAGTATTCTGAATCTTATCTGAAAAACAGAAATACTTTTCTAGTCACAGAATGGAATTCGTATTACAATTCAGGAAGATACAGAAACGTCATAGAATCCTCGATTGATTATGATCCGAAGGAAAAATACGGTATTAAATTCGAATACAAACTGTATCAGGTTTTTGCTTATGTAAACTGGAAATACGGTCTGAAAATGAACGGACTTTCGGGAAGTGATACCACAAGATATTAAAAAAGGTTCAGAGCAATTCTGAACCTTTCTTTTTTATAAAACGTTGAAAATTATTTGTTGAATAATTCTTCTACTTTATCCCAGTTTACCACTTCGAAGAATGCAGATACATAATCAGGTCTTCTGTTCTGGTAATTTAAATAATAAGCGTGCTCCCAAACGTCAAGTCCCAAAACAGGTGTTCCTTTTACGTCTGCAACCGGCATTAACGGGTTATCCTGATTCGGAGTTGAAGAAACAGTAACGGAACCATCAGCATTTTTTACCAACCAAGCCCATCCTGAACCGAATCTTGTTTTAGCAGCATCAGAAAAATCTGTTTTGAATTTTTCGAAACCTCCGTAAGCTTCAATAGCAGCTTTTACATTTCCTACCGGTTCTTTGCTTCCGCCCGGAGTTAAAATTTCCCAGAATAAGGTGTGGTTAAAGTGTCCTCCTCCATTGTTTCTTACCGCTGGTTTATCAGTTCCTGTCTGGCAGATTTCTTCGATAGTTTTTCCTTCAAGATCAGTTCCTTTGATCGCATTATTTAAATTGTCTACGTATGCTTGATGATGTTTTGTATGGTGGATTTCCATTGTTCTTGCATCAATTGTCGGCTCCAATGCATCGTAAGCATATCCTAGTTTTGGTAATTCAAATGACATAATTTTATTTTTAATGTTAATGTTATTACCCAAATTTAGCCATTATTTAATCTATATTCAAAAAATGGGGATTACTTTAATAAATCTTTAACATTGATATATTGATTTAGAATGAATTAAATTTTTATGGTAAGAAATTTAATGATGGAAGCCTGACAATTTGAAAATTTACTTTTGTAAAGTTGACAACAAACCAAAGAGTTAACAAGAATTTTCCCAAATTTTATTTTAATCTTTCATTAAACTCTTTCAGGATCACAAATTTTGTGAAGCCAATGAAATATTGAAATATCATACAAAAACCCTAGCCTCGATTGCAGCAATTGTCTGAGCTCATTTAATGATTTCGGCGGCGGCAAAGCCGCCGCCGAAATCATTAAATAGCGAGTGCGGAAAGCGAGATAAAGCTCCAAAAGAATAATTTAATTTCAAACTAAAAACGAAAAAGCACGAACATTAAACGTCCGTGCTTTCTCTTAACAAATTAAATTCAATTTATTTATTCATCGACATCAGGAATTCTTCGTTATTCAAAGTACCTTTGATGTTTTTGTCAACAAATTCCATTGCTTCAATTGGATTCATTTCAGAAAGGTATTTTCTAAGAATCCACATTCTCTGAGATGTTACCTCATCCAGAAGCAGATCGTCTCTACGGGTACTTGAAGCTACCAAATCAATTGCAGGATAAATTCTTCTGTTGGCAATTTTTCTGTCTAACTGAAGCTCCATGTTTCCAGTACCTTTAAATTCTTCAAAAATTACCTCATCCATTTTAGAACCCGTATCAATAAGAGCCGTTGCAATGATCGTTAGAGAACCTCCTCCTTCAATCTTTCTCGCAGCTCCGAAGAATCTTTTCGGTTTATGGAGTGCATTCGCATCAACACCTCCCGATAAAACTTTACCTGAAGCAGGCGTTACGGTATTATAAGCTCTTGCCAATCTTGTGATGGAGTCTAATAAAATCACAACATCGTGTCCGCACTCTACCATTCTTTGTGCTTTCGCCAGAACAAGGTTAGCCACTTTTACGTGCTTTTCTGCCGCTTCATCAAAAGTAGATGCAATAACTTCTGCATTTACGCTTCTTTCCATATCGGTAACTTCTTCCGGACGTTCGTCAATCAGAAGAACCATCATATAAACTTCCGGATGATTGGCAGCAATAGAATTGGCAATATCTTTCAGCAACATCGTTTTACCGGTTTTCGGCTGCGCAACGATCATTGCTCTCTGTCCTTTCCCGATCGGAGCAAAAAGATCCACTACTCTTGTAGAAATCGTAGAGCCTTTTCCGGCAAGGTTGAATTTCTCCTGTGGGAAAAGCGGGGTTAAATATTCAAAAGCAACACGGTCTTTAATAAAAGCAAGATCGCGCCCGTTAACTTCTGTTGGTCTTAATAAAGAGAAATATTTTTCGCCTTCTTTCGGTAATCTTACAATTCCTTTTACAGTGTCTCCGGTTTTCAGACCAAAATTTCTGATCTGCGCCGTAGAAACATATACGTCATCGGGAGAAGAAATATAACTGAAGTCTGAAGAACGTAAAAATCCGTAATTGTCGGGTAAAATTTCCAGAACTCCTTCAATACTTACCATTCCGTCGAAACTGAATTCCTTTTTAGGAGCTTCGTGCTGTTCCTCCGCTCTTTCAGAATGCTGCTGTTGCTGCTTATTCTGATGCTGGTTTTGGTTTTGATTCGGGTTTTGGTTATGATTTTGATTTCTATGCTGGTTTCCGTTGTTATTCGGATTGTTGTTTTGTCCTTTTGGGGATCTAGCCTGATGTTGAGGGGAATTATTCGGCTTTTCTTCTGCTGGAGCAGATTCCTGAGATTCTGTGTTTTTTGGAGCTTCTGTTTTTTCCTGAGGCGCTTCTGCATTGGCTGTATTGGCAGGAGAAACTCTTTTCCTCTTTTTCTTAGTTTGCGCTGCTGCAGTCTGTTCTTCTGTTGCTGGTGCAGGTTCTGTTTTTGTTTCTTCAGCTTTGGGTTCTTCGGAAACGGGTTCTTTCACCTCTGCTTCAGTTTTTTCCTCTGCTTTAGGTTTTGTTTCTTCCGCAGGTTTCGCTTCAGCTTTTGTTTTAGCTGCCGTTTTTTTAGGAGCAGCTTTTCTGGCAGGAGCCTTCGCAGGTTTTTCTGCCGGTTTTTCCTCAGTATTCATACTGGTTTCAGTAGCGTTGAAATATTCTTTTGCTACTTTTGGATTAGAGGCCTGAAAGTCAAGAATTGCAAAGATTTTGTCATTTTCAGTGCTGTTTCTTGCCACTTTAACGCCCAAATCCTTTAAGATTTTAGTCAGTTCCGTTACGGATTTTGACCTTAACGTTTCAATGTTAAACATATTTAGTGTAAAAAATGTAATTAATTGTGAATAAGAAAAGTAAGTCAGGTGACTGTTGTTTTCAAGTACATTCGTATAATGCAAATCTACACTTATTTTTGAATTGTGCAAAATTTATATTACTTTTGCGTAGAATTTAATATTCAATGCTACAAAGAATACAGACTATATGGACTTTTTTAGCAGTGTTGGCTGCTGTGTTTCTGTTCATTACAGGAGAAGATGTTGTTATTTCAGACAGCTTTCCTGTGATTAATATCGGATGTATTGTCCTTGTTTTGGTGGGAGTACTCAGTATTTTCAGCTTTAAAAACAGAAAAAGACAAATTCTGCTGAATAACATCAGCATTATTATAAACGCTTTGTTGATTGGTGTATTGATGTACTGGTTACTAAAATTATCCGGAGGAATAGATTTTCCTGAGAAGGGTATTGAGCCGGTTTTCTCATTAATTGCGGTGATCTGTCTGCTTATAGCAAACATTTACATTAAAAAAGATGAGAGGCTCGTAAAATCTGTAGACAGACTTCGATAACCTTACAACGATTTTTTGAGTGAGAACAGCTTCTTTTAAGGAGCTGTTTTTTATTTTGTGTAATTTTTCATTTAAAAACATTCGCATGCAACATTTCCGCTTATATTGCGACTGATTGTTTATAAATTATTAAAAATGAAAAAACTTACTTATCTTACCTTTTCACTTTTCTCTATATTTTCTTTCGCACAGGAAGTTTCTACGGAAAGAATACAGACTGTTCTTTCAACTCTGGCTTCTGATGAAATGAAAGGCCGCGAAATCGGAACTGCTGAAAATGATAATGCAGCCAATTATATCGCCAAATTATTTAAAGAAAACAATTTAGAGTACTGCACAGGAAATTCTTATCTGGTTCCTTTTGACTACAAAGGAAAAACAGCTTATAATGTTTGTGGCGTTAAAAAAGGAAAAACAGAAAAATTTCTAGGATTTTCGGGACATTTTGACCATATCGGAACCAGCAACAATCCTCAGGACAATATTTATAATGGTGCAGATGATGATGCAAGCGGAATTACCACTCTGGTAGGAATTGCAGATTATTTCAAAAATAAAAAACCGGAGTTTTCTTTGGTTTTCATGGCATTTAACGGAGAAGAAAAAGGAATGTTGGGTTCCAGAGCCATTTCAAAGGATGAGAATCTGAATCCGATTTATGATAAAATGACTGCGCTGTTTAATTTCGAAATGGTGGCAACAGAATCTGCTTTCGGAAAGAACGCTTTGTTCATGACGGGTGATGAATTTTCGGATCTTGATGAATTATTTAATAAAAATGCCGCGAATGGCTTAAAAATAAATCCCGATCCTTACGCTTCAGAACAGCTTTTCTACCGATCAGACAATGTGAGTTTCGTTAAGAAAAAAATTATCGCGCATTCTTTTTCAACGGTTGATATGACTAAAGCGACGCATTATCACCATGAAAATGATGATATCCACATTGTGGATTTTAATAATTTAACAACAATAATCAATAATTTCGGGAAAACTTTAGACAAACTTTCGCCCAAGAATTTTGCACCGAAGTATAATGATAAAGTTAGATTTTAAAAGTTATATAAAAGCTGCCATTCTTCGGGCGGCTTTATTTTTTCCGAATACTGTAACAAAATAAATGCTGCAGAAACTTATTTTATAAAGTAAAAGGCGATTAAAAACGTCTTATCATTTAAATTACGTAATTTTGCTATCCAATTTTTTCATTGAATGAACGAATATAAAAAAATATTAAAATTCGCAAAACCTCATCAGAAATACATTTTCGGAAGTTTATTTTTCAACTTATTATATTCTGTATTTCAGATTGCTTCATTAGGAACGATTCTTCCTGTTTTGGGCATGCTTTTCGGAACTATTAAAAGAGAAGATTTTGAATCTGCACCTGTATATTCCGGAAATCTGACAGATTTATTTCCGTACCTGAAAAACTATTCTAATTATTATATTCAGACTTTGGTGGATGATTATGGTACGCTGAATGTCTTGGCATGGCTCTGCGTCATCACGGCATTTATGTTTTTGCTGAGAAACCTTTTCAGATATTTAGGATCTTTTCTGTTGATTAATTACCGTGTCGGTGTTACAAAAGATCTGCGCGGAGAAATGTATCGTAAGGTTTTAGCTTTGCCGGTTTCATTTTTTACAGAGAGCAGAAAAGGAGATATGATGTCGCGTATGTCCAATGACGTAGGCGAAGTGGAAGGCAGTATTTTAGGAAGTTTAGTGGAACTGATTAACGCTCCGTTTATGCTTGTGAGTACTTTAATAAGTTTGTTTCTGCTAAGTTCTGAATTAACGCTTTTTTCTCTTCTGGTTTTACCGGTTATGGGAACTTTAATCGCGTTAATCGGGAAAAGTCTTAAAAAAGATTCTCACGAAGCGCAGAACGAAATGGGAACGATATTTTCTATTGTTGATGAAACTTTAAAGTCTTCAAAAGTAATTAAGATTTTCAGCGCAGAAAAGATTATGGATAATCGCTTTATGGGTTCTATGCAGAGATGGATCGACAGTTCGATACGATTGGGAAGAAAGAAGGAATTAGCGTCGCCAATCAGCGAATTTCTGGGTTCTGTTACTTTTTTAATCATCGCATGGTATGGCGGGAAACAGATCGTTGTGGAGCACAGCATTGCTCCTCAGGATTTTCTGGTTTTTTTAGGAATGTTCTTTCAGATTTTACCTCCGGTAAAGAGTTTATCACAATCAATTTCAAATGTACAGAAAGGAGAAGCTTCTTTACACAGAGTATTGGAAATTCTTGAAGCGGACGTGAAAATTGAAGAAGTTGCTAATCCTGTAAGTATTTCAACACTTAATAAAGCTATTGAATTTAAAAATATCGGTTTTTACTACGATAAAGACCATGCTATTCTTAAAAATTTCTCTTTAAGTATTCCTAAAGGAAAAACCGTAGCTCTTGTCGGACAAAGCGGCAGCGGAAAAACAACGATCGCCAATCTTCTGGCAAGATTTTATGATGTTTCTGAAGGCGAAATTCTTATTGACGGGGTAAATATTAAAAATTTAAGGCTAAAAGAATACCGTAAACTTCTCGGGATGGTTACTCAGGAATCTGTGTTATTTAATGATACGGTTTACAATAATATTCTGATGGGGAAACCTGAAGCAACAAGAGAAGAGGTAATTGCTGCTGCCAAAATTGCCAATGCAGATAACTTTATTACGAATCTTCCAGACGGATATGACTCTAACATCGGAGATGACGGAGGAAAGCTTTCCGGAGGTCAGAAACAGAGGGTTTCCATTGCGAGAGCTGTATTGAAAAATCCACCGATTATGATTCTGGATGAAGCAACTTCTGCTCTGGACACGGAGTCGGAAAGATTTGTTCAGGATGCGCTTGAAAAAATGATGGAAAACAGAACGTCTCTTGTTATTGCGCACAGGCTCTCCACTATTCAAAAGGCTGACTGGATTGTGGTAATGGAAAAAGGAGATATTGTAGAACAGGGAACTCATCATGATCTTATTGCGAAAAAAGGAGTTTATCACAAACTTGTGGAACTGCAGAACTTCGATTAATATCATAAAAAATATATTAGGAAAGAGTATTTCCAAAGGAATTTAAAACCTTTGGAAATACTCTTTTCAGGTTGAAAGATTTGATACTTTTCAGCTATACTAAAGTGTATTCAATGTCTTAACTTACAGCAAAAAAGCCTCAGTAAAAGCAATTACTGAAGCTTTTAGATGTATAGTAATTTGTGCTTATTATTGGGTATTTATCCCATTGGTTTCTGCCTGCTTTATTGCCCATGCTAAAGCATTTGCAAAGATGATAGAATTCTGTACCTGCATTCCTCCCAATGCATATCCGTTACCTGCATATCCATACGTCGACTTTTGTACCGGCAAATATCCTCCTGAACTTGGCGCAACAAATGGCTCAATAGTATTACTTGGATATTGATTCCCGTTCGCGTTTTCATTACTTAAAAATCCACCGTCTCCGAACCAGATAAAATTAAGCGAACTGTGTCTTAACCCTGAAATTCCCGTTCTGGGAGTTGTGCTGTTAATTGGCTGTGCATAACTGTAAGGAATAAATCCACTGGTAAGACCTGTAATATTAACCGTTGTAGAAGCGTCTTCTCCCCAGTTCTTTCCTCTCACATCTCCAAAAGGACCGTTAAGTATCGGATCATTTGTATTTACAAGAGCATATACCGAACCGGCTCCTGCTCCATTAGAGGCTGAAATAGTAGGATCAGAGAAAATTGCGCGCATCATATTTTGGGAAGAAGCAGCATCATCCTCAAACGCAATTACAACCCCTTTATTATTTAAATAATTTGCAATATACCCCGAAGCTGTTGCATCTGGTGTATAAGCATAGCCGATAATAACAATATCCGGTTTTGTGTTCAGTGCTGCTAATAATGTTGCATTAGAAGGTGCACCGCCTAAAGAAGTATGAGTATAGCCGCCAGATTTTACAACACTGGCTGCTGAAGTTCCAAAGTTTGTCGGAGAATCCATTAAACTTCTCGATGGTCCTGTAAAAGCACTGTATCCGTAAACTGTTTCTAATCCGATGTGTAAAATTTTCTTTGATGGTATTGTCATTATTACCGTTACATTACAGGTAGATTCACCATCCGCACTGTTGGATGTAATCGTCATTACTTTATCAGCTGTGGATGTTGGTTTGCCTGTGCCGGATAATGTTATGTTCTGATTTCCTGTAGCAGTAAATATTCCTGATCCGCTGAAAGAAATTCCGTCTACTGTATTTGTTGTGATAGAATAACTTCCCAACGCCGTTACTGTAACGGGTAGTGTTATCGTGTTGCCTGCACCGAGAGCCGTTCCTTTTGTGTAAACGCCATTTACTGTTGCGCTTCCGCATGAGACAGAATAGGTTGCTGCTGAACTTAGTACATTCACCGTTACTGCCGGTGTACAGCTTACACTTACACCGTTTGCAAACAACTGAACAGTATCAGACTGAACCGCAGAAGGTGTTCCCTGCCCTGCAACCTGCACTGTCTGTATTCCTGTGTTTAGAAAAACACCTGTTGCGTAAAAATTATAACCATTGGTTGTGGTTCCCGTAATCGTATAGCTTCCTTTTTTGGTGACATTTACGGTTACTGTAAGATAATGTGATGTGTTAAGTGTTTTTCCCTGAATATAAGTACCACTGGCTTTTGTATTCGCACAATCTATTGTAAAAACAGACTTTCCTATTTGCCCGCAGACGCTTTTCCATTCATTGTCTGCAAGACTCCAGTAATTAAGACAGTCTTCTGTAGTATTGTAAACCGTAAGACCGTCATCATTCGCGGGATTGATGGTAATTGCATCCCGCTGTGTTACTGTAAGACGGGGAATTAAAATACCTTTGTTATTATTGACGGAAACAACGTCTAATACAGAATTTGGGTTGGGAGAAGCAGTATTAATCCCTACAGCACCATTGTTTTGGGCGAAAAAGTTTCCGAAAGAGAAGAACAGGGCAAAAAACAGAGTTTTTACCAGAAATTTTGTAGATTTTGTATTCATCATGTTTTATTTATGGATTAAAATTTGAAATAAAATATTTATTTTATAAGCAGAAGCAAAGTTATCATCTATTAGCTCGTTTATTAGCAAATTGTGGCACGCAATATCACGCGTACGTAGTAAAACTTACTGTTTTTCAATATCTGAAGAGAAATCATAATGACGAATAGTTATATCTTCATAAGAAAACTATTAATATTGACATCCGAAGGAATATTCAGTTTTTTCCGTATTCTGTATTTTTTACTCTCTACTGCTCTTATGCTGTTATTAGTACACTGAGCAATTTTTTTCGTATCGAAATCCAGTTTCATTAATGCGCAGAAATACAATTCAGAATGAATAAGATTAGGGTTAATCTGTAAAATTCCCGGAATAAAACCCGGAAAGAAAACCTGAAACCTCTCAAAAAACATTACCGAATTTTTCTCTGCCAGTCTGAATATTTCATCAATATTTTCATCGGTAAGCTGATTAGCCTGCATCTGACTTTTCATTAATCTAGAATTGGTCTTCATCAAATCTTCAATGGTTGAATCTTTAATTTGCGTGTTTTCGAGAAGTCCATTTATTAACTCGTCTTTTTGGCTTATAAAAACAATATCCATTAAAAAAGAAACAACAGAAAATAAAATGTTAAGCAGCTTTATGGTAGAATAATCCTTTTCTTTCAAAAACTTACTTCTCGGTAAAAAGCTGAAATCAAAATAAAGGCAGGCAATAAAATTAAAACTAATAAAAAAAGTCAGAAAATAAATTTCTTTTTTGTTTTTTCTGTAATTTAAAAAGAAAGGAATTGCAAAGAGAATACTGAAATAAAAATATTCTACTCCAACGTTTTTTGAACTGTAAATATTAAAAAAACTTACAATAAGGGTAAGTAAAACCAAAATGCCTACTACTCCAAATTTGAGGGTTTTACGAAATGTTGTGGTTTTATCTTTAACTGAGATTAAAAGAATCCAGAATAAGGTAATAGTAATAAGGAATATAGAAATAATAATATCCCTGAAAAAAGTAATGATAAAGATAGCATAGAATAGAAAAAGAAAAAAAAGAAAAAATAAATAACGATTGATAAGATGGTTATAATCATTTTCAAAATTACTTCTCTCTCCTTTATTGAAGATAAGCTTGTAAATCATTTTATGTTTTTTTATTTGTAGTTCAAGTAGCTATTTGTACAATTATCCTATACAATACCAAAGTATTCTTAGTTATAAACAAATTTTACAGAAAACAACGAATTGATCCTGAAAATATCAATCTTAAAATGATTTGTATTTAAAATAATTGAAGATCAGCTATTTAATAATATCAAAACTCTACATTGCAAATATAAATAATTAAATATTTACTATAATTTTGAAAATATTATTTTTTATTTCTAGCAAATCAAAAAAAACAACTAATGAATTTTCCTGCAAAATTAGCTATTGCAGTCAGTTTTTAAGTTTTTACCAATACTCAATTCTACTCACGCGTAGTAAAGCGTAGCCTTTTAAACCCTGACAAAAGGTATTTTGGATTTAAAAATTAATTTTGGCCGTTTATCTCTTTTAAATATTCTCTGGGAGATTTGCCCATAATTTTTTTAAAAGCTCTGTTAAACTGAGATTGATGAACGAAGCCTGCACTTGTATAGATAACCTTTAAAGTGTATTTTTTATGAATATCTTTTTCAAATTCCTGTATAACAAAATTTATTCTGTAGGAATTGATAAAATCATTAAAGTTGGTTTTCCCTTTTTGGTTCAGAGCTGCTGAAATATAAGTTCTGTTGGTGTTTAACGCCTGTGTTAAGTCATAAATACTGGCATTAGAATTCAGGTAAAATTTATCCTTTTCGGTATAATCAATAATCCGTCTGTATAAAAGCATTAATTTATCTTCTTTTACTTCGGAGACGGGTAATAATGGAGTTTCTTTCTCTAAAGTTTCATTTTTCTGTTCAAAATTGTTCTGAATTTTTACACTATTAAATTCTATTGCATAATAGATATGGAATGTTAACAGAAAGAGGAAGAAGAAAAAGTGGAAGTATAAAGAAAATAAATTGTAAATCCAGAGGAAAAAAACAGTATTAACGTCCTTGCTTTTCCAACTCGGGAAACTGTTCCATTCGAAAGAGCTGTACACCAATAGAAATACAACAAAAAAAAATGCAGAATAAAGAAAAGTATATTTAAAATTATTTACATAAGAAAAAGATATAGGGAATAAAATTAAATAAATAAGAGTAATTGGAAAATCCGGAAATTTAGATATTGAATTATATACGATCATTGCCATCTGAACGCAGTTGTTAAAATTGACAAGATGTTTGAATTTGAAATTATTTAAAAAATCTATTTTCCACAGCAAAATCAAAGACGATAAAAAACTTACTAGCGCAAGCAGGGTATTGTATTTGGTAACAATACCATAGAAATAAAAATCTAAAATTTTTATCGTTATAATTACTAAATCTAAAAATAATTTAATCCACAAATATTGTCTGATGAATACCTGACGTTTATTATACAGAATTTCCTTACTATAATTCATAAATATTAAGTGCCTATATACTTTATTAAATAAACAGAAAATTTAAACATAAAATTGTAGTGAAATGGAGTTCTTACTAATGTCTATCAGTATTATAGTATTTATTTTTATTTTTTTCTAATCTATATCTTAATAACTGCTACTTATCTGTTCGATATAGAATGTCTGTAAATTTAACTGCTGTTCACAGCCTCTACAATTTATGAAAGAATCATTTTTAGAGTTTGCTCCAATAAAATATTTCGGATTATATGTATTAATTCCTACTTGAGCGAAAAAAACCGTTGAAAATATTAAAATAGAGGGAATAATATTTTTTTTCATTGTTGTTCTTAGTGTAAATATTAAATAGTTCTGAAATTATAAATAAGCAAAACAAAAATAACAGTTTTAAAATTATGTCACCCAAATGAAATTTTTCCAAGGTAATAAATTAAACTATTTAGTAAAAAACAAAGATAAAAAATGCTACTTTAACAAAACGAAATATTTACAAAAACTACTGTTTTACAATATTTTAGGCAGTAAATGAACTCATTCATCAATCCTCCGTTTATTTTTACATTTTAGTTTTTATTTGTATTTACTTTTACAAATGCATTAAACAATGAGGTTAAAGCAAGTGTATGTATAATATAAATATTAAATACTGCCGTTAAATAATCTCCACTTTTTCATATCAGTATATTATCAAAACTCCAATTGTATTTTACCATATAATTCGTCTTTTAATGAAAGTATTGTGAACTTTATTGAGCAAAGTTTAGACTTTCTTTTATAATAATTTGGTAATAAATAGTCTGCGCTGTTTTTGTTTCAGAACATGTTTGCAAAATCCATTTGGCTCTATCATTTCATGCGCAATGGCTATCAAAAAAAGTCAAAAACAATGAGCAAAAACATTAAAATAAAAGGTAAATTATATCCTTCTACTATAAGTTTAGCAATGGACTTGGTGGGCGGTAAATGGAAAGCTTTGATTTTATACCATCTAAAAGATGGTGAAAGACGCTACACTGAACTTAAAAACGAGATGGATTTTATTACAGATATGTCCTTAAGCTTATATTTAAAACAATTACGTGATGATGGTCTGGTTTCAAGAAAAGTTTACGGAAAGAAACCTCCATTAAAAGTAATCTACAGTTTAACCGATTTTGGTAAAACACTTATTCCTTTACTGGAAGCTATGGATAACTGGGGAAATCTTATATTAGAACAACAAAATAAAAACACCTGATGAAATTTTACCGACCTTATTCCAAGAAATTCAGCAGACAGATTGCCAATACATTGATCTGTTATGTTAAAATTAAATAGTTGATTTCGGGATTTCCTTCAACGTTATAGTCTTTTCACAGAAAAAGCTCTTAAGGATAAACATTAAGAGCTTATATTTGTTTTCTAAGAACTCAGAACATTATGGAACCCTGAACTGTTCAATTCTGAGATATGCTTTTGTAGTGGGACAGGTACCATTAGGACATGTGGTTGCATCTAAACCAATCGCAGCAGCATCATTATTTGAAAACATACACGTTAATACGTAAGCAACCTGAGCATTATCATTTGTAGTCCATGTGTAGGTTCTGAATTCAGGCTTATTTCCGTTATAAAGATTCGAAATTCCCCAAGCTGCTAAAACACCTTCCTGAAAAGGACCTCCGAAAGCAGTCCCATCACCTCCATACCACTTTCCTGCCTGAGGAAAAGGATTATCGCTATAAGCGGCTACAGTAGAACCTCCTGAAATGCGTTGGGTTGAACCATTCCAGAAAATACTTGGTGTACCGGAGTTACTTCTTATCTGTAAGTTTACGCCTGAATTTAGGTTACTAACTCCATCTTGTACAAATATTCTGACAGAAAATTTTCCATCGGGAGAGGTAACATATTTGTGATATCCGGGAGCCGGATCGTTTGTTGAAACCAAAGGTCCCAAAGTGATCGATTGGCTGTATTCAGCAGCAACCTGATCGCCTACTGCAGCACTACAATTCTGACCACTGGTAAGAAACGGCACTAAACCATTGCCGGAACTTCCCTGTATAGGAAAAGTAATTGCTGTAGGGGAAGAAACAGAAGGTGTTCCCCATACTGAGAAAGAAAGCTGACCACTGCCTGTTGCAAGCTCTCCCGGAAGAAGTTTTATGTTCAATCCATTTACGGTAACTGTAGTTCCTTCCTGATAAAGACCGCCGTTACCTTCTGTATACGGGATTTTTAAAATCCCATTATAAGCTACCCCGCTGGTATAGGTTGCAGGAGATAAAGTCGCAGCGTTGCAGGTTAAAGAAGTTATGGTAGGCGCTTTTGTAGATTGATTATTAATTGTTCTCCATTCGGTTCCATTCCAAAAAACAAATCCTTTATAAGTTAAAGCTGCTGATCCGTTATTGTAGACTAACATACTGGTTAATGGATTAGGAATGGTAACAATATCTGTGGTACTTGTAAGAGCAACTCTAGGAATTAAAATCCCTTTATCTGCGGCTGTTAAATCTAATAATGCCGATGTATTTGGTGTTTCAGTTCCAATCCCCAGATTTCCGTTATCTTTTATAACAAAGGCAGTATTTGATGGTCTTACGGTAAATCCGTCAGATTTAGTTCCCAGTTTTACCATCTGGTTGGTGTTGTCATTTACAAATGCATCATTTGTAAGATCTCCGGCACTTCCTCCCCCGCTTAAACCTACCCAGGAAGAGATTCCGTCCCAATAGTAAAATCCTTTATTATAAATGCTGGAATTGTTTATTAGATATACCAGCTGTCCATTCACAGTACCGTTTACATTCAGTGCTGTAACTCTGGGAACAAGAATACCGTCTTTACCGTGTACAACACCGGGAACGGCTACCCCTGCATTTCCGGTATCGTTTTTTCCTCTGATATCCAGCGTCGCCTCAGGAGATGACGTATTAATTCCCACTTGGGCAAAAGAAGAACAACTCAGCCCGATCAGATAAAAAATATAAAAATTTCTCATTTCGTAGTGTTTAAGTTAAGGTTATTAAAAAAGCAGCTAATTACATAAAAGAAAATTAGATGAACTGAATCATGCCGTAATAATGCATAAACTCATTATTATTCACCTGATTATCTCACACTTAATGAGACAAAATTATAGTATATATCAATCTCTACCAATACCTATCATTTTTGATAGGTTAAAATATTTAAAGCTTTTTTTAAATTTAAATTTCAAAAAAATTTGGAAATCCTTTCAGATATTGATTTTTGAAAAAGAAAAAGAGAGGCTGAAAAACCTCTCTGTATTATAATAATTTTGTATCAATTTCTATTCATCCTTCATTCTGGCAATCACATCAAGACCTCCTTTCGTGATATCACCAATTTTACATACAATTTCTGTATCTAAAGGAAGAAATACGTCCATTCTGGAACCGAATTTAATGAAACCGAATTCATGCCCTGCTTTTGCAGTATCGCCCTCATTGCAGTAGAAAACAATTCTTCTTGCCACATATCCTGCAATCTGTCTGAAAACCACTTTATGATTGGTTAAACTTTCGACCGCAACGGTTGTTCTCTCGTTTTCCGTAGAAGATTTTTCATGCCATGCTACAAGATATTTTCCCGGATGGTATTTCTTATAAATTACATTTCCTGAAACCGGATATCGGCAGATATGTACATTAAGCGGAGACATAAAAATAGAAACCTGAATGGCTTTTCCTTTGATAAATTCATCCTCTTCAACTTCTTTTATCATCACCACTTTTCCGTCTACCGGAGCAATCACATTCTCTTTGTGATCGAGAATTTCACGATTCGGAACTCTGAAGAACCAAAATACTAAACTGTAGATTACCAATAAAGGCAGAATGATCACCAACGACCACATTTCAAGAAAATAAATAGCCAGCGCACCCAAAATGATGAACAGGATAGTCGCAACGGTAATGGTTCCTTTTGATTCTCTGTGTAATTTCATGAGATTAAATAAATTTTTCTAAAATAAAGTACAAATATACGACAGGAACACAAATAATGAAACTATCCAGTCTGTCTAATACGCCTCCATGTCCCGGAATGATGTTTCCGCTGTCTTTCACGGCGAAATTTCTTTTCAGCTGGCTTTCCACCAAATCCCCGATCGGCGCAAAAGCAGCCACCAGAAAACCTACCACCATCCAGTTTCCGCGAAGATCCGGATGATAATGTTCTACAAAGTAAGACAGGATTAAAGTAAGAACAACACCGCCAATATAACCTTCCCATGTTTTTTTAGGAGAAATTTTAGGCGCCATTTTATGTTTTCCGAAGAATTTTCCGGTTAAATAAGCAAAGGTATCGCTGCTCCAGATCAGAATAAACAGAAACAGTACTTCTAAAGAAAAACTGTTATCATAGCTTCTAAATTTGGGAAGCCCCAAAGCAAAGCTGAAAGGCAGCGCTACATAAATTACCGTGAAAATAAGCTTTCCGCTGTCAAAATATAATTCGTTCGGGAATTTAAATAAAGTAACGGCTGCAATAACGATAAGAACCATCGCAAGGATTTCACTCAGCCTGAAATCGAAAAAGAAACCATAATTAAAATATCTTTTCGAAAACACATAAAAAATAAAAATCACCAAAGGAAAAACAACAAACCGTTCATAGCCTTTCCCGAATTTCATGATTTTAAAACATTCCCACGAACCTACTCCCATTAGAAGAGAAATTAATCCGTAATAAAGATATTGCTGCTTTACAAGATCCGGAGAAATACTGTTGATTAACTGGGCTCCAAGCGGAGTGGTACAAAGAATAATAACTGCTACGTAAACAATTCCTGATAAGGTTCTTTGAATGAGATTTTTGTCCAAGATGTTAAATTTTAAATCTGATGCTTAATCTTCAAGCAACAATAAAAACAGTTTTGTGTTGGTATGGGAAGAAGTATCCATTTTCGACTGTCCACCGCTGATGGAAGTAAGATTTTTGATATTTCCGTTTCTTTTGATCTTTCCCATCGCATCATTCAGGTTGTTCACAATCTGTGAAATATTTGCCATAATGATAATTTTATCCGGCAGTCTGGAAGAATGATAATGAAGGATATTATTGTGAGAAAGCATAATTCTTCCGTCGTACGCAATAAGATATTCGCAGGTAATGAAACTTGCATCGTTATTGCTCTGGAGTTCAGAAGTATAAGGCGTTTTTACGACATTCAGGAAATTCTGAAGGTCTTTATCCCAACAGAACATATTATGTATTCCTTCAATTTTAATAATCTGGTTCAAAGTCTGTAACGCCTCCGCTTCATCTGCACAGTAATTAAAAAAACCTCCGGAATGCGTAAACAGTTGGGCAAACTTATAATCGAGATCCGCATTTTTCAGCGAATCCCCTAGCTTTTCCAGGCTTTGTCTTTCATCCTGCTCCGGCTGGTTCGTAAGTTTGCTTACAATCTTCTTAAATAAATTCAATTTGATCTATTTTTAGTCAACTTTATACAAAAATATAAATTAATCATATAGAAATCCAAAAACATACCGAGAAATATAAAAAAACCCGACAATTTCAGAACTGTCAGGTTTTGTGTTATTTAAATTTAAAGAAATTTTAAAGCTGTGTCGGGCTTTCAGGAGCCTGAATTTCACTGTCTCCTTCTTTTTCTTTAGTCAGAATCTGTTCTTGCGGTTCCTTAGCATCCGGAATCGTATTGGTAACAGGTTTCTCTGTTAATTCAGGATCCCATGCTCTCTTTCCGAAAATTTCTTCAAGGTCTTCGCGGAAGATTACTTCTTTTTCTAAAAGCTTATTCGCCAGAGCATCAAGCTTATCTTTATTTTCAGTTAAAATCTGAACCGCTCTGTCATACTGATTTTCGATAATTCCTTTGATCTCAATATCAATTTTCTTCGCAGTTTCTTCAGAATAAGGTTTTCCGAAAGAATATTCAGACTGTCCTGAACTGTCATAGTAAGAGATATTCCCGATATTCGGACTCAAACCATAAATGGTTACCATTGCCTGAGCTCTTTTGGTTACACTTTCAAGATCAGAAAGCGCTCCGGTGGAAATATTATTGAATATCACCTGCTCTGCTGCTCTACCTCCCAATGTTGCACACATTTCATCCAGCATTTGCTCTGTAGTTGTTAACTGTCTTTCTTCCGGAAGATACCAAGCCGCACCTAAAGAACGTCCTCTCGGAACAATCGTTACTTTCAATAGTGGTGAAGCGTGTTCTACCAGCCATGAAATCGTAGCATGTCCTGCTTCATGATAAGCAACTCTTCTTTTTTCAGAAGGTTTGATGGCTTTATTCTTCTTTTCAAGACCACCGATAATTCTGTCTACCGCATCAAGGAAATCCTGTTTCGTTACCGAAGCGTGGTTGTTTCTTGCTGCAATTAAGGCTGCTTCATTACAAACATTTGCAATATCGGCTCCACTGAATCCCGGGGTTTGTTTTGCCAGGAATTCTCTGTCTACAGTATCATCAAGCTTGATTTTCTTTAAATGAACATCAAAAATCTGTCTTCTTTCGTGCAGTTCCGGAAGGTCTACATAAATGGAACGGTCAAAACGTCCGGCTCTCATTAAGGCTTTATCCAGAATATCCGCTCGGTTGGTTGCAGCCATTACGATAACGTTCGTATCGGTTCCGAAACCATCCATTTCAGTTAATAACTGGTTCAGTGTGTTTTCTCTTTCGTCATTTCCGCCAGAGAAATTATTTTTTCCTCTTGCACGTCCGATGGCATCAATCTCATCAATAAAGATAATCGCAGGAGATTTTGCTTTCGCCTGAGCAAAAAGGTCTCTTACTCTTGAAGCTCCTACCCCAACAAACATTTCCACAAAATCTGAACCTGAAAGCGAGAAGAAAGGGACTTTCGCCTCTCCCGCTACTGCTTTTGCTAATAATGTTTTACCGGTTCCCGGAGGACCCACCAAAAGAACTCCTTTCGGAATTTTACCTCCCAGTTTGGTATATTTTTCTGAGTTTTTAAGGAAATCCACGACTTCCTGAACTTCTTCTTTCGCTCCTTCAAGACCTGCAACATCTTTAAATGTTACCTGAATTCTTTCTTTTTCGTCAAAAAGTTTTGCTTTCGACTTTCCGATGGAGAAAATTTGTCCGCCGGGTCCGCCTCCGCTTCCCATTTTTCTGAAAAGAAGGAAATAAAAGATCCCTAGAATCGCAATCCAGATTAATGCCTGAATTAAAAAGCTCGTTAACGGGCTTTCGCCTTCCGCATAATCTTTAGACGTTTTTATCGCCGGATTTTGCATTCTGATGGCATCAAATTTTTCAAGGAAAAGTCTAAGATCTCCATATTTAAGCGAGTAATCTGCCTTTGGAGCCATTACAAGCCCCGAAAAAGGATTCGATTTATCGTCTTTTTTTACAGTTGCTGTTTTCGCAGCCTGTGTTAAAAATACATCGGCTTTCTGAGCCTGTTTGTCAATTAAAACTCTCTGGACTTTCCCTGCCTGCATTTCTCTGAAGAAACCATCTTCATCGATTGTCTTACCGCTGCTGTCGCCCATAGAATTGGCTACAAAGAACAGCACAAGTGCCACAATCATGATAGGAAAAAACCAGTTAAATCCTTTATTGTTCATTTATACTTTTTAAAATTTAATAATTAATTTTCGATTTTCGTAATCACAGCATCTCCCCAAAGTTCTTCAATATCATAATATTCTCTTACTTCTTTCTGGAAAATGTGGACTACTACGGAAACGTAATCTACCAAAACCCACATAGAGTTTTCGGTACCTTCTACGTGCCAAGGTCTGTCTTTAAGGTCGTTTCTTACTTTTTTCTCTACACTTCCCGCTAACGCCGAAACCTGCGTATTTGAGTTTCCGCTACAGATGATGAACGTTTCTGCTACTGAATTTTCGATATTGGAAAGATCAAAGATCATGATATCTTCACCTTTTACATCCTGGATAGCCTCTACAATTTTATCTATTAGCGCTTGTTTTTCTACTGTTTTATTCATTAAAAAATACTATAATCTGCAAATTTATTGTTTTTCTTTTACTTTAGCCTTATTTTTAGCCTTTTAAAGTCTTAAAGTTTTCTTAAATGAGCGCACTGTTTTATGTGAAAGAATGTTCTTCTACTAATGACGAAATATCTAAGTTTTTACTTTATGAAGATTCAGATTTTATTGCACTTCACACATTCAATCAGACGAAAGGTCGCGGACAGTACGGAAATACATGGTCTTCAACGGCTGAAAAAAATCTGGCTTATACTCTTGCTGTAAAGGCTGAACACTTTACAGTCTCGGATTTTATGTTCAATTATTATACCGCAATTGTCATAAGGGATTTCCTTGCCAATTTGACTGACGGCGACGTGAAAATAAAATGGCCGAACGATATGATTCTTAAAGGTAAAAAAATCGTAGGAATCCTTATTGAAAAGAAAAAATTTAATCAAAATCAATATTTCATTGCAGGAGCCGGATTTAATATTCTTCAGGAAAAATTTGAAATTTCCAATGCAGGATCGCTTTTAACGCAGACCGGAAGAAGTTTTGACCTGAATGATTTCACTTTACAACTTCATGATTTTTTAACCGAAAAACTGAAAAATATTCCATCGGAAGAGGAAATCCTCAAACTTTTCAATGAAAACCTGTTCCGAAAAGACGAAATATCGGTGTTCGAACTCGAAAAAACACGCCAAAATGGCATCATCAAAAAGGCTGATGAAAATGGTGAACTCTGGATTGATCTTGAAAATGACGGACTACGATCTTTCTATCACAAAGAAATAAAATTACTTTACTGATTGGCTCTTTTAATGTAAAGAAAAGCAGCAAGCGGGAAAAAGATCATATTGGGAAGCCACATCGCCAAAGCAGGCGAAATACTTTTATTTTCCGAAACCACTTTTAAAGCTTCAAAGGAAAATACAAAAACAAAGGCTAAAGAAATACCCAGAGCCAAGTTAATACCCAATCCGCCTCGTTTTTTCTGTGAAGAAAGCGACAGCGCTAAAAAGGTAAGAATAACGATGGAAAATGGCATCGAAGTTCTTTGGTGAAGCTCGTTTAAGTGCGCATTCAAGTTGCTGTTACCTTTTTCAGTTTCTCTTTTGATGAATTTTATCAGTTCCGGTGTTGTTTTATTTTGCCCTAAAAGTTCATTGGGGAAAAGTTCTTCAGGATCATGACCGTATTTTTTCTTCAGATCGAAACCGCTGGACAACTTTTCTGTATCGTCTTTATTGATGGTTTTTTCCGTGTAGGAATTCAGTACAAATTCTTTTTTGTCTTTATCCCACGAAACATCAGAAGCCTTTAACTCGTACGTCATTCTTCTATCCTTATCAAACTTCTGATAGACGAATCCGGAACCTCTTTTTTCTCTTTTATTCCATGAATTGATAAAGATATACTCCGTTTTGCTTAATTGCGCAGAAACGGGAGCCGTTCCTAAAACCTTCTCTTTATTGGTTGCATTGTAGGTATAGGCTTCAAGCTGATTTTTCTGAATATTCGCCCAGGGAAGCAAAAAGTGATTGATTCCCAATGACAAAACAGCAATAAACAAGGATGTAAGCAAATAAGGTCTTGCAAACCTGTGAAAACTCGCTCCACTACTGATAACGGCAACAATCTCGGTATTGTTTGCCATTCTTGAGGTAAAATAGATTACCGAAATAAAGACGAGAATCGAAAGGAACGTCATGACCAGATTCACGATCCAGAAAGGATAAAAATGAATCAGGAAGTACGTAACATTAAGTTTCGGATCCAGCGCTGTTGCATTTTCAATTCTTGGAATTTTCTGCTGTACGTCGATCACCAAAACAACAATAGACAGCAATATCAGCATGAAACTGAATGTTCCAAGGTATTTTCTAACGATATATCGGTCTATTATTTTAAGCATTTTACTGCGTTTTTATTTTTAATTATAATCTCTGACGAAGAATTGGAACCACCGAATTTTTCCACTGATAGAAATCTCCTGCCATAATATGTTCTCTTGCCACTTTTACCAGATCCAGATAAAAAGCTAAATTATGAATGGAAGCAATCTGTTTTGCCAGATATTCTTTAGAAACAAACAAATGTCTTACATACGCTTTAGAATATTCTCTGTCTACGAAACTTGTTCCAAATTCGTCCAGAGGCGAAAAATCTTTCTTCCACTTCTCGTTTTTCATATTCATTACGCCTTTCCATGTGAAAAGCATTGCGTTTCTGGCATTTCTTGTTGGCATTACACAATCCATCATATCAATACCTAGCCCGATGGATTCCAGGATATTCCACGGAGTTCCCACTCCCATTAAATATCTCGGTTTTTCTTTTGGTAAAATATCGGTAACCTCATCTGTAATTCTGTACATTTCTTCTTCAGGCTCGCCTACGGAAAGACCGCCGATTGCATTACCTTCCGCTCCGGCTTCCGCAATAACTTCTGCGGAAATTTTTCTTAAATCGGAAAAAGTAGATCCCTGAACAATAGGGAAAAGTCTTTGCTTGTGACCGTACAATTCAGGATTGTTTTCCGTCCATTCGATACATCTTTTCAACCAACGGTGTGTAAGTTCCATGGATGTTTTTGCCTGATTGTATTCGCACGGATACGCCACACATTCATCAAAAGCCATAAAAATATCGGCTCCGATCTGTCTCTGGATCTCCATGGATTTTTCGGGAGAGAACATATGGTAACTTCCGTCGATGTGAGATTTGAATCGGGCTCCTTCTTCAGACATTTTTCTGCTGCTCGCCAGCGAAAACACCTGAAAACCTCCGGAATCCGTAAGAATCGGCAGATCCCAGTTCATGAATTTATGCAAACCTCCGGCTTCCTGCATGACTTCCATTCCCGGACGAAGGTATAAATGATAAGTATTTCCCAGAATAATCTGAGCTTTGATATCTTCTTTTAATTCTCTCTGGTGAACTGTTTTTACACTTGCAACCGTTCCTACAGGCATAAAAATAGGCGTCTGAATCTTACCGTGATCTGTGGTAAGTTCTCCCGCTCTTGCCTTTCCCTCAGAGGTTTTTTCTATATTAAAAAACTTTTGCATCTTAAATTATCTCGATAAAGCAGGAGGATTCTGAAGATTTCCTGATTTATTTTTTTTATCCTTTACATACTGATCCGCTTTGGGATCTTTCTTTAATACTATTTTCTGGGCATCATCTGCAATACCGCTCATCTCTTCCTTCACCACATAATATTTGAAGCTTTCCACAAAATCCTGAGATTTTACATTATGTGTTTTCAGGATATATCTTGTTCCTGCTTCAAGATTCGTGTTGGGATACATGAAAGTTGCCTGATCGTTAATGGAAAGATCAGCCAGAATTTCTGCCATCTGATCTTTCGGGATCAGATTTTTAGGCTTATCGATGTAGTCTCCGCATGAAAACAGACACATCAGAACAAAAATGAAGATCAGTTTTTTCATAATCTGTTGATGATGGATTTCCATTTTAAATTTAAAACTCCAAAAACCGCTTCATGAATGATCCCGCCATTCATTTTGCTTTCTCCCAGAATTCTGTTGGTAAAAATAATAGGAACTTCTACAATTTTAGATCCTTTTTTAAAAGCTCTGAATTTCATTTCGATCTGAAATCCATATCCTTTTAATTTTACGTTATCCAAACCGATTTCTTCCAGAACCTTTCTTGAAAAACAGACAAAGCCTGCCGTAGTATCATGAATCGGAAGTCCCAAAACAAAACGAACATATTTTGAAGCAAAATAAGACAGCAAAACTCTTCCCATAGGCCAGTTCACCACATTTACTCCTTTGGAATAACGGGAACCGATTGCCATGTCTGCTTTTAAACAGGCTTCATAAAGCTTAGGCAGATCATTCGGGTTGTGCGAAAAATCGGCATCCATTTCAAAAATATAATCATACTTATTTTCGATCGCCCATTTAAACCCATGAATGTATGCTTTTCCCAAACCATCTTTCACCTTTCGTACCGACAGATGAAGATAATGAGGATAATTCTTCTGCAATTCCTTCACCAAGTCCGCCGTTCCATCAGGAGACGAGTCATCCACTACCAAAATATGAAAGTCATCTTCCAATGCAAAAACTGCGGAAATAATATTTTCAATATTTTCCTTTTCGTTGTAAGTCGGAATTATGACCAGTTTTTTCATTTCAGTTTGCAAAGATAGTTTATTTAACCTTTTTATTTTATACAAAATAATCTATAATTTTGCAAAAAAATTCCGTTGCCTTTATCACAAACATTTATAAATCATGTAAGAATACCTGAACATAACGATTGGGTAATCTTTATATTGCTGGGCTGTATCTTTTTATACCTTTTTATGATGAACGTCGTAGAAAGAGAAGCCAACCTGAAAGATTTTCTGCTTCAAAAGTATTTTGACGCCAGCAACAACCTTCCGAGCTGGGTAATCACATCCTGTGTTATTACACTTACGCTTTCGGTTCTGATCTCCCAGTATATTCCCATAGTTCCAAAATATGTTGCCGATCTTCAGATTTTGGGGTATCAGCTTAATAAATTTGGTTTTTGTTTAATTGCGGTCATATTTTTTTATGCAATAAAATCAAGTTTAGGATTTTTATTTTTCCAAAGCATTGGCGACGGAAAGAAATGGACTGTTTTTTATTTTACCTCTACAAAATTTTATTTTGTCCTGTCTTTTTTGTTAATAATTTTATGTGTAACCCACTATTATTTCCCGATCGACAGAAATAAAATGTTTTTATATTACATTTTCTTTTTCTCTTTTGTATTCATTTTCAAGGTGTTTTTCTATTTATTTCACAAGAACAACATCTTACCTGAGAAATGGTATTATAAATTTTTGTATATTTGCACGCTCCAAATCGCACCCATTTTGTTGCTTTGGAAACTATTGTTTTTTTAATAACTGTCAATGATGAGAATAAAGTCTATATTGGTTTCTCAACCAGCGCCAAGTGAGTCGTCTCCGTACCTGGAAATTGCAAAGAAGGAAAAGATAAAGATTGATTTCCGTCCTTTCATCCACGTCGAAGGAGTTGACAATAAAGAGCTTAGAACACAAAAGATCGATCTTACGCAATATACCGGAATTATTTTCACGAGTAAAAACGCGATCGACCATTACTTCAGATTAGCTGAAGAGCTTCGTTTTTCGGTTCCTGATACGATGAGATACATCTGCCAGTCGGAAGCCATTGCGAATTATCTTCAAAAGCATATTGTGTACAGAAAAAGAAAGATCAGCTTCGGGGAAAAGAACTTCTCGGATCTTCTTCCGCTGTTTAAAAAATTCCCGAGCGAAAAATATCTTTTGCCATCATCAGATGTTTTAAGCCCGGATATTACCAAAACAATGGAAGCTTCTAATGTAGACTGGAAAAGAGCCATCATGTACAGAACCGTTTGCAGCGATCTTACAGACATCAATGTAAAAGATTATGATATGCTGATTTTCTTCAGTCCGCAGGGAATTAAATCTCTACAGCAGAATTTTCCGGATTTCAAGCAGGAAGAAACAAAAATCGGCGTTTTCGGTGCAACTACTTCAGCAGCAGCAGAAGAAGCAGGGCTAACAGTAGATTTAATGGCTCCTACAAAGGAAACTCCGTCCATGACCATGGCATTGGAAAAGTATATTAAAGCATTACATAAATAAGTTTTTAATATAAAATATAAAGCAACCGTCTTTTCTTACCGGAAAGATGGTTTTTTTTTAACTAAATTTGAACAAGAATTAACATTGAATGGAAGCTCCAAAGGCAAAAAAAATAGAAAAAATACTTGAAACACACGGTGATAAAAGGTTAGACCCCTATTTCTGGCTCAACGAAAGAGAAAATCCAGAAGTAATAAAATATCTCGAAGAAGAAAATGCGTATGCAGATTTCATCATGAAGGATACAGAACCTTTTCAGGAAGAACTTTTTGAGGAAATGAAAGCCCGTTATAAAAAAGATGACGAATCTTTACCTTATTTCTTTAACGAATATTGGTACATCGTTCGTTACGAAGAGGGAAAAGAATATCCTATTTTCTGCAGAAAATACCAAAGTCTCGAAAACGAAGAAGAAATTATTCTGGACGTTAATATTTTGGCAGAAGGCGAAAATTATTTTGAAGTAGGAAGTGTTGCTGTTTCTCCAAACAACCAATTGGCATCATTTTCAACAGATAACGTGAGCCGAAGAATTTACACCATTAAATTCAAAAATTTACAGACCGGTGAAACACTTCCTGATGAAATTGAAAACACCACAGGAAAAGCAGTCTGGGCAAATGATAACGAGCATATTTTCTACATCAGAAAAGATGAAAGTTTAAGAGCTTTTCAGGTGTACAGACATAAACTGGGAACAGATTCTTCGGATGATGTGCTGATTTTCCATGAAAAAGATGATACATTCGACGTAAATGTTTTCAAAACCAAATCTCTGGAATATATTTTTATTGCCAGTTCGAGCACCATTTCGGATGAGCACAGATTTATTCCTTCCGATGACGTTTTCGCAGACTGGACGATTATTCAGCCAAGAATAGATGATCTGGAATACTCGGTTGAGCATTATGAAGATGAATTCTACATTATTACCAACGCAGACGATGCTTTCAATTTTAAAATTGTAAAGACAAAGATCGATAACTGCGGAATGGAGAACTGGGTGGATGTAATTCCTCACCGTCCGGAAGTTTTACTGGAAGGTTTTGAGATCTTTAAAAACTATCTGGTTCTTGAAGAAAGAGAAGAAGGTCTTTTACAGATCAAGATTATTGACGAGAAAACGCAGGAATCACATTATCTGCCGTTTTCAGATCCTACTTATACCGCTTACATCGGAGTAAATCTGGAATTTGACACGGAAGTTCTCCGCTACGGCTACACTTCTCTTACACAGCCAAGTTCCACCTACGAATATAATATGAAGGAAAAAACCACAAAACTTCTGAAACAGCAGGAAGTTTTGGGCGGAAAATTCTTTGCCGAAAATTATATTTCCGAAAGAATCTGGGCAGATTCCAGAGACGGAGAAGCGAAAGTTCCCATTTCTCTGGTTTACCATAAAGATACCCCAAAATCTGCAGATACACCTTTACTTTTATATGGTTATGGAAGTTACGGACACACTGTTGATGCAAGTTTTTCAAACGTGAGGCTTTCTATTTTAGACAGAGGTTTTATTTACGCAATTGCCCACATACGAGGCGGAGAATATCTGGGAAGAGAATGGTATGAAGACGGAAAAATGCTGTTCAAGAAAAACACATTTTTTGATTTTATTGATGCCGGAAAATTTTTAATTAAAGAAAATTATACTTCCTCAAAACATTTGTACGCGATGGGCGGAAGCGCAGGAGGATTACTGGTGGGAGCGGTAATGAATTACGAACCTTCTCTCTTCAACGGAATTGTAGCACAGGTTCCTTTTGTGGACGTTGTAACGACCATGCTGGACGAAACCATCCCATTAACAACAGGAGAATACGACGAATGGGGAAATCCGAATGATGAAGAATATTATCATTATATGAAAGAATATTCGCCGTATGACAATGTGGAAGCTAAAGATTACCCAAATCTATTGATTACCACAGGATTACACGATTCTCAGGTACAATATTGGGAACCGGCAAAATGGACGGCAAAACTGAGAGAACTGAAAACGGATGACAATATCCTGATTTTCAAAACAGATATGAGCGCAGGACACGGCGGAGCGAGCGGAAGATTTGAATCTTTGAAAGAAGATGCTCTGGAATATGCTTTCCTGATGAAACTGGAAGGTAAAATATAGGGATTATGTTTATTTTCCCGAAAAAACAGAATAAACAATAAAAAGAATTGATATATAATGAACGAAGCGGAATTATGGCAAAAAATAGAGCAATTCTTTATTGAAAATTTCGATACGGAAAAAAATGCTCCGATAGAAACCTACCTTTTTCTGATCGGACTTCAGGAACTGGGAAGCGGACAGCAGAAATACACAAAAGACGATAAGGTAAATTTAATCCACATTTCAGTGTGCAGATTACTGGAGCCTTTCGGATATTATAAATTTTCGCATTACGATGACGACGGATATCCACACTTTGATAAACTGGAAGATCTTCCAGAACTGAAACCGAACGAACAGCAGCTTTTAATGAAAAAAGCAATTATTCAGTATTTTCAGGATGAAGAAATACTTTAGAAATAAAAAAAGGAGAGTAAATTTTTACTTTCCTTTTTTATTTTACACATAGTGTTTATTATAACAAAAATTAAAAATTTATAAAAAAACGTTAAATAACGCCTTTTTAAGAAAAATTACACAATTTATTGGCGCGTTTTTTGTTTATCAAGTCATAAAATAATTAATTTTAACACTCATTATTTCAAAATCGATTAAAATAAAGTAAATGAATAATAAGTTCATCCCAATAATTTCTGTGTTTATGACGATCTCTTTGATTGTATTCGTTACACTCCAGTTTTATTGGCTGAAAAATTATTACGGAGCACTGGAACAGGAGTTTTCCAATAAAGTGTATTCTGCTTTAGAAGGTACAGCAAAAACCATTGGAGAAATTGAGGTAGATAAATATCTAAATGAAGACAATAAAGATTTCAGAAATAATATTTTAGCAAACAGTGATCAGCCTACTTTAACCACGATTCAGCAGGTAGAAGATTCCGGAACGCGTAGACAGATTATTTATTCTAAGAATATTATTGAAAAAAGCCAGCTTCCGATTTCTCTGCAGGGAGATTCGATTAAGCTTACAAAACTGTATTCTGATGAAGCCGCCTATAAAATAAAAAGAGATACAACAAGTAGAGAAATTCTTACTGCTGATATTAATCAGGGATTAGAAAACGGAGATTTTTATATGCGTGAATATGCAAAAATCGTAGGAAATAACATCCCAATTACTAAGCGTGTAAATCCAAAAGTTTTGGATTCTGTAATTGCAAAAGAATTGAGAGTAAGAGGTATTTCAGCAAAATTCGGTTACGGAATTACAGATAAAAATAACAAAGTAACAAGTGTTGTTACAAAAGATTATAAAGAAGAAAAAGATAGCAACAGATACTCATACCCACTTTTTACAGATAAAAAAGAAAGAACATTATATAATCTTGCGCTCGTTTTTCCAAAAAAAGAATACTCTCTTGCAATGAACAACTGGCCGATGCTTTTGGGAACCTTTCTTTCGCTGCTTACCATTTTGGGAATTTATATTATTTCCATTAATTATATGATGAGACAGAAAAAACTGGCAGAAGTAAAGACAGATTTCATCAACAATATGTCTCACGAGTTTAAGACTCCTCTGGCAACGATTTCTGTAGCAACAGACTCTTTGGCGAATGATAAGATTGCAACCAATCCGGAAAAGGTAAAATACTATTCGGAACTGATTAAGCAGGAAAATCTGAGGATGAAAAAGCAGGTGGAAAATGTTCTGAATATGTCTAAACTCGAACGTAATGAAGTGAAATTATTCCTGAAGGAAACCAACGTAAGAGAACTGATCAGAAGAACGGCAGAATCTTTCAGTCTTATTGTAAAGCAGAGAAACGGTACGCTGAGAGAGGAATTTAATGCAACGAATTATAATTTTAAAATTGATGAATTCCACATCTCGAATATGCTGGTAAACCTTTTGGACAATGCCAATAAATATTCGCCGGAAACGCCGGAAATCTCTATTAAAACAAGAAATGAAGGTCATTTTTATGTAATAGAAGTTTCAGATAAGGGAATGGGAATGGAAACCCAAAATAAAACGAAAATTTTCGAAAAATTCTTCAGGGAAGAAACCGGAAATATTCATAATGTAAAAGGACAGGGTTTAGGACTGTCTTATGTAAAAAAGATTGTGGAACTCCATAAGGGACAGATTATTGTAGATTCACAAAAAGGAAAAGGAAGCACATTTACAATAAAGCTTCCGATGGCATAAATAAAATTTTTATCCAATAAACAAATATTAGAAAAGAGGAGAATGACTTGTTCATTCAAAATTATTAACGATTAATAGTTACAACTATGAGCAACAGAATATTATTAGTAGAAGACGACCAGAGTTTTGGGGCAGTGCTGAAGGATTATTTAACGATAAATAACTTCGAAGTTACTCTTGCTACAGACGGAGAACAGGGGTTGAAAGAATTTACGGAAAACGAATTCGATATCTGTATTTTCGACGTGATGATGCCTAAAAAAGACGGTTTTTCATTAGCAGAAGACGTAAAAAAAATAGATAAAAATACACCGATCATTTTCTTAACTGCAAGAAATATGAGAGAAGATATCTTGAAGGGATATCAGTTGGGAGCTGATGATTACATCACAAAACCATTTGATACTGAGCTTCTTTTATATAAAATTAAAGCAATTCTTCAGAGAAGTTCCACCTTAGAAAATGAAGAGCAGGAACAGTTCAAGATCAGCAATATTTTCTTTGATTCTATGTTGAGACAACTGAGAGTTGGTGACAACGAATACAAGCTTTCTCCAAAAGAAAATGAACTATTGAAACTTCTTTGTATCCACAGAAACGATTTTATGCCAAGAGACTTGGCTTTGAGAAAAATCTGGAAGAAAGAAAACTATTTTACAGCAAGAAGTATGGACGTTTATATTGCTAAGCTTCGTAAACTTTTGAAAGACGACGAAGGACTGGAGATCATCAACGTACACGGAGAAGGATTCAGACTTTTAGTTAAGAATTAATTCTAAAAAACGACTATTATTATAAAATTAGCAAAGCATTTAAAAATGTTTTGCTAATTTTGTTTTATATGAAAACTACATTGTTGGGCATACTTGCCATTTCTATATTTACAGTATCGTGTAAAAAGGATGAGAGAGCTACTTATCTTAAAGAAGAAGCCGGAGTTCCGCAGGCTCCTGTAGCGGTTAATCAGGCTCCTAAAGCTTCTATTCTTGATCAGGCGGGAATTAAAACAACAACAGGATCGGGAACGTCAACCGTTACTTCTCCGGGAATGAATCCACCACACGGTCAACCCGGTCACAGATGCGATATTCCGGTAGGACAGCCATTAAATTCTGCTCCTGCACAACCTCAACAGGGAACTCAGAATGTTGCGGTAAATGCTCCGCAGGGACAGACCATTCAGATTGATCCAAATTCTTTACAACCCGGAAAATTTGCCTTAGACCAAAGCGGAAAAGCAAAAACCGTTAAAACTCCGAAAGGAATGAATCCTCCTCATGGAGAACCGGGACACCGATGCGATATTCCGGTAGGACAACCTTTGAACAGCAAACCGGCTCCGGTTCAGCAGCCTGTACAGCAAAATATCGCACAAAACGCTCCCGCTCCGGCTCCGACACCTGCTCCAACAGGTCCGAAACCGGCGGTAAATCCTCCTCATGGAGAACCTTGGCATGACTGTGCGAAGAAAGTGGGAGAGCCTTTATAAGAAATTTTGTACTTTTGTGTTATGAAATTATTTCAGATAATAACTGTTATTTTCTGCCTGGGAATCTTTCTGATTCCTAAAGATAATTTCTATGCACAGAATATGCAGGAAAACTGTTGCAAAAAAGATTCTGAAATGAGCTGCTGTAAAAAAGATCATTCTCAAAATTCCGAAAATAACCATCACAAAAAAGAGCAGAAATCAAGCTGTAACGACGATTGCTGTTCAACGTGTTTAGCCTGTTATACTTTTATAGAAACTCCTTTTTCAAAGAGTTTACAGTTAGAATATTCGTATTACAAATCGAATAAAAACTCGCAGTTCGAATATTCGGATCCTTATCTTTCAAGCCGTTTAAAAGAAATCTGGCAGCCGCCGAAAATAGCTTAATTAAAAATAATGTTACTAAACATCGGTTTACCAGCATCAGAATGACTGGTTATCGACCTGATGTTTACCTTGCAGCATTAAAGCTTTAATTAATCTAAATTTTAAACAAAATGAAATTATATATTTCCAGGATTATTCTTGGTGTATTCTTATTATCCATACAATTTATTTTTGCCCAGAATCTTTCAAAAAACCAGTTCAAAGTAAAGGGAAACTGTGAGATGTGCAAAGAAAGAATCGAAAACACTGCTAAGAATGCAGGCGCAAAAACAGCAACCTATTCAATTGATGCACAAATATTAACCATTGAAACAGACAACAACACTTCTTCAGATGAAATCTTAAAAAAAATCGCAGAAGCAGGTCATGACAATGAAAAATTCAAAGCCTCTGCTGAAACGTATGAAGCTCTTCCGGAATGCTGTCATTACACCAGAGACTTACAGCCACAAACCATTGAAAATCATGAAAATCATGCTAAAAAAGAAAATGAATTTTATGTAAAAGGCAATTGTGAATCCTGCAAAGCAAGAATTGAAAAAGCCGCAAAAAATGCAGGAGCAGATTCCGTAGAATGGAATGCCGAAAGACAAATTGTAACGCTGAATTTTGATTCGAATAAAACATCATCAGACAAAATTTTGAAGAAAATTGCGGAAGTTGGGCATGATAACGAGAAGTATAAATCCAGTGACAACACGTATAAAAACCTACCCTCATGCTGTCTTTACGATAGAGAAATTCCTTTTGGAGAAACAAATCCGAAAGTTCATGCGGAAGAAGGAAATCCTTCAGAAAACACAGATCACGCTGATCATCATGAAGCGGGTGAAAATCACGGCAGTCATGAAAAAAATATTAAAG
Source organism: Chryseobacterium sp. MMO-72 (assembly GCF_037146035.1). Taxonomy (NCBI): domain Bacteria; kingdom Pseudomonadati; phylum Bacteroidota; class Flavobacteriia; order Flavobacteriales; family Weeksellaceae; genus Chryseobacterium; species Chryseobacterium sp. MMO-72. The sequence continues at coordinate 269,207 of NZ_JBBCWG010000003.1, forward strand.
GCGTTACGGTAAACGGATCAAAAGCGGCAACGTCTTTAAACAAAAAAGAAGCAGGACTTATTTTTAATATTGATAAAAAAGAACTCCTGAAAGCAGCCTGCTGTAACCTTTCTGAAAGTTTTGAAACCAATGCAACAGTTGATGTTTCTTTCAGCAATGCGGTTACAGGAACAAAGCAACTGAAAATATTAGGTTTAGACCAAAAATATACGAGCTTAACAAAAGAATTACTGCCCGAAATCCGTGGATTGGCTTCCGCTTACGGGCTGAGTTTCATTCCCGGAAGATGGATTGAAAGCATTCAGCTTACCAAGGGCGGAAGTACTGTGACGAATGGTTATGAAAGCATTACAGGACAAATAAATACAGAACTTCTTAAGAATGCCGAAAAGCCGGAAACTTCACTGAATTTATTTTCAGATTTTAACGGAAGAGCAGAAGCCAATATCACCAGTGTTTCGCCCATCAATGAAAAGTGGTCGCAGACATTTTTACTTCACGGAAACGGAACTTTCGGAGATACCGATATGAATGATGACGGATTTCTGGACAGACCGAAAGGAACGCAGTTAAATGCAGCTTATTTACTGAATTACAATGATCTGCAAAAGTCAGGTTTCGGTTCACATTTTGGAATTAATTTCATCAAAGACGAAAGAACTTCAGGACAGACCGGATTCGATAAAAAAATTCCGCAGGAAAAACAATCGCTGTACGGAGTTGGAATTGATATCTCCAGATTTCAGGTTTGGAATAAAACAGGGTATGTTTTTAAAGGAAAACCTTACCAAAGTCTGGGCTGGATGAACCAGTACACTTTTCATCAGCAGGACAGCTTTTTCGGACTGAGAAATTATTCCGGAAAACAGCAGACGTATTATTCCAATTTAATTTTTGAAAGTATTTTGGGAAATACCAATCATAAATACAAAGCCGGAGCAAGCTTCATGTATGATGGATATGATGAAAACTATTTAACCTCGACCATCAAAAGAAACGAGATTGTTCCGGGAGCTTTTGCGGAATATACTTTAACAGGTTTAAAATACACCTTAGTTGCCGGAACTAGAGTAGATTTTCATAATCTTGCCGGAACGCAGTTTACTCCGAGACTGAATTTTAAATATGATTTTACACCGCAGACGATTTTGAGGCTTTCCGCAGGAAGAGGGTTCAGAACGGCAAACATTTTTGCCGAAAGTCAGCAGTATTTCGCATCTAACCGTTCCATTCAGGTTTTACAGAACGGAGGAAATATTTATGGTTTAAGACCTGAAATTGCATGGAATTACGGAGCGAGTTTACAGCAGGAATTCAAACTTTTCGGAAGAAAATCTACCATTGTTGCAGATTTTTTCAGAACAGATTTTCAGGATCAGGTGATAGTGGATCTGGACCGGTCTCCTCAACAATTAACTTTCTATAATCTTGACGGAAAGTCTTTCGCAAATTCTTTCCAGACTCAGTGGGATTTCATTCTTTTCAGAAATTTTGAAGTGAGACTGGCTTACAAATATTACGATGTTCAGGCAGATTATCTGGATGGAAGACGTGAAGTTCCTTTCATGGCGAAACACAGAGGTTTTGTGAATCTTGCCTACTCTACCAACAAAAACACTAAAGGCGCATTCTGGAGTTTCGATACCACACTGAATGCAGTCGGAAAACAGAGACTTCCTAATACATCTTCGAATCCTGCAGAATTTCAGCTTCCAGCCTATTCTGAATCTTATGTTGTTTTAAATGCGCAGATTTCAAGGAATTTCAATAAGAAAATCAGGGCGTATTTAGGAGGAGAAAATTTAACTTCCTATTATCAGAAAAATGCCATTGTTGATGTTAAAAATCCTTTCGGAAATTATTTTGACGGCGGAATGGTCTATGCTCCGATCATGAAAGCTAATTTTTATGTCGGGTTGGATGTTACTTTTTAAGTTTGAGGGTTTGAGGATTTGAGAGTTTGAGGATTTGAGCGTTAGCGAGTTGGAGTTGTAAGCTGAAAACCAAAATTAATATTATTTGCACTTAGTTTAAACCATTAAGATTTCTGTTAAGGAGTTTAGAATATTAAGAGGAACTTACTTTTTTAGTTTTATACTTATTGAAAGTAATTTGTTTTTCTAAACTAAACTTAACCTCTTAAATTCTTTTAATGGTTCAGAAATCAGCAATTAAGTTTATATTATTAAGCATGATTTCAATAATTAATAGGGTTGGAATCATGCTTTTTTGTACATTTATAGGAAAGCAAAAGGATGTCGCAAACACTTATCTTTGAAGACCAGTACAAGAAACTGGGATTCGAAACTTTTTCCGAAAACAATCTGCTCAATTTTAAAGACCACAAATACAAATCTGAAATTAAAATTTTCTATATTCCTGCAGGATACGAACTGTCCGTGGATTTCAGACATTATAAAACCGAAAATCCGGCTTTATTTTTTCTGACGAATCAGCATCTGCAAATGGAAAATGGAAACGACGAATCGCATCTGATCTATTACAACCGTGATTTTTACTGCATTCAGATTCATGATAAGGAAGTTGCCTGTGACGGACTGCTTTTTCATAACGTGTTTGAAATTCCTTTTGTTGAACTCGATGCCGAAGAAAATTCTGCAATCCAACATTTATTTCAAAACATTAAAAACGAACTGGAATGGAAAGATTCTTCCGCAGAAGAAATGATCCGAACCTACGTTAAACAAATTATCATCCGCGCCACCAGAAAATGGAAAAAGCAGAATCTGAATAATGATGAAGTAAAAATTCCGGCGCACGAACTGGATGTTTTCAGGGATTTCAGCCGTTTGCTTGAAGTTCACTTTCGCGAAAAACATAATGTGGCAGATTATGCAGAAATGCTTCACCTATCCCCCAAAACACTTACGCACAAATTTAAAAATCTGAATCTGGAATCTCCCAACCAGTTTATCATCAGCAGAATCTTATTGGAAGCCAAAAGACTATTATTCTATACCGACAAAACGGTAAAAGAAATTGCCTACGATCTCGGCTATGAAGATCCTGCCTATTTCAACCGGCTTTTCAGTCAGAAGACAGGAAGCACACCTGCAAGTTTCAAAAAAAATTATGTCTCGGGAAAAAAGTACAATAGTTAGTTCTTTTTGTGTATTTATCTGGAACGAAATCTGCAATACCTTTGTCACATCAAAATAACAATATTAAAACAAAACATTATGAGACGTAACGCAACAGCCGTTTGGAACGGAACCATTAAAGAAGGAAAAGGACATCTTACGACACAAAGCACCACTTTAAACCAGACTCAGTATTCATTTAACAGCCGATTTGAAGACGGAGTGGGAACAAATCCTGAAGAATTATTAGCAGCGGCTCACGCTGGATGTTTCACCATGAAATTAAGCGCAGAACTTTCTCAGGCAGGCTATACTCCGGAAGAATTAACGACAAAATCTGTTATTACTTTGGATCCGAGCGCAGGAAAAATTACAAAATCTGAATTGACATTAACAGCTAAAGTTCCCGGAATTTCAGAAGAAGAATTCCAGAAATATGCAAAAAATGCGGAAGAAGGTTGTCCTGTAAGTGCAGCTTTCAATTTCGAAATTACTTTGGAAGCTACTTTGGCTAACTAAGAATTTGAGCCATTAAGATTTTATTTAAGAAGTTTAGATTAATTAAGCTCTTCACGTAAATTATTTAAAATCTTAATATCAACATGAATAGGAACGGGCTTCAGCCCGTTTTTTCATTCAAAAAATAAATCATAAGGCTTTAGCCAAAATTTAAAAAATAAAATATTCAACTTAATTAATCTAAACTTCTTAAATAAAATCTTAATGGTTTAATATAGACGGATACATTTAATCTTATTATAAAATATACCGATTGGTATATTTTTGTATCTTTGCAGGAATTCAGCAGAAAAATGTCAAAAGCAGAAAAGACAAAACAATTCATCATTGAGAAAACCGCCTCTTTGTTTAATACCAAAGGCTATACCTCTACATCCCTTTCGGACATTACAAAAGCGACGGGTTTAACCAAAGGAAGTATTTACGGAAACTTTGAAAACAGAGATAAAGTAGCTCTTGAAGTATATCAGTTCAATGCAGGAATGCTGAAGAAAAATATGCAGAGATCTTTTGGTGAAGAATATCCTACGATGTCTGCCAAACTGTATGCTTTTATTGCATTTTACAGAAAAAACTGGAAAATTGTCTTCCAAAACGGCGGCTGTCCGCTAATGAATGCAGCGACAGAATGTAGTGACTCCTTTCCGGAACTTAGAAAGAAAGTACGGCATTCTTTTGAGGACTGGATAAAAACCATCTCAAATATTATCATTGAAGGACAAAAAAGCGAAGAATTCAAGCCTGAAATTAACGCGGAGGAATTTGCCTCTTTATTGGTGATGATGATTGAAGGCGGTATTCTTTTATCCAAAACCACAGAAGACGAAAAATATCTCAATCTCGCTTTAGACAGGATTTTAGAGGTTATCGACAAAGAAATTAAACAAAACATCTCATAATTCATATGGATAAATTACAAATCATAAAATCATTCATCGGAAAAGAGTTTACAGCATCTCCTTCCCCATTTATGAAATGGCTGAATCCCGTTGTTCTTTCGGCAGAAGAAGGACAATTGGAGTTCCAATATAAAGTAAGGCAGGAATGGCTGAACCCGATGGGAAATCTTCATGGTGGGGTTACCGCAGCCATTTTTGATGATGTTATCGGAGCCACCATGTTCTCGTTAAACGAAAAAAACTTTATCGTAACCATAAATAACAGCATCGATTATTTTTCAACAGCAAAAGAAAATGATAATATTGTAGCTGAAACGAAAATCATCAAAAGAGGAAAGCAGTTTGTAAACGCAGAGTGCGAAATCTGGAATGCAGATAAAACGCGCTTAATTGCAAGAGGAACCTCTAATTTATTCAAAATCAGTAATTAAATGAAAAGAGTTGTCATTACAGGACTTGGCGCAGTAACGCCTTTAGGAAATAATGTTGAAGAATTCTGGAACAACAGTATTAACGGTGTAAGCGGAGCCAACAAAATCACCCACTTCGATACAGAAAAATTTAAAGTTCATTTTGCCTGTGAAGTTAAAAATTTTGATCCGAAAGTTCATTTAACGCATAACGAAATCAAAAGAAGTGATCTTTTTTCACAATACGCGATGTATTCCACAGCAGAAGCTTTAAAAGATTCCGGATTGGAGCTTGAAAAAATGGATCCGTTCGACACCGGAGTAATCTGGGGAACCGGACAGGGCGGAATGTGGACGTTCGAGAGTGAAGTGATGGAATTTACCAAAGGAGACGGAACGCCAAGATTCAATCCTTTCTTCGTACCTAAATTTATTGCCAACATGGCTTCGGGAATGATTTCAATGAAATTCGGACTTCAGGGAATCAATTATACAACGATTTCAGCATGTGCAACCGGAAATACTGCGCTGATGGATGCCTTTAACTACATCAGATTAGGAAAAGCCAAAGTGATTGTGAGCGGTGGTTCTGAAGCTGCGATTACCCCTGCTTCCATTGGAGGTTTCTCTATTATGAAAGCGATGTCTACAAGAAACGATGATTTTACAACCGCCAGTCGACCTTATGATGCAGAACGAGACGGCTTTGTGATGGGAGAAGGAGCCGGAGCCTTAATTCTTGAGGAATATGAACACGCCAAAGCAAGAGGTGCAAAAATTTATGCAGAATTGGTAGGAGCAGCGATGACAGCCGACGCATATCATATGACAGCACCTCATCCCGATGGAGTCGGAGCCATTAAAGCCATGCAGCTTGCTTTACATGAGGCAGAAATCAACACCGAAGATATTGATTATATTAATCCTCACGCTACTTCTACTCCAATGGGAGATTTGGTTGAATTAAACGGAATCAATAAATTATTTAAAGGAAGTAAAAATCTCGACATCAGTGCCACAAAATCCATGACGGGGCATTTGTTGGGAGCTGCCGGAGCTGCGGAAGCCATTCTTTCAATCAAAGCGATTGAAAAAGGAATTATTCCGCCGACGATTAATCTTCACAGGATTGATGAAAACATCCCTAAAGATCTGAATATTGTTTTTGGAGAAGCCAAAGAAAAGAACATCAATTATGCTTTAAGTAACGCTTTTGGATTCGGAGGACATAATGCAACTTTGATTTTTAAGAAGTTTTCTTAAGCTTTTAGAGTAAATTTCTGGAAGATTGAGCAGATAAAACAATTCTGTATCATCCGCTCTTAATCAACGATAAATAGTAATTCAATAGATTCTTCCTTTGTCAGAATGACAACTATAATGGGAAAATTTAATCCAATAAAAAAAGCAGTCAAACCGACTGCTTTTCTGTTATGCTTTTAACCACTCCGATTTGGAAAGGTAATTCTGATCAGGATAATAAATAAAAAGAAGATTTCTTCCTTTAATGGTATTAATGATCGGTTTTGTTAAATCTCTCGGAACGGCTGGACAACCCCAACTTCTGCCGATTCTTTTATGCATGGCGGCAAATTCCTCGCTTACATAATCTGCGCCGTGCATAACGATGGCTCTTCTGTAAGCTGCATCATTAAATCCTTTGTCCATTCCAAGTAGTCTAAGAGAATAACCGTTGTCTCCGTCATACGTTGCATCCGTGATATAAAATCCTAAGCTGCTCTGCAACGAACTTTCCGTGTTAGAAAAATTCGTTGCAAATTCTTCGCCTGTATTTTTTCCGTGTGCTACTAATGAATTAAACAATACTTTTTTCTCATTCATGTCAATTACCCAAAGTCTTTTTGTGTTCGAAGACATAGAAAAATCGCATACCGTAAGTAAATGCGAATCCCCGTTAAGCAAACCTGCTTTCTTCATATTTTCAAAACCTGTTACCGCTTTGAAAAAAACTTCCTCATTAAGTTCGTGTCCCTGCTCGAAAACAATAGATTTGTATAATTCTTCTGATGAACTTACTGCTTTTTCGGCAGATTTCTCAGATTTCGTGTCGGCTAATCTTACAATTTTTTTTGTACTGATTTCATTCTTTTCGATTGCCTTTTTTGGAGACAAATAGAATGAAGTAGTAACGATGTAAGCTGCACCTAATAAGCTATACAATGCTTTCATTCACTATTTCACTATTATGTTAAATCCAATTGAGTCAGCAAATGTATAAAACATATTTAGTGTAAACGTAATAACTCCACGAAGTTTAACGCAATTTAAGAAACTTTAACTTACTGATTTCGTGGGTACAAATCGGATTATTTTTCAGAATTTGCAACAAATTCCAGACTTACAGAATTCATGCAGTAGCGCAATCCCGTTGGCTGAGGACCATCATCAAAAACATGTCCCAGATGAGAATCGCATCTTTTACAGAGCACTTCTACCCTTTCCATTCCATAGGTAGTATCTCTTTTGTAATACACTCCTTCTTTATCTGCTTCAAAAAAACTTGGCCAGCCACAACTGCTGGAAAATTTGGATGTAGAACGGAATAAATGGTTTCCGCAAACGGCACAGTAATATTCTCCTAATTCGTCAAATTCATTGTATTTTCCGGTGAAAGGTCTTTCCGTAGAAGCTTCTCTTGCAATGGCGTATAAATCCGGAGCAAGAATTTTTTTCCACTCATCATTGGAAATATCGAGTTTTGAAGTATCTGTTCTGGAGTAGTATGGATTGTTTTTTGCTTGGTTTTCCATAGAATTTTAAATATTTTTATAACAGAGACAAAATTTAAGCCGTAAAATAGTGATTCCGATAAATCAGAAGTATAAATTACTATTTTTTTACAGCAAAATTTATACTTGAAAATTCACAACCAAATTTACTAAATTTGAGCATATGAATGATGAAGCCAAAAGAAAACAGCTCAGAAAATACAAAGCATTTGCCACAGGATTATTTGTATTAATGGTGGTTCTGTTTATCGGGACAACGCTGTTGCAAAAAACCATAGATTCACACTGGATAGGTTACGTTCGTGCCTTTTCCGAGGCTGCAATGGTAGGAGCTTTAGCAGACTGGTTTGCCGTAACAGCCCTTTTCCGTCATCCGCTTGGTTTACCGATTCCGCACACCAATCTTATTGAAAACAGCAAGCAAAAACTGGGAGACAATCTTGGAAATTTCGTCGTAACGAATTTTCTTTCTCCTGAAAACATCAGACCTTATATTCAGAAATTAAAAATCTCGAATTTTGTAGGAGAATGGCTCGGAAAAGAAAAGAATCAGGATGTTTTGCTTAAAAATCTTTCAGACATTGTTCTGGATATTTTAAATAAGCTCGATGACTCGGAAGTAAGCCGTTTTATCAGCAACAAAGTATCTGAAATGACCGATACTATCAAACTGAACGCCATTTTAGGCAACGGAATCAACTATCTTTTAGACAAAAACGACCATCAGAGAATCATTACCAATCTTTCTTCACAGATTAAAAATTACATTTCTGAAAATGATGAAATGATTAAAGACCGCGTAAAAAAAGGAAGCTATACGTTTATCCCGGCTTTTGTGGATAATAAAATTGCTGATAAAATTACCACCGGACTTTCTGACTTTTTCAAAGAGATTGAGCAAGATCCGAACCACGAAATACGAAATCTGATCACCCAGAAAATCTATGATTTCTCCAATGAACTCAAACAGGATCCGAAATGGGAAGAGGAATTTAAAAATATTAAAAATGATCTTCTTAAAAATGACAAGCTGAATGAATATTCCAACGACATCTGGATTTCCATTAAAAATACGTTAACGAAAGAACTTCAGGACGATGAATCTTCATTAAAAAAATATCTGTCTAAAAATCTGAATGAATTTTCACAGAATTTAAAAAACGACGAAAATTTTCAGAAAAAAATCGACGACTGGGTTCGTGTTACCGCTTACAAATATATTCTAAAAAATACCCATCAATTCGGAAACCTCATCAGCTCGACCGTCGGAAACTGGCAGGGAAAAGAATTAAGCGAAAAGCTGGAGCTGGAAGTAGGGAAAGATCTTCAGTTCATCCGTGTGAACGGAACGATCGTGGGTGGTTTAGTAGGGCTGATTATTTATACGATTGCGCATTTTTTCTTGTGACCATTTTAAATTAAATTACAATCAAACCATGAAAAAAATACTCTCCCTGTTATTTTCTTTAAGCCTAACATTTTTACTTTGCCAGAAAATTGAATTAAAAAAAGTAATAGATTCTTCTCAAATTTTCAAAGGAAAGATTGCCGGAAATCCTGTCACAATGCAGTTGAGCTATGATGGAATTATCGATTATCAGCAGTATCAGCATTTTGTGAAAGGTTGGTATTATTATGATAAATACAAAAAGAAAATTCCCTTGACGGGAGTTTATGATTTGGCTAATTTACATTTTTATAATTTTGGAAGTCAACATTAAAAAAACATCGTACTCATTTTCAATTGACTGTAGACGTGAAAAATGCTTCAATTACAAAGTCAAGATGAAAAATTAACATACTTTATAATTTTTTTTTGTTTTTCTTATTGAAAGAAAAGAGTATTTTCGAGATTGATAAATATCTCATTAATATGAAAAAATTATTAAATGGAGCAACTCCATTATCAAGAAAAGCTCTAAAAGAAATAACAGGTGGATTAACAAATTTAGTAGTATATGATCCTGACAACAATTATTGTCAAAGTGCACTTGAAATTGTTCCTGTAGGATGTCCTTGTAATTCTAAAAGTATTTGCCCACAAAGATTCGGACCAGGTGCTGTAGGAAATAATTCAGGACCAGCTACATTAGCGGGCGCATGCATTAATGGTGTTTGTGCAGGTTCTGTGAATCCTTAAGTAAAACTTTCAATTACTAAACAGTAGTTTTTGAATTACTGTTTAGTAGTTGAAAGTTTATTATACTTCTATATTTTTATCGTTTCAACTTATCTTGGTAAACGACCCGCTCTCGTCAAAATTTCCTTATTAATATCTTGAATCAATTCCGGACCTTCGTAGATAAAACCTGTGTACAACTGAACCAACGTTGCTCCTGCATCCAGCTTTTCAAGCGCATCTTTTGCAGAATGAATTCCGCCAACTCCGATGATCGGGAATGCTCTGTTGCTTTTATCAGACAGATATTTGATCATTTTTGTACTTCTTTCACGAATCGGTTTTCCGCTAAGACCGCCGTTTCCGATTTCCGCTAAAACTTCAGGTGACGTTTTCAGACCTTCCCGGTTCACTGATGTATTGGAAACCACGATTCCGTCGATTTTTGTTTCTGCAATCAGTTCAATGATTTCATCTAATTGATTGGTATTCAGATCCGGAGCAATTTTCAGCAGAATTGGTTTCTGTACAGATTTCGACTGGTTGATTTTTTTCACTTCCGTAATCAGTTCACGAAGGTATTCTACATCTTCCAGTTTGGCATGGCTTCCTACGTTCGGACAGCTTACATTCAGCACAAAATAATCTACGTAAGGATGAAGCCCTTCAAAACATTCCAGATAATCCTGCGTGTAATTTTCGGGAGAAGTATTCGTATTTTTTCCGATGTTACCCCCGATGATGATTTTTCCTTTATTGCCTTTCAGTTTTTCAATCGCTGCTTCCAGACCGTCGTTGTTGAAGCCCATTCGGTTGATAATTCCGCCATCTTCAATTAAACGAAACAGTCTTTTCTTAGGATTTCCCGCCTGAGCTTTCGGCGTTACGGTTCCAATTTCCACAAATCCAAAGCCTAAATCTCCCAGTTCATTAAATAAAACCGCATTTTTATCGAAACCTGCCGCTAAACCCACAGGATTTTTAAATTTCAAGCCAAAAACTTCTCTTTCCAGACGTTTGTCTTCAATAGGTTTTGGAAAAAATAATTTGGTAAGAAATCCGAAATTTTTAAGCATCGAAAAAGTAAAATGGTGTACTTCTTCAGGATCAAATTTAAAAAGAATCGGGCGAATGAGCGATTTGTACATTGAAAAAAAGTTTTACAAAAGTACTCATTTTAAAATTAATGTTCGGTTAATGTGTGATATTTTATGGAAAAAGATATTATCAATGGTATCTATAAAATTTAAATATGTAATTGGCAACTCAATGGATAATTTTTGACGTAAAGTTTCAATTTTCTATGTTTTAGTATGAAGTGAGCAAAGAGGAATCAACGAGTTGATTTGATAAAGCCAATTTAAAGAGCGTGATGTTTATTCGGTAAAATATAAACCTCATAGGTTTTAAAAACCTATGAGGTTTGAATGAGTTCTAATAGATTTACAACAACAAGAAAGAGCCAGAATAATGAGTATAAAAAGTTAAGAATATGCGCTCAAATCCAGTTTCAAGATATCCCCTACTCTTTTGAAATCTTCATCAATAGTAGCATTTACCGTAATTCTTTCGTTGGAAATCGGATGATTAAAAATTAACTGATGGGCGTGAAGCGTCATTTTATTAATATCAAAGGTTTGAAGCCACAATTTATTCTGTTTGTTGCAGCCATGTTTTCGACAGCCCAAAATCGGATGTAAAATATGTTTAAAATGCTTTCTCAACTGATGAAATCGTCCCGTTTTGGGGATAGCTTCAACCAGACAATATCTCGAAGTTTGGTGCTTTAAAAAAGGCAAATCTATTTCGGAAGTCTGTAAACGACGGTAATACGTAATTGCATTTTGTTTGACTTCATTTTCGTTAACCAGATCATAATCAATCGTTTCCTCTTCTTTTGTCCAGCCTCGAAGAATGGCAATGTATTTCTTTTCAACCTGTTTTTCTTCAAACTGAGTACTCATCATTTTCAGTGTATCTTTATCTAAAGTAAACAGCAAAACGCCCGAAGTTTTCCGGTCTATGCGATGAACAGGATACACTTTTTGTCCGATCTGCTTCCTCAGTTCCTGAATCGCATACCTATCCGCTTCTCCCGAATAAAAAGATTTATGAACCAACAATCCGCTGGGTTTGTTGATGGCAATAAGATGTTCGTCGCGATAAAGAATTTCTAACATCCGGCAAAAGTAGAAGTTTTATATTATTCTTCAAACTTAAGATGTGTATTAAAAAACGGCAGCATCTGATTTTCAATTCTTCCGTTTTCTTTGCTTACTTCGCTTCCGTGCGTTCCTATGTATTCTTCAGCTTCATGTTTTATACCGAGTATTTCCAGTGTTTTGCTGAAATTCAGGCAGCTTGGCGGAATGTGTTTCAGCTCGTCGTTTCTACCCCAGTCGAATTTTATGGCTTTTAATTTTTTCAGATTTTCATATTGTGAAAAAGGCAGTTCTGAAGTGGAATTCCTGTTCATTTCGTCTAAAATGGCTGAATTAATCCTTAACTTTTCACCTTCAAAAGAAAATGGAAGATCTGCAAAAAAGGGAGCTTTGTTTTTATTTCCGTTGTAAGCTCTTGCGATGGCAAAGACAATATTTAACCTTGCATTTTCAGGTTTGGATACATCCTGAATGTTTTTAATTTGATCAGCATTTTTATAGAGTTCCATTTCTGAAAGTGCAAAGAAACGGACGTCTAAAATTCCGGGTGACAGTGCATACACAGAAGAAAAAACTTCAGGATGAAGGATTGCATTTCTTAACGCTCCGTTTCCGCCCATAGAATGCCCTGAAATTCCGCGGCTGTTTTTATTTGCTATTGTTCTGTAATTTTTATCAATAAAACCGACCAGCTCAACGGAAGTGAAATCTGACCAGTTTCCTGAAGATTTTGAATTAGCGTAAAAACTTCCTTTAAAAATGGTACTTTCATCGGGCATGACAACGATAACGGGTTTTATCTTTTTTGAATAAATCGCCCGATCAAAAATATGATTGATCTTATCGTTGTTCACCAGCAAACTGTCGCTCCAGAAAAAACCGTGTAAAAAATAAATAACAGGATATCTTTTGGAGGATTTTTCATAATCCGGCGGAAGATAAACGGTTACTCTACGCTTAGGATTTTCTCCTGCACTATTCTGTAATGTTTTAGCGGTAATATAGGTTGTAACAATCTTTCCTCCGGAAATTTTCTGCGCAAAAAACAAATGGCTTACCAAAAGAAAAACAACAATTAATAATCCTGATTTTTTCATGATTCAATTTTGATAAAGCAAATTACGATAAATTGTCTCAAATTAAGACAATAATAATGAAAATGATTTCATTCATCTGATATTGAAAAAAATTAACATTTTAAATTCTTTTGATAAAAGAGAGAATCTTTATTTTCGCGCAAATTTTTAACCATGAAAAAGCTATTATTTACTTTATTGCTGAGTATTTTTCCATTAATTTCTTTCGCCCAGAATTCAGATTCACTTAGGTTGGGAAAGTCTAACAGAGAGTTTTTCATCAAAGGGGATCAGAAATTCAAATTTTCCGAGTATAAAAAGGTATTTACCAATCCTGAAGCGCTGAACTATATGAAGAAAGCGAACACCAACAGTACGGTTTCTCAGATTTTCGGAGCGATTGGCGGTGGTTTTATCGGTTTCGGATTAGCAAAACAGATATTACGCACAAAAACAGCTTATCACAATGGCGTAGCTTACGAAGTAAAAGATAAAAGCGGCTGGGGATTGGTAGGAATCGGAGCAGGATTTGTGGGAATCGGGATTCCTTTTGCAATCAGTTCCGGAAAAAATCTCAAGAAAGCTGTGGATACACAGAACCAGAATCCGGAAGGAGGAGAGGCAAAAACCGCTTCTTACAGGCTAGACATCACAGGAAACAGCATCGGATTATCCTACAATTTCTAAAATATACAGGAGCAGTTTTTACAACTGCTTTTTTTATGCTGTTCTTAGTAGTCCTGATTGAACGGCATGTCTGAGCTCTTTTTCTGTATTCAGCGCGGCGGCTCCGCCGCGCTGAATACAGAAAAAAGCGAGTAGTGAAAGCAGGTTCCCGACTCCTGAAAATTATAAATGTAAATATTTGCTGTCTATTGACGGCTTTTTTTATTGAATTTCATGGAATTGGGATTCAAATTCATATTTTTGCACTTTCAGACGTTAAAAAATTATGGCAAAGCAAGAAGATGTTTTCAAGAAAGTGATTTCTCACGCTAAAGAATATGGTTTTATTTTCCCTTCGAGTGAGATCTACGATGGTTTATCCGCAGTTTATGATTATGGACAAAACGGAGCCGAGTTAAAAAATAATATCAAGCAATACTGGTGGAAAGCGATGGTACAGCTTAACGAAAATATTGTGGGTATTGATTCGGCGATCCTGATGCACCCTACAACATGGAAGGCTTCGGGGCACGTAGACGCTTTCAACGATCCATTGATTGATAATAAGGATTCTAAGAAACGTTTCAGAGCAGATGTTTTGGTGGAAGATTACTGCGCTAAAATTGAAGATAAGGAGAATAAGGAGATTGAAAAAGCAGCGAAAAGATTCGGTGACGCTTTTGATAAAGATCAGTTTGTGGCAACAAATCCAAAAGTTTTGGAATACAGAGCCAAAAGGGAAGCAATCCTTTCCAGACTGGCAAAATCTTTAGAAAATGAAGATCTTGCTGATGTAAAAGCGTTAATTGAAGAGCTGGAAATTGCTGATCCGGATACCGGTTCTAAAAACTGGACAGAAGTAAGACAGTTCAACCTGATGTTCGGGACTAAATTAGGTGCTTCTGCAGATTCTGCAATGGATCTTTATTTAAGACCGGAAACTGCGCAGGGAATTTTCGTTAACTTTTTGAATGTTCAGAAAACCTCACGTCATAAATTGCCTTTCGGTATTGCACAGATCGGAAAAGCGTTCAGAAACGAGATTGTTGCAAGACAGTTTATTTTCAGAATGCGTGAATTCGAACAGATGGAAATGCAGTTTTTCGTTGCTCCGGGAACAGAATTGGAATTCTACGAGCAGTGGAAGCAAAAGCGTCTGAACTGGCATTTGGCTTTAGGTTTAGGTGACGAAAATTACAGATTTCATGACCATGAAAAACTGGCTCACTACGCAAATGCTGCAGCAGATATTGAATTTAATTTCCCTTTCGGTTTCAAAGAACTGGAAGGTATTCACTCAAGAACGGATTTCGATTTAAAAGCGCATGAAGAATTCTCAGGCAGAAAACTTCAGTTCTTCGATCCGGAAAGAAACGAAAACTATGTTCCGTATGTGGTGGAAACTTCGGTTGGTTTAGACCGATTGTTCTTAGCTTTATTCTCTCATTGTTTAAGAGACGAAGTTTTGGAAGATGGTTCTGAGAGAACGGTTTTATCTTTACCTCCGGCTTTAGCGCCAATTAAAGCAGCGATTCTTCCGTTAATGAAAAGAGATGGTTTGGCAGAATACGCAGAGAAAATTTTCAACGACCTGAAATATGATTTCAACTTATTCTACGAAGAAAAAGATGCGATCGGAAAACGTTACAGAAGACAGGATGCGATTGGTACACCTTACTGTATCACGATCGACCACGATTCTTTAACGGATCACACGGTGACGATAAGAGACAGAGACACGATGCAGCAGGAAAGAGTTCCGGTTTCTGAGTTAAGAAGAATTATCGACGAAAAAACAAGTTTCAGAAACTTACTTTCTAAAATATAGACCGAAAGCCTTGAGAAATCAGGGCTTTTATTTTTTTAAGAACATATCCCCGAATTTGCTATTTTTGAAATTCAAATTTTAACCATGAAAAAATTAATACTTTTAGGGTTGGGTCTTATTCAGACAATTGCATATTCTCAGACTCAGGATCTGGCTTCTTTAGCCTCAGGTAAAAATGTAGGGATGAATGCGCTGTTTGATACCAAAGACAATCTTTACGGCTATGTTTCTATCTATTCCTACGGGAAAACAGACAATAAAAAACAGAAATTCGAATACGTTATTTTAGATAAAAACCTGAATCCGGTGGCGAATAAGGAATTTGAAGCGGGACTTCTGGTTTCCAATTATTTCGGATATGTGGATTTTAAAGGGCAGATTATTCTTCAGCCTTCGGACATCAATTATCTTCAGGCTTTTTCCAAAGATGCAGCGGCTCCAGTTTCTATGGTTATTGATCCTAAAACCAATACAGTAAAGCCTAAAGTGTATTACGATTATCAGGAAGACGGAACGTTTAAAGAAATCTCACAGCCCAAAACTTTTAAAGAAGAAAGAAAAGAAAACCGCGCCGAAAAGAAAGAGAAAGGGTACAATTATGTTTCCGTGGTCGGAGAAATTAAAGAAGGCGGTTATCTGGCTTTAGAATACAACGATTACGGAAAATACATCAATAAAAACAGCCTGATAAAATTTGATGATAATAAGAAAGAAATCTGGCGATACAGCTACAATACAAACGGAGATAAAAAAGTATTTTCGGATCTTACCATTTTGGAAAAGGACGAAAACCGCATCTACGGAATCCTGAGAAAGGTGAATGATGACGACAAAACTTTTTCTCTTCTGGTGATTGATATGAAAACCGGAAAAGAGCTTTCTAACAAACCGATAACGGGACTTTCGCCGGAAACCATTTATAATATTGATGCTTTAAGCGGAATTGATAATGACAAAACTTTTGACGATAAAGTGGTTTTGCTGGGAAGAAATTATATTTCCAAAGAGAACAGAGGCTTTGCAAGATTTATTCTTGATAAAAACAGTTACAATGTAGATCTGAAAACCATCAGCTACAAACCGGATCTTTCCAACTACATTCCAAAACTGAGCGCAGACGGAGGCGTAGAAAACGGTTATTATCTTCAGACAAAGGATGCGTATTTTATGAGCGACGGCAGTGTGGGAATTCTTTCGGAGAAATTCAAACCTGCGGGACAGTACAATGCTCCGAAAACAACCGATCTGGTTTACATTAACACCGATAAAGATTTTAAGGTAAAAGATGTACAGGTTTTTGAAAAAGAAAAATCGAAGTGGGTAAACAGCGATTATCTTTTTTCTCAATATCTGAATGACGGAAAAGACGTTGTCTTTTTCTTCCGCGATTATCAGAAAGATCAGGTGACCAAAGAAAAGAAGTGGAATCTTTTTATCAATACGATTATTGACGGGAAATTCAAGCAGGAAGTTGTTCCTATTTCAGAAAAAGATAATTATGTGGTAACGCCATATGTTGCGAAAGAAGGCTATATTCTGCTTCGTGAATTCAATGAAAAAGAAAAATTCAATAAAATCCGTCTGGAAAGATTAAATTATTAAGAGTGGATTTAAATTTTATACTCAATAAGAATCCTGACCTTCGGTCAGGATTCTGTCGTTTGATAATAGTCTGCTATATTTTTAATTTCATCGAGACTCAGGTTCCACATAAAGTTCAGAAACTGCTGATAACTTTCACTTTGATTTTTGGGATCTACCCGATCTAAATATCGATTTAAATTATAGTTTTTTCTCGCTTCATAAATCTTGGCAAAACATTTTCCGAGCCAGTTTTTATAATACTTTTCCTCTTCATTATCCTGCAAAAACTGAAGAACTGCATAAATTCCGACTCCGTAATCTTCAGAGTGATAAAAATTGGGCAAAGTTTCCATTCTTGCGATTTTTTCTACCGTAGAATAAGAATCGGAAGGTTTTTCATCCGGAACATCATTTTTAAGTTCAGGAAACACTTTTTTAAGGTTATTGATTCTTAAAACCATTTCAGGATGCGATTTCAGAGAATCTTTATTCAGTTTTTCTTTGAAATGATTGTAATTATACAGAGAAAAATCTTCTTTTTTCAGCCATTTGTCTTTAAACTCCTGTTTGGGAAGGTTAAAGTATTTTTTGTAAGTTTCCACTTTCAGCTCTCTTGGCGAAATGGTATCGAAATCTTCCAGTCTTTTCAGAGCATTAACGTATTCAGTTTTCTTAAAATCACTATTTTTAAAAACCACATATCCTAAAGAATCCGCCTGCATTTCCTGCTTTCTGTTTTCAGCCCCTTTTCTGTAGATTCTGTTTTTCATCACATCAAAAGCCCTCTGATTCCGGTTTTCCTTTGTCGATTTTATATCCTGAACCACCATTCTGTCCATTTTATCCTGTTCGATCATGCTCAGAAAAGTTTTCAGCGTATGCTCGGAAATTTTATGTCCTAATTCGTGTGAAATTACGGCAGCAAGTTGATCGTCATTATTCAGCCAGTTGAAAAGTCCCATATTGATGACAAAAGTGCCGTCTGCAAAACAGTATGCATTCGGAGTATTGTCCTTAGCGATAAGGATTTTTAAATTTTGCGGAATCTGGGAATTGTTTTTTCTTAACCGTTCGATAAGATTTTTAACCTTTGCATCAAACACAGAATTGAAAGCAAAATCTTTTTCCTTTACTTTTTTTTCAAATTCTTTGTCGAATTCTTTATAAATTTTAGAAAGCTCATTGCCCGTCTTTCCCGGATAATCGGATCTGCTTTTTTTGCTTAAACTTTCAGTATTCGCCGTAAAATTTTTCAGAAATTCTTTTCTCTGGACGTAATCTGCCGTATCGAGCGGTTTATACATCTGTCCGAAAACGGTGATAATGAAATGGATAAGAAATAGGGAAATTAGTTTTTTCATCATTTTAGTTCAATAATCACAAAAATAAATCATTTCGTTTCATGTTTTCAAATTTATTTTAAATTTGTTTAAGATCAATTGCTATGACAATTCTTATTTATTTTGTGACATTTATTGTCATCGCGGTACTGCTTTTATATGTTTTAGGGTATGGTTATATTTTTAACGGAATATCCAAAACCTATTTAAGAGGAAAGCTCAGTGCCAATATTGATGACGGAACCTTGTTTTCCGGTAACCTCATCGCTACAGAATCTCCTGAACTTTGGGAGGAATCTCCCGAATACAATAAAAAGCAATTACCGAAAAATATCGTTGAAGATTTAACACATTCCAATACCGCATCTTTTATTGTGGTGAAAAACGGAAAACTGCTTCACGAACAGTATTGGAACGGCTATAATCAACTGTCGAAAACCAATTCTTTCTCCATGGCAAAAGCGGTTACGGTAATGCTTTTGGGCAAAGCATTGGAAGAAGGAAAAATTAAAAGTCTGGATGATAAGTTTTCTGATTATTTTGAGGAATTCAAAAATAAGGATTTTGCTAAAAATTTAACGTTAAAACATCTGGCTCAGATGGAATCGGGACTGGACTGGGATGAAAATTACAAGAATCCTTTTCTGCCCAATGCGAAAGCTTATTACGGAAAAAATGTAATGAACGCTACTTTTTCAAGGAAATTTAAAGAAAATCCGGGGGAAAGATTTGAATATCAGAGCGGTTCTACGCAGCTTTTAGGTTTTGCCATTAAAAAAGCTGTCGGACAGTCTTTGGCAAGTTATTTATCCGAAAAATTCTGGATTCCGATGGGAATGGAGCAAAATGCAACATGGAGCACGGACGAAAACGGAATGGAGAAAACGTATTGCTGCATTCATTCCAACTCCAGGGATTTTGCAAAATTGGGACAGTTATTTCTTAACGACGGAAAAGTTGAGGATAAACAGATTTTGAATTCGGACTTCATCAATACAATGCGGACTCCGACTAAAAATTCTGAGGAAATTTACGGAATGGGATTTTGGATCAATCATGACAATCCTATAAAGCATTATTATTTTTTAGGGCTTCAGGGACAATACATCATTATGATTCCTGAGCATGATATGGTGATTGTAAGAACCGGAAGCTATAATAATCTTCCGAAAAACGACAGAGGAAGACCGGATCAGGTGAAATTTCTGGTGAATGAAACGGTAAAAGTATTTCAATAAAAATATGGAAAAATACAGCCCGAAAGTTGATGAATACATTGAAAAATCTCAGGATTTTGCAAAACCCATTCTGAATTATATCCGTGAAACCGTTCACGAATTCTGTCCTGATGCAGAAGAAGCGATTAAGTGGAAGTTTCCCACGTTCCTGTATAAAGGGAAGATACTTTGTTCAATGGTTGCTTTTAAACAGTATTGCAGTATGGGATTCTGGCTTCATGATGAGATGTCATCGCTGAAAGAGTTTGAAACAGATACCGAAAAAACGAATATGTTCAGTTTGGGTAAAATTACAGAAACAGAAAATCTTCCTTCAAAACCTCAGCTTAAAAAGATGATTACTGAAGCAATGGAACTGACGGATATGGGCGTTACTTTGAAAAAAGCAGCTCCATCGAAAACAGAAACAGAGGTTCCTGATTATTTTCAAAATGCTTTGAATGAAAATGAAAAAGCTCTGGAAATTTTTAAAAAAGCTTCGCCCTCTTTCCGTAAAGAATATATCAACTGGATCACGGAAGCTAAAACGGAATCAACCAGAAACAAAAGAATGGAACAGGCTTTAGAGTGGATCTCTGAAGGAAAAGGCAGGAACTGGAAGTATGAAAAAAGGTAGTTTTAAATTTAATGAAATCTGAAATTCGCCTCTTTAAGCGTATTATTTTTTAGAAAAGCTTCATATTCGGGAGACAGCTGTTTTCGTCCGAAAGTATTTTCGCCGCTCATGCTTCCGAGACGTACTTTATCTTTTCCGTATTTTCTGTTCATTGCATCCATTGCTTTCATCACCGGCAAATGCAGATTCTGCGTATCTTCTTCAAAAAGATTGATGAGCCTTTGATCTTCCGGCACAAAATCGTTCACAATAACGCCTGCTTTTTTATAGTGAAACCCTTCTTTAAAGATATCTTCAAACAGTTCATTTACGACTCTGCCAATTAAAATCGATGAATTGGTGGGATTGGGAAGAATTCTGGTTACCGCATTCCGGTACTCCGGAAGATCCTTCCTGAAACGGTTGGTCTGTACAAAAACCGTTACCATTTTGCAGCAGGTATTTTGTTTTCTGAGTCTTTCTGAACAGTACATCCCGAAAGTTTCCACACGCTCGCGAACATCTTCTTTTCTGGTAAGCATTTCCATGAAGCTTCTGGTTACAGCAATGGATTTTTTCGGAGACGGAGCATCCAGTTCTAACTGACGGATTCCTTTCAGTTCGTTCACCATTCTTACTCCGTGAATTCCCATAATCTTCCGAACCCACATTTCAGGCTTTTGAAGAAGATCCCACGCTTTATGCACCCCATTATCATGCATTTTTACGGCGAGGCGTCTTCCGATTCCCCAAACGTCACCAATTTTTAACCACTTTAAGGCTTTTTCTATTTTTTCAGGGGTATCTAAAATATAAATTCCGTTAAACTTTTCGGGAAATTGCTTTACAATCAGGTTTGCTACTTTACATAGAGTTTTTGTAGGCGCAACTCCTATACTTACAGGAATCTTTTCCTGCTCATCAATTTCATTTTTGATTTTGAGACAGTACTCGTAAATATCGATATATTTGAAACTTTTCAGATCCAGAAAAAGCTCATCGATTGAATACACCTCATAATCAGACTTATCCACATACGCTGTGGATATCTCTATAACACGCTGACTTTTAAAATTATACAATTCGAATTTTGCGGAAAAACATTGTACATCATTCTCTTTAAATAATTCCCTGTACTTAAAAGCCGGAGCCGCCATCGGAATTCCCAGATCTTTAGCTTCCTTACTTCTGGACACTACACAGCCATCGTTGTTGGAAAGTACTACAACGGGCTTATTTTCAAGCCTCGGATCAAGCGTTCTTTCGCAGGAAACAAAGAAATTATTGCAATCTACCAAAGCATACATAATTGTTGATTCTATAGAACAAAATTAGATACTATTTGTATCATTTCTAGTATATTTATAGATACAATTTGTATCAATGTCAATTTTTTTAGATAACATCAGGTTTTCCAGGACTCAGAAAAATGTATCGCAGCAGGAATTGACTTCTTATTATAAAATCATTATAATTCTGGTAGAAAATGCTTTTTAAGCTGTATAAGAACCAACTTGTTTTCCTTTTTAATTAAATAAAAATTTTGTATCACTTGTGGCTCTAAAAATGTCTAAATTATAGAAGTGATATTTAATGTACAACGCATTTTGAAAATATAATTGATATATCTGAGGGAATTGATGATGTCCCCTAAATTTGTAAAAATTGTGAATAAATGAACTATTTGGAATGATATGGATTAATGGAAATAACAGCAATTGATATATGCCCTCAACAATTTCTAAGTGTTGAGGGCTTTTCTATTTAACGCAAATAATTGATCCTGTAGTTATTTTACTACATGAACTTCCGTTTTCCACTACAAAGAAAATTTTTTCGCCGCTGTAGATTTGTAATGTTGAAAAGAGAACAATTAAACAAAGAATAAAAAATTAAATAATACGATCATGACAAAACAAATCGCCATCGCAGCATTAACTATCGGAGCATTCATTTTAGGGACTAACAATGCCCAAGCTCAAAATACTACAGCGACCACAACAGTAAACATTACCCTGAACGATGTAATCTCTATCGATGCGGGAAGTACTGCAATCGGGAACACTGTAGATTTCAACTATGTTACTGCAGCGGATTATAACTCTGATCAAACGATAACTAAAGCTAACTCTTTAAAAGTTACTTCAACGAAGAACTTTAATGTTAAAGTAAAAGCAGGAGGTGCGAATTTTATGAATGGAACGAACCTCATTCCTGTAAATGTTTTGACCATCAAAGCAGCTACAGCTTCCGGAACTATGGGAGGAACAAAAAGTGCTGTTGTTTTATCTGCAACAGATCAGACATTAGTATCAAATGCTCCGCTTGGAAGTGCCTTAACACTGAATTTGGACTATACCATTCCGGCAGCAAAGTCTTCTTCTTCTGACATTTTAGGTAAACCGGCTGGAACTTATACTCAAACAGTAACTTATACTGCAACAGCTTTATAAAAAAAAATTTCATATTAATATTTTGTGATTTGGTGTTTCGAAGGCTTCCTAAAGGAGGCCTTTGATTTTGTATGTATCAATACCAATATAAAGAAAATTCAAAATCCGGGAATAATCATTTATCAGCTGTAAGGTAAAATTTATGTTTTGAACATTTTAAATCTAGTTCATACACACCAAACATTATTATGAAAATTCATATTGATTATCAATCCATTAAATAAGTAGATATTTTTAACTATTGATAATATTTAACTTTTGATAACAGGAAACAAAGAAATTATTGGAATCTGCCAAAGCATACATAATTGTTAATTCTACAGAATAAGATTAGATACTATTTGTATCATTTTTAGTATATTTACAGATACAATTTGTATCAATGTCAATTTTTTCAGATAACATCAGGTTTTTAAGGACTCAGAAAAATTTATCACAGCAGGAACTTGCGGACAAAACATTAATGAGTCGTGTCCGGTATTCGAAATATGAAGACGGACGTTCTGAGCCGCCTTATGAACTGCTGATCAGAATTTCGAAGTATTTCAATATCAGTATCGATCTGCTTCTTACAGTAGATATCCGCAAATATCCGCTGGAAGATGTACTGAAACTTCCGGATAACAGAATTGTTCTTCCGGTTGTGGTGGATCAGTTAGGAAACAACAGCATTGAAATTGTCCCTCAAAAAGCATCGATGGGTTATTTATCCGGTTACAGTGATCCTGAATATATTGAAAGTTTACAGCGAATTTCTTTACCTTTCTTAATTAGCGGAAAGTACAGGGCATTTCCGGCAGAAGGAGA
This sequence comes from Chryseobacterium sp. MMO-72, assembly GCF_037146035.1. NCBI lineage: Bacteria > Pseudomonadati > Bacteroidota > Flavobacteriia > Flavobacteriales > Weeksellaceae > Chryseobacterium > Chryseobacterium sp. MMO-72. Next base: position 292,754 of record NZ_JBBCWG010000003.1, read on the forward strand.
TTCAATGCCGCCTTTTAAAGACGGCTCTTATATTATCGGGAAGTATGTTGAAAATATTGAAGATCTAAAACCGAATAAAAGTTATGTTTTCGTGACTTTGAATGACGGCATTTCTTACAAAAGATTTAAAACCAAAAAGAAAAAAGCAATAACAGTAGCTTCAGACAATTCATTTTACAAACCTTATGATATTCCTTTGGGAGAAATTGTTGAAATCTGGCAATATGCATCTGGAATTTTTCCGGAAGATTTTGAACCTGATAATTTTGATAATTATAATTTAAAAGATATGTTTCTGGAGTTAAGAAGAGATATTAAAGAAGTGAATGATAAATTGAAGAATTAAAAATCAGGGTAAAAGCTTCTTAGCCATACCAGACTTTTAATGTAATTATTTACAATAGATTTTAAAATTCAGACTTTATTCTATGATTTTTTTAAAAAGCTTTAATTAATCTGTTCCCATTGATTATTAATACTCTGCAACCAAAGCACAGAGTTTGCAGCAATAGTTGAAGTACTTCCTCCGGAAATATTATTATAAGCTGATATTGATGGGGTATTCGTAGTCGGATTTTTAATGATGTACATTCTTCCGTTACATAAACTTGCAGAAGGAAGAATTATATTATGATTTCCGCCCAAAATGACAGTGAAGTTTAATTCGGTTAATGTTAAGGATGCGGTAGTAGTAACAATCGGTAAAGAAAGGGATCCTGAAATCTGCAGTGTTGAATTAGGAACGCTTCCTCCCATATTAATTCCCACCCGGACTGTATTATCCAATCCTGTACCCTGCAGACGAAGCATTTCTATATAGGTCTGAGAGGTATAGTTGTATTTATAAAAAAGGTAAGGTTCATCGCCGTCGTCTCCTACCAGAAAATCAAATCGTCCATTTTCTGATGATCCATTACTTCCAAGTTCAAAAAAATCGCTGGAAGCAGCAGATCCTCTCATTCTAAAGTTACCGTTGCTGTCTGTAAAGAAAACAGGTTTATAGATGGCAGCGTTATCTGCCTGAAATTGCAGTGCCGAATTTCCTGATGTTCCTCTCATATACATAGTAGATGCAGTTGTAGAGTTATAAGGGCTGGGCTTTGAGCTTTCCGTAAGCCCTAAAGTCTGCCTTGTTCCCAATTCTAGCATTTCGGTATTGTTGGAACGCAGCTGTAAACGCACATCATTCGTTGTACCTAACAAACTGCTTGCCGAAGCATTCGTATTACCAGTGAGGAACCAATTGTTAGTGGCTGCATCTGTGGAAGGCACCCACGTATTTGTCGTACTGTTCCAGCTTAAAACCTGACCATTGGTCGCTCCCATCTGTCCCAGAGAATATGGGCTAGATGATGTTCCGTTACCGGAAAATATGGCTGCGGTAAAAACCGGACTTAATGCATTCACGGTACCGTTTCTTAAACCTATATAGATCTGACCATCATCAGTTGCTTTGTACAGGTTACCTTCTGCTGCATTAGATACAGTAGAAGCGGACGCTATGCTTTCCTGTCCAAAAGAAAAGATATTGATACAAATGATAAAAACAGCAGAATAAATTCCTTTCATTTTTATTAATTTATACGTTGCCAGTTAGTTCCATCACTCTGAAGCCATAAAATAGAGTTTGCCGTAAGTGCAGTTACAGCAGTTCCTGACAAGTTTCTGTATGAAGAAATTGCCGGGGTATTGGTTGTAGGATTTTTAATCACATACATCCTTCCTGTACAGGTATTTGCAGCCGGTAAGGTGATGGCGTGGTTTCCTCCGATAATTACTGTAAAGTGACTTTCAGTAAGTGTTAAAGCCGCTGTGGTTATAATTGTTGACGTGGATAATGATCCGTTGTTCTGTAATGTGGAATTGGCTAAAGCACCGGTATTTATTCCTACTCTTACATTGGTATTGAGACCATTGCCTGATAAGCGCATTAACTCAACCGTAGTGGCTGTAGCGCCATTGTATTTATTAAAAACAAAAGGTTCATCTCCATCATCCCCGATGATAAAATCGAATCTTCCGGCATTGGATGCTCCGCTGCTTCCCATTTCAAAGAAATCGGTTCCTGCAGAAGAACCTCTCAGCCTGAAGTTTCCGTTACTGTCTGTATAAAAAACAGGCTTGTAAAAACTTGCACCTCCTGCTTCAAACTGTAACGCCGAATTCCCTCCTGTTCCGCGAACATACATCACCGATGCATCAGGTTGATTATAGGGATAAAGACCTGTACTGCTGGAATCATACAGCCCTAAAGTCTGTCTTCGCCCTACTTCCAGCATAGGGGTGTTGTTTGATGCCAGCTGAAGTTTTACGTCGTTAGTAGTGCCCAGAAAATTACTGGAAGTTGTATTGGCATTTCCTGTAATAAGCCAGTTAGATGCAGCTGCCGGCGTTGCAGGCTTCCAGCTGTTAAGGGTAGAATCCCAAGTCATCACCTGTTGGTTGGCCGCTCCGTTTTGAGCCAGTTTAAGAGGATTCGCTGCCGTACCTGCTCCCGAAAGTGTCACATTATCTACAACGATATTCCCTCCCACTAATTTAAGAGTTCCGTTTCGCAGACCTATATAAATCTGCCCATCATCTGTTGCTTTATATAAATTCCCTTCGGCTGCTGTTGCAAATCCTATTGCCGTTGGTATAGTCTCCTGAGCAAAAGAATCAATAGCCGCGAAATTTAGTATAATAAGAAATATTTTGCCTAAGTTTAAAATTTTCATTTTTAAAGAATTACAGTTTTTCTACAATTAAAGATGAACCATTAGCAACCAGCTGAAGAGTTCTGTTCGTGGTATTCCAAACCTTTCCCTGCACTCTTAAAATATCATTAGCATTAAGACTCAGTATTTTCGTTACTGTTACAGAACCTCTTGGGTCTGCACTGTTTCTATGGAACGTGAAGCCTGAAGTTCCTGCAACATCGGTTCCGTTTACCTGAAGTTTGTATTCTCCGGTAGCCTGAGAATTTGTAGTTACGGATGCAGATATACGATAAGTTACCCTGTACTTTCCTGCACTGGTAATCGTAATTGTCCCTGAACCCGCACTATAACCACTGTCTACAACTCCGGCGGTGGTTATTAACATCGTTGTAAATCCGGCTGCCGTAGCAAAAGTCTGTGTTCCTGCCGCATCATATATTTCTGCTACACTTGAAGTAAAGGGTGTAGACCAGCTTAAGGCATTTCCTGTTCCGTTTGATGTTAGGACCTGCCCTGCCGTTCCGGGCAAAAGAGTTTGGTAAACAGTTCCGTCTCCCTGTAAAACAGCGCCGACAGCGGGTACAGATGTATTTCCTGTACCTCCATTAGATGGTTTTAAGGTTCCGGCCAAAGTAACAGCTCCTGAAGTTGAAGTGGAAGGAGTTAATCCTGTAGTTCCTGCACTGAAGCTACTTACATTTGAAGGGACACTTATAGTACCGTCTGGCGCTACATTTAATCCGCTACCTACTTTTACTCCTCCGATAGAAGAAGCTGTAGCCGGATTTAATGTAATTGTATTAGCCGTATTGGTAAGCCCCGTTGAGAAAGTTAAAGCATTCTGCTTATTATTAAAGATATTCCAATCAGCAGACGATAAATAGCCATTGGCCGAAGATCCTGCCTGAGAAATTGAGAATACACCCGTTAAATTATTATAAGTTAACGGTGATGCTGCCGAAAAATTTGATAAAGTTAATGATGCTCCTCCTAACTGTTTCCAGGCTGTGCCGTCCCAGAATATAAATCCCGGAACCAGACTTCCGTCATTTGCAGTTAAATAAACCAATTGGCTGTTTGTAGTACCGGATGCATTGGAAACCTGATTTACCCGAGGAATTACGATCCCATCTTTAGGGTCTACAGCTCCTCCTGAATTTTTTCCTACTATTTCTAAAGTTGCTTTTGGTGTTGTTGTGTTGATACCTACCTGAGAATATGATACGCTACTACATAGCAGTAATAATACCTGAATTATTAGATAATTATTTTTCATTTAGTGTTTTTTTATTTTTCAGGAATGATCTTCTTCCCGGAAAACAAATATACAAGAATTTTTGTAAAAGTTAAATCAATTTTCAGCAAAAATTTTCTTTTTAAACTCTTTAAATTCTTTTTACAGCTCTACTCTTTAATATTGATAATAAAAACGTTACAGTAAAAAAATATTTAAAGCCGTAATTATTTACAAATCCCAACTTATACATTTTAATAGTTTAGAGAAGAGAAAAAATTATAAAGGAGCTGCGATGCGCCTGTTTGTTTAGGATTAAAATAAATTAAGGCGTTAAACATATTTCTTTCCCAATTAAATTAAGTTGTCCCAAAGCAATCTATACAAAGCAGAATATCCTTGAATAAGCTAAGCTATTTAGTTATGCATCAGCATTCAAAAGAAATCCAACACAGACATTGAAGAATATTTAATACAACAGACGTATAAATAAAGATTTTTAACCCTCAAATCATAAACCATAATAAAAATTTAGGACTTTAAGATTTTTTGGCTAAATTTACACTACGACCGGACAGATAAAAACACACTTCCAATTACACCTTTGATGAAAGATACGTAAATATACATAAGCCCTTATCATTGAGTGAGTTTGGAGTATAAAAACAAAAAACTCAAATGAAAAGAATTTTATTAGTAGATGATCACAGTATTGTAAGGCAGGGAATGAAGTATGTCATTAAAAGCATCATAGCACAAGCTGAAATCTTTAATGCTGATGACGTTAAATCTGCTATAGAGCTTATTAAAACTTCGGCTGTAGATTTCATATTTCTGGATATTAGCTTTCCTGATCAAAATATATCTACAACAACTGTAGAATTGATGAAACACATTTTACCCAATGCTAAGATTACAATTTTTTCTGCAATGGATGAGGAAATATATGCCTCAAGATTTATAAAAGCGGGAGCCGATGGATTTATCAACAAACTATCCAGCGATGAAGAACTTATTTTTGCCTTAGATTACTTTTTTAAAAATGGAAGATACATTAGTGAAAATATCAAAAGTAAAATAATAGACGATTATTTAAACAAAAAAACCAGCAGTCAGATATCCCTTCTTTCCGATAAAGAATTAGAAGTATCCCAGTTTATCATTAAGGGATACTCTACTTCCAGTATAGCAAAAACAATGAATCTGAAAAAATCCACTATAAGCACATACAAAAAGAGAATATACGAGAAGCTTGAAATAAGCAATATTGCAGAACTGTTCGAAATATTTTCAATTATATAACATCAGCCATATTTTTACTTCCAATCCGCCGCCCAATCTATTTTTGAGTTTCATTTTGGCTCCTGTTTTTTTAACTATTTCTGTAATAATTTTATAGCCAATACCCTTAGAAATATATACATCAGTATTCTGATAATTGTTTATTCTGCCAAGTTTTTCAGGATTCATCCCATTTCCTGTATCCTGTATAGAAACAATTATATTTTGTTCTTTCTGATGTGCAGAAATAGTTACCGTACCAATAGAAGTATATTTAACAGCATTATCTATGAGGTTATGGAAAAGCATTTCCAGCAAAGCCTTGTTATTATTGAGAATAATGTTTTCGTCTACATTATTAATGATATCTATATTCTTCTTTGCAGCCAGATTACGGAAAATCATGATTTTCTCATGGATAAGCTGCCTAAGATTGATCGTTTCCCTGTATTCATCATCCGTTAAAAATAATTTGGTATAATCCAGACTGTTTAAAACAAAATGATACAGCTCTTCTGTGGTCTCCTGTGTAGAAATTAATGATTCTTTAATCTCCATATCATCTGTAGTCGAAATCAGACTTTTCAGGTTTAAATTAATAAACCTCAGAGGACTCTTAATGTCATGGCAGATAAGGCGGGTTAGTTTTTCCTGATTTTCCAGCTTTATCTTTAATCTTTCTTTGGATTTCTGTAATTTATCCAGCAGAATGACCAGATCTTTTGTATGATTTTCTATTTCTATTCTTAGCTTTTCATTTTCTCTTTCAATATAAAAATTTCTTATCTTAACAAGGAAGAAAACCATTAAGATGAAAAGTATAAAAAAAGCAACTTTGAAGATCCCGGTTTCCCAAATTTCAGGTTTTTTAGAAGGATCTAGATTCCCATCCTGAAAATCTGCAAATAAATTATTTAGAGCTTCATCAAAAAATATGTTATTTTCAAATAAGGTAAAAGGATCAAAGACATCCGTTATTCTATGAATATTATTTATTTCTCTTTGGAAAGACCGCCCATTATCTGAAATATAGCATTCCAAATTCTTTTTTTTCTGCTGAGAAAAAAAAAGGGAAAAGAAAAAGATAAAAAGAACAGCAAATTTTTTCATATCATTTACTACAAAAATATAAAATAGTTGCAGAAACTATATATAAAAAAATTCTACAAAAAGAAGTAGAAAAAATTCTACACGCAAAGCTTTTATAAGTTCTTTATTTTATCCGTATAAAAAAGTTTAACGAAATCTGAATAATCGGAATCGTACAATAAATAAATCTCTTATTATAAAAACTATTTTTTTTCAACCTGCCATTTTCCGTCAAGAAAAATTCAGCAAAACGGGAATTATAAGAGGGTAAGAAAGTTCTGCACAGCTTGAGAACAGGAGAAATTTTCGGTTTTTAATACCTCAAAAAATATAATAACGAAAAGAGATTTATTTCGTTTTATTTTTATTTTACGGTTATTTTTTGTAGAAATAGTTCTACAAAAAGAAACTTATTTATTCTACACAATCTGTTTTTATTACAGCATATTTTTGTACAAAGCTTCACTACGTGTGTAAATTGATAATTAATAAGATATTTTTTAAAAACACTGCCTTTTTATTAAAAGTAGTGCTTTTATTATTAATTATTAATTCATCTTTTTCATTTTCTCAAGTGAAATTTGTAAATGCTGCTACATCTGATGATTCAGAAGCAAATACAACCCAGACCTACATTTATAATAAAGATCTAATTGTTGTAACAGGGGATGCAGTAATTTATGAAAAAACGAACGAAGAAGAAATAACCATAAGCAAATCAACTAATCCGGAAAAAAAAGCGACTAAGAATAGATCCGGAAAAAACAAGCTGATAAGCAAGAAAAAAAACACTAAAAAAGATTCCGGACAATGCATCGCCAAAAGTAATTGTAACTACACCCCTCATCAGGACCAGAATAATTCCACAATAAAAAATAAAGGAGGCAGTTCTCTGGCTTCTGTAGACAATAAAACTCAAAAAGAGATTATCTTCCATTTTGGATCTTCCCCTTTTTTGGGAAGACTGTGGGGAGTTCATAAAAAGTTTTACCATTACAAATTTTATAATTCGAGTTTAAAAATTTGTAAAAACTCTTCAAGAGCTCCGCCATTTGCTGTTCGATTATCCAATGGCTTTGATTTTGAGCCATCAGACTATTTTGAATATTCAAATAAAGCATACAACCTATTTTAATTTTACTAAAATGAAGATATCATCTACCATTATATTTTTATTTTTTGCCTCTGCAATCAGTGCACAGACAGGAAATATCGGAGTAAATACTACTACTCCTCAAAAAACCTTACACGTTAACGGTTCTCTACAAGTTACAAACGAAATAAATGTAGGGGGCAATTCCTCTACAGCAGGAAGTGCCGGTACAGCAGGACAGGTTCTTACCTCTGGCGGAGCCGGAACAGCTCCCACGTGGGCAACAGTACCTGGAGCCGGTTCTACAACCAACACACTTACCAATACTACCAATACTATTACCAGCACAGTAAATGGATTAGTTGCAACTGCACCCGCAGTAAATACTGTAGCTAACACTACCGTACTTACAGGAAATAACAACAGCTTGGTAACTACGGTAAACGGAGTCGCGAGTACTTCTGTAAACGTCCCTAACCTTTACACTGCAAACGGAACTCTTACTGCAAACAGAACGGTAACACAGGGAGCTAATACACTCGCATTTACCTCAACAGCAACGAATGGATTCTCAGTAGACGGCACCACATTTTCTGTAGATGCGGCCAATCATGAAGTGGGGATAGGTACAGCAGCACCCAATACCAATGCGGTATTAGATCTTACTTCTACTACAAAAGGGTTATTAATCCCAAGACTTACATTATCAGCTCTTAACAGTGCGTCTCCGCTTTCTGCGAATGTAGCAGGAATGGAGGTTTATAACACTGCTACGAATACTGCCACTTCCGGACAGGAAGTATACCCTGGGGAATATGTAAATAACGGAACCACCTGGGGAAGAACTTTAAATTCCGGTGATGTTAATGTTATTGCAGGAGCAGATGGCACAGACGCCATTGCCACTACATCAACGATTACGGTTCCGGCAGCAGGAGCTGTAAATACAGCCATCTATACCAACACATTTACCCTTACTAAACCTTCTTTAGTTACTTTCAGTGCAAGTGTTTCATTCAGAATGCTTAGCAATACTACCGATACCACAGTATCTAAATTATATCGTTCATTTTGGGAGTTCACATCGCTTCCGGCGGGCTCTACACTGGCAACGGCAACACCATACGGACCAAGTAGTGCATTATATTTTGGAGCGACAAATGCCACATCAGGAATTTTTGAACTTACCCCTAGTGTAACTCTGAGACTCATTGCCGGAACGTATACGGTACAATTAACGGGAAGAGCGGCAGAACCTACATCAGGAACCGGCTTTACGGCAAACTTTGGAGCCGGAAGCAATGATAACGTAAGCATAACAGCGGTACCTATAAAATAATCGTATCTAATTTGGGTTATCTACCATAAATAATAGAATACGATAACCGTAACTTCTATGTCTTACTAAAAATCTAAAGAAATGAAAAAGATAATTATAACATATACTTGTGTTCTCGGAACATTCATATATGCACAGACAGGAAATGTAGGCGTGAATACAACCACCCCTCAAAAAAACCTCCATGTTAATGGTTCTCTGCAGGTCACAAACGAAATTAATGTAGGAGGTAATGCCTCAACAGCCGGAAGTGCGGGAACAGCAGGGCAGGTTCTTACCTCTGGCGGAGCCGGAACGGCTCCCAGCTGGACAACAGTTTCAATTACGCCAATTACCACGAATACCCTTACTAATACTACCAATACTATTACAAGTACAGTAAATGGAACAGCTGCTACTGCACCCTCAGTAAATACCGTAGCTAACACCACAGTACTTACGGGAAATAATAACAGCTTGGTAACTACAGTAAACGGAGTCGCGAGTACTTCTGTAAATGTCTCTAATCTTTATACTGCGAACGGAACCCTTACTGCAAACAGAACCGTAACACAGGGAGCTAATACACTGGCATTTACCCCGACAGCGACCAATGGATTCTCAGTAGACGGCACCACATTTTCTGTGGATGCAGCCAATCATGAAGTGGGGATAGGTACAGCAGCACCCAACACTAATGCAGCATTAGATGTTAATTCTACCAGCAAAGGACTGCTGCTCCCAAGAGTAACATTATCCGCAACCAACAACGCATCTCCGCTTTCTGCCCATGTAGCGGGAATGGAAGTTTATAATACTGCTACGAATACGTCCACTACGGGGCAGGAAGTATATCCCGGAAAATATGTAAATGATGGTACTGCGTGGAGAAGACCTTTAAATATCAATGATATAAACATTGTTGCAGGAGCAGATGGTACAGATGCCATGGCTACTACCGCCACGATTACAGTTCCGGCAGGAGGAAGCGTGAATACCACTCTATACACTGCTACATTTACCCTTACGAAGCCTTCTTTGGTTACTTTTAAAGCCAGTGTAGGGTGTGGTATGACTGGAACCCCGGCTAATGATACTGCAGTTTCTAAACTTTACCGTTCTTATTGGCAATTTACATCTCTTCCTGCGGGATCCACACTGGCAACCAGCACCCCTTATGGTCCCAGCAGCGGATTGTTTCGTGGAACTACATTTGCAATTTCAGGAGTTTTTAACATGACTCCCAATGTCTCCTTGGCATTAATTCCGGGAACTTATACAGTACAAATGGTGGGAAGGCTGACAGATGCTACAGGAGGAACAGGTTTTACGGCTACTTTAGGTAGTTCTGCTAATGATAACTTAAGTATTACTGCACTACCTTTAAGATAATCCAGAGGTAACAGCCAATAAATATAATGGTAAGACACAATGTTTCTCACTATTATATGCTACCACCCCGTCTTCAGGATGTTTAGAATAAATGTATCTGCGGTTTCTTTTGGAACCTGAAAACATATCTTATATTCTTATCATCCTGAAGACTTTTTTATGAGATAAAGAATTTCAGAAGCAGATAAAACAATCTGAGTATCTTTCAGCAATCCTAACGCTTAATTTTAACACATAGTTTAAGTTTTTAGGCAAACAATTATTTTTCAAGCTCAAAATAGAAATAGCCTATAATGTGATTTGACTCCATTTTTTATATTAAAATTTAGAGCTTTTTTCGGTATTAGTCTTTAAACATTCTGTTATAAAATCTGGATTCAAAACATTCTGCATAATTATATTCTTTCTGAATTTCATTCTATTCCAGACTTTCATTTTTTACACAATATTCGCGCCCATATCAAATGATTTATTCAGATATAAATCTTTTAAGCAACTTCAATATTACATCATATAATGTGATAATGCATCAATTTTCCGCCTACTCTCAGTATACAGCTGACTCTTTTTAAGCATAATTTTATTGTTGTCATTTTCCAAAACAAATCCAGATTTGCTTGTTAATCTTCCGGTTAATAAAAGTTCTCCTATTAACATTCATTTAGACCAAAATTCATAAAAACACGTCAAGTTTTGGCGCTGTCAGTGTATATCTTTGTATTTCAAAATCATAAAAATATTTGATAATGGATAAAGCAACTTTACAGAGAATTGAAAAACTTCACCCCTATGTAAGAGAGGAAGTAAAGAAGATAATCGATGAATGCGACAAAGCATTAACAGGCAGAGCAAAAGTACGAATTACACAAGGTTTAAGGAGCTTTGAAGAACAGGAAAAACTTTATGCCATCGGAAGAATTACTTCAGGAAAAAAAGTAACCAATGCAAAGGCAGGACAAAGCATCCATAATTACGGATTGGCTGTAGACATCTGTCTGGTAATTGACGGAACAACGGCAAGTTGGGATACCGCCAAAGACTGGGATAATGATCAGGTTGCCGATTGGTACGAGTGCGTAAAAATTTTCGCAAAGTATGGATGGGACTGGGGCGGAAACTGGAAAACCTTTAAAGATCTTCCGCATTTCGAAAAGAAAAATATTGTAACAAAGAAAGGATTGGTAAAATCATCCTGGAGAACGCTTTCTAAAATGCCCAGAGATAAAGAAAACTACGTTATACTTTAATTCTCATTTATTTGAAAATTATTTTTAATACGTCAAGTTTTGTCGCTTCCCCGATCTATCTTTGCTTCAGTAAGATAACACTAAGACAATCATCATATCAAGCTAAAACCAATAGTTATTTCTCCTGAATCTATTGGTTTTACTTGTCTAAAATTGTTAAATGTTTCTTCAAAAAAGAGAAAAATCATATGAAAAAAACAACCATTCTTTCTTTGGACGGAGGCGGAATCAGAGGAATTATCACCTGTATTATTCTGCGTTACATAGAAGAGCAGCTTCAGATTCATGACAAGCCAAGTGCCAGACTTGGTGATTATTTCGACTTTGTTGCGGGAAGCAGCACCGGCGGACTGATTGCTTCGATTATTCTTTGTCCCGATGAACACCGAAAAGCAAAATATTCTATCCAAAAAGGATTAGAATTATATGCTGAAAAAGGTGGTGACATATTTCAGGTTTCTTTTTGGGAACGTTTGGTAAATCCTTTCGGACTTCTGAACGAAAAAATTTCTCAGGAAGCACTTGAAAAAAACCTGAATGATTTTTTTGGAAATTTAGAATTAAAAGAGCTAATAAAACCTTGTTTAATAACCAGTTACGATATAGAAAACCGAAGAGCAAAACTTTTCAATTCGTGGAAAGCCAGTTTAAGTACAGATAATTTTTATGTAAAAGACGTGTGCAGAGCAACTTCTGCAGCTCCGACGTATTTCAGCCCGGTTCAGATAAAATCGATGTACGGGCAAATTTTCAGCTTAATTGATGGTGGAATGTTTGCTAATAATCCGGCTTTGTGCGCGTACGCAGAAGCAAGAAAAATTCCGTTTGCGGAAGTTCTGAAAAATCATCAGAAAGCCAATCATCCAAGCGTAAATGATATGATTGTTATTTCTATCGGAACGGGAATCGAAGCGAGATCATATTCTTTTAAAAAACTGGAAAAATCCGGAAAAATAGGCTGGGTAAATCCAATAATCGATATTTTGATGTCTGCCAACGCAGAAACAGTAGACTATCAGCTTTGTCAGATGTTCCAGACTTTAGGACTGAGAAATCAGAAAAATTATTACAGACTTAATCCTTCTTTAAAAAATGCTTCTCCCGCAATGGATAATGTAAAAAGATCTAATATTGAAAATCTGATACAAGCCGGATTAAGCTATATTGATGATAACAGAGAAATCTTAAATCAGATTGTTCAAAAACTCATTAAAAACAAAATATAAGCTATATACATTATAAAACATCGATATAAGCTTTTTTAATTATATTTAAATAATCATGAAAACAATATTCACATTTATTATTCTCAATATCCTATCTTTCATTGCAGGCTGTTTTATTTTTTATTTTTTGTTAGACTACTTCAATCCTTCGGTCACAAAAGATGGACATCCATATATGCCGATTGAAAATGTATTATGTTCGGTAATAGCTGCCTTTGTTTTTACTATTCTGTTTTTCGTATTCATCAGAAAATATATTTCAGAAAATTTTTAATTTTTAAGAAAATAATTAAAAATACGTCGAGTTTTGACGCTTTGGGTAAATATCTTTACCTCAGAAATTAAAAACAATAATCTAAAAACTTACAACGATGAAAATTTTAATACAAAAAGAATATTAATAATTATACTTTCAGTTCTGAAAGGATGATCTTCAGAATTCTTTCTCTTTAATCTATCCGGCTTTTTTTCTACAAAGAATCATTCAGTTTTCTCACTGGATAGGATAAGATTATGTTCAAAATAAGATTAGTTTGCTAGCACTAACTATATTTCAATTATTATTAACATTTTAAAACCATTCACAAATTATGGCAAATTTAGTACAAGAATTAAACAGTTTAGATTTTAGTGTTTACATTGGTGGTCCTTTGCAGGCTGCAGTAAAAGCACAACACGACGCTTCGATTTCCCAGGTTAATTTCATTAAAGAAGTAGGCTTTACCCCTGCAGTTCCCGCTACAGGAAGTACTCCCGCAGTACCCTCTCAGTTGCGATATGTAGATTTCTCCTATACAAAGTCTGCGCCTAATTCAGAAACCGGAGTAACAGAAAATTCTCAGGTCACATTAAAAGTTCCATTTTTAACAATGCTTACGCTACCGGCAATTAGAATTGAAGAAATGACTATCGATTTTAATGCCAAATTGAATTCAGTAGAAACAAAAAATGTATCTAGCGAATTCTCAGGAAACGCTTCTATCAGTGCAAAATTCTGGAAAGTAAAACTCAATGCAACAGCATCTTACAAGAAAAATACATCTAGTACCTCTACAACTGAAAAAACGTATACTTTAGGAGTACATGTTAAAGCAGTGAATGATGAACTGCCTTCTGGTCTTTCTAGAATTCTTGATATGCTGGAAGATTCAATTACAGCTGTAAACACAGCAACACCTGCTACGGGAGGTTAAAATTTCAGGGTGGCTGCTTTGGCAGCCATCTTTTTACTTCATTTTTTAATACTAAAAACTAACTTATTATGCCGACATTAAAAGAATATTTAGGTGGAATTGTATCAGAAATTACCGCAGCCAGAAAAATGGCAGATATACAAACATTAGAAATTGCTCAAGAATATGCTCAAGATAATTTACTAAAGCATTTCTCAGTTCCAAGAATGAAGGTAGGAACTGTAGAACTTACGGTTCCTTTTGCAAAAGCAGCAGCATCACCCGCCTTATCTTTCTCTGATTTTACATATGAAGAAATTACTAAAAATGCTAAAACAGATTATGATGCTTCCGATGTAAAAAATGATAAAGAACTCAAAGTGAATCTTATGGATAAGCAGAATGAATATGACAAAGTTATTATAAGTTTAAAACGACAAAATATTACTTTTCTCACTCCAAATGAGATAAAGTTTTTTAAAGACATTTCTAATTATGTTGTAGAATTCTGCTATTCACTTTCTAATTTCTCCTTGGAAGCCTCATCAAAAGATAGTTTGATTGAAAAAGTACATCGACGTATTCTTACAGAAGCCGAAAAAGCATTACAGAATACACCTGATAACTCCAACGAGGTAATTGTAGAAGCAAGTAAACTGATGGATTTGGATCCCAAATGTATCATTATAGCGAAAATGAGTGTCACCGAATCCGGAATGGAATGGTCCAGACATGAAGATATTGACGGTAACATAGTCGAAACATTAATTCCTGAATAAAATATGAAAAAATCACAATTTATTTTGATCAAACAACTGAAAGAGAAATTGCTCCAGTTTCCTTCTATTGTTTCGAAACTGGAAAAAAAAGATCCTTATTTTATCGACTCGCTATTGGTCTGGCTGAAATCTGCTGAAGATATCTTTTCTTCTTATAACATTAGTGCTGTTTCCGAACTGGCAGGTTTCAGAGCAAAAATTCTCGCTGCAAGAATAGGTAACGAAAGAGGAGGCAATATTAAAAAAAAACAAATTAAAGCAGCTTCAGATATTCTGTATGATCTGCAAAGTACGGTATTAACGGTATTAATGCCTTTTGAAAAGAAAATAGACGACTGTCGTGAACTTATAAAACAGCTGCTTACACTTCTAAAACAAAGGGGAACAATACATTACAACCCTCAGGTTTCTTTTGAAGTATTTGTTAATAGTGTATGGCAGACCATACTTATGGATAATGAACTTAGCGTAGGAGCCATCAAATTAAAATCTATACTGTCTGAAACAGACATCATCATGGTTGTTGGCGATGAGATCGAAATAACGGAATTTATGTGACACTATTTTTGCGCATTATCTATTGTAGAAAATAACTCAACATTTGGGTTATTTTTTTCATCAGGAAATAAATTTTTAAATATTAAAAAAATACGTCAAGTTTTGACGTTCACCATGTCTACATTTGAAGTATAAAACAAAACACAAAGTATCATTTAAAAAAATAAATTCTCACTCAACGTATCTATGCTGAACAGCTCAAAATGTATTCAATTTTTTAATGCCAAACACCAAAACAAAATGAAAACACAACATCATTACTCAGACATTATTTTCGACAGAAACCGCTACACTATTGAATGGAGCGATATTGAAAATGCAGAAACAGATTACGACAATTATCTTAATGACATTGAAACGTCTTCCGACGGAGTTTTAAAAAAGATGACATTCAAAAATATATATATCAATTAAATTTAAACATATCAAGTCCTGCTGCTGTTCAGCAGTCTCTTATACCACCATTTCTGTTTCGTTTTTCTAAATTCAATATTCTTAAAATGCTGAACAGCCGGAACTTGCTTAAAAATAATTATCAAAACATCTATATAAATCAATAAACAAAAAAAATACATATATTATGACAACAAAAGAAAAACTAAAACTCTACTTTGAAAAGGGAGATTATCCTACACAAAATCAGTTCTGGGAATGGATGGATTCGTATTGGCATAAGGAAGAAAAAATACCACAGGATTCTGTTGAAACATTTGAAAAAGTGATTCCGCTTTTTGATGAAGATAATTTCATCGGTCCTGGAATAGAGTTAACAATACCTTTAAATGTAAAAAAGATTTTAATATCGGCATACCTATATGAAGGATTTAATTATCAGATAGCCAAAGTTATTTTTAACGAGGGCTTAGAAGAGATAGGACAAAACGCATTTAATGGTCAAAATATCCAAATCATTAAAACTCCTTCCTCTCTTAAATCTATCGGATCTTATGCTTTTTCCAATCAGGGAAATCAAAGGGGATCAGGTATTTTAGAGCAAATTATCTTGAATGAAGGATTAATAAAAATTGAGGGATATGCATTTAGTAGTTCAAAAGCAAAAGTTAAAGACTTATATATTCCAGCCACTGTACAATCAGTAGGACAAGATGCTTTTCTCATTCCTTCACTAGAAACCGTATCTGCACCTGCCGGTTTAGATCTTAGCGCCGCCGGAATTCCTGCAACAGCAGTAATTACATATCGACAATAATTATGTGAGAATAACAAAAGCACCAAAAGCTATATCAATTCTAAAAAATAATCTTTAAAAAATTAAAATACGACAAGTTTTGTCGCTTTAACCTCATATATTTGTGGTAGAAACTTTTAACAATGAAAAAAGATTTTTATCTCACAAGATACGCCCTAATTATTAAAAGACTGGAAGGTTCTCCGGCTACTTATTCTCAATTGGAAGAATATCTTCTTAATTCCTTCGAATTTCAGGATGCGGGGATTAAAAGCTACTCCATCCGTACACTGCAAAGAGATATCCGGGAAATTTCAGATCTTTTCAATCTTTCTATTCATAACAAAAAGAAAGGCGATAATCGGTATTATATCGAGAGCCGCCCGATTATGGAAGTGGATGAATACAATCAAAAATTACTGGAGTCTTTTCAGGTAAGCAACGCCCTGAACCTTCATCCTGATTTTTCAAATCTTATCTTTTTTGAAAGCAGAAAACCAACTGGGGTTGAGCATTTTTATGACCTTTTCTTTGCCATCCGTAATAAAAGAATTGTTTCTTTTGAGCATTACAACTACAAAAATAAACTGATGACTTCAAGAAAAGTCCATCCGCTGGCTTTAAAAGAATCCAAAGGAAGATGGTATCTTATCGCTATCGATACAAAAGATAAAATGCTGAAATCTTTCGGATTAGACAGAATTAATTATCTGGATGTTTCTAAAAATACTTTCAGAGAGAAATACAAATACAATTTCAGAGAACATTTTAAAAATGCTTTCGGAGTGATGAATCTTACAGAACAGAATCCACAGAAAATTGCCTTAAAATGCAGCAGACATCAGGGAGAATACATCAGAAGTTTTCCGCTTCATCAGTCTCAGAAAGAAACCAAAGAAACACCGGAAGAAATATTTTTTGAGTTTTTCCTGCATCCTACTTACGATTTTTTGCAGGAAATTCTCTCCTTCGGAAAAGAAGTTCAGGTACTGGAACCTAAAGTTTTAGTTGACGATATCCGCAAACATCTGCAGGAATCCTTAAACAGGTATCTCGAAAGCTAAAAAACTTATTAAATTGATCCATTTTTTTGATTACATTTACATAAATATATCAAAGTGAAATCTTTTTTTGTTTTTCTTTTTTGCTGCGGTTTTTCTTTCTGTTTTTCCCAACAGACTGAGGAATTTAAGCTTATTAAAAATTATTACAACCAGCACCGTTCCATGCTCGGCAAAGAGTTTAAGAAAAAATTTGATGCCGAGACAGACAATTATCATAAGGCTTCCATAAAGGTCGACTATATGCTTTTTATGCAGAAAATGGACAGCATAGAGAATGTTGCGCTTACAGGAGCTTTATTAAAGACAAAAAATCTAGAAGATCTTAATAAACTAAAATTATTGAAAACTCCGTCCGCTGAAACTCCTCCTATTCCTTCTGTTGTTATCGATAAGATGGCAGATTATCCGGGAGGAATTAATGAACTTCGGAAAGAAGTTGCCAACCTTTTTTATCTCGGGGGTGTATATTCTGATGTAAAAACCGTAAAGGCAAATGTTGCATTTATCGTAGAAAAAGACGGAAGTATAAGTAACGTTCAGGCAGAAGGAGATAATTTTACCTTTAACAGACAGGCAGAAATTGCTCTGTATTCTGTTTCTCAGAAGTTTTCTCCGGCTATCATTAACGGCGGTCCGGTAAGATACCGTTTCCGGCTCCCACTCACCATGAATATTGAGCAATAAATGTTTACCGACGAATATTTCATGAAAATGGCTCTTCATGAAGCCGAAATTGCACTGGAAAAAGATGAAGTCCCCATCGGATGCATTATCGTTTCAAACAATCGGGTGATTGCAAGAGCCCATAACCTTACCGAAACATTAAATGATGTAACGGCTCACGCAGAGATGCAGGCCATAACTTCTGCAGCCAATTTTCTGGGCGGAAAATACTTAAAAGACTGCAGGATGTATGTTACAATGGAACCTTGCGTAATGTGTTCAGGGGCATTGTCTTGGTCACAAATTTCAAAAGTCGTGATCGGAGCGCGAGACGAGCATCGAGGATTCATCAACAAACATCTTTCACTTCATCCAAAAACAAAAATCATCACAGGTGTTTTAGAACATGACTGTTCTTTAATTGTGAAAGAATTCTTTAAATCTAAAAGATGATATCAGTATTAATTGATAAACTTTAAATAATTTTTCTTTAAAATCACTTTATATTGAAATATTAATTATATTTGACACGAACTAAAATTAAATAATCAATATGAGAAAATTATCAAGAAAAGAGACAGCAAAAATCAACGGAGGGATAGCCCCAGGTCAATGTTTTTATATCGATGAAAACGGGGTAAGGAAGCTAGGATGCAGACTTCAGCCTGTGCCTGATTGTTGTGGAGGTTGGATCTATCCTATTCCTGGACAAGATTGCGTATCTTGTACTCTGTAAAATTAAACCAGCTTCTCTGTAGGCTGGCTTTTTTTATTTGTCTTTTCCCAAAAAGTATAACCCTTTCAAAGTATGCAATCTGTCCATCACGTGAATTTTATCTGTTAAAGGCTTGTAAACGTGAGAAACTCCTCCTGTAGCTACCACAAAACAATCATCATTCACTTCATCGTTTATCCTGTCGATAAACCCTTCCACCATTCCCAGAAATCCATACACCATTCCGCTCTGCATACAGGTTACGGTATCTAATCCCAAAACTGTTTTTGGCTTTAGCAGCTCTATTTCCGGAAGCTGAGCGGTCTGGCTGATCAGAGAATTAAGAGCGGTAACAATTCCCGGAGCAATAATTACCCCTAAAGTTTCCCCACTTTCCGCAACACAGCTCGCTGTAAGTGCCGTTCCGAAATCCAGAACAATTTTTTTCCTGTCAGGATACATATTATGAGCAGCAACAAGGTTTGCATAAATATCCGTTCCCATCTGTTTAGATTTTGCCTGAACTCCGGAAGGTGTATTTCTGTCTACAATTACGGGATGAATATCATGAATTTTTTTTATCGCCGCACTCATCACTTTTGTAAGCTGAGGTACAACGGAACCGATAATGACTTTACCAATTTCTTCAGGTTCAATTTTATAAGTCTGATACAGCATCAGCATTTGCGCATACAGCTCATCTGTCGTTCGGTAAGGTTTTGTATTAATTACCCAGGAAATCTCGCAGTTATCTTCGTTAAAAAGCCCGAATCTGATGTTGCTGTTTCCTATGTTTATTACAATTGACTTCATTTATTTATTTTCAAAAAGATGGAAATCTCCGTTTAATTTTAAGGCACTAAATTTAATGATTTTAATAAAAACACAGTCGATCTTCGGGATAAGTTTTGTTATACTTAAAAAACAATTATTTATATTTAGACCTAAAAATCACTTCAACTTAATTTTCATGAAAAAACTGATCCTTCTATTTTTATTTCTTTGGGGAATAAACAGCTTCTCTCAGACTGCCGCTGCTGCAAAGGAAGTCTTTGAAAAGCTTAAAAAAGAATCCAAAACTGATGGAACCGACAAAACAGTGTATAATATTCTGGATGAGTTTTACAATAAAACTTTGCAGGCGGAAAATGATGAAATGACGGACGAAACTATAGGAAAAATTCAGACTCTGATTTCTAATCCCGATACTAAAAATATTCATATTCTTTTGCTTTTTTTGATGTATCAGCAGCACATCAGCCAGACTGGTGCTGTCGGGAAAAAATCAAACCCTGAATTTCAGATCGAAACGATGAGCTTGCTGGAAGAAGAAACAAAAAAAATCTATGGAAAAATCCCAGCCATCATTTATATCTATAAATACGAATCATTCGACAGTGGCGATAAAAAAGAAGAAGCCAAAGCTGCAGTTATTCAGGGATTAAAAGAATATCCAGATTCTGTTCCTTTAAAAGTTTATAGTTATCTCAATACCAATGATGATGCCCTTAAAAACGATTTGATTAAGAACCATTCCAATCATTGGATGGTAAAGCAGTTCGGGATTCAGTAATACCCTTCTTTATTGCTAGGTTATTAATCGTTCAAAGTCCATTTTCTAAAAAATTTACATGATAGAAAATTAATTCTTGGTTTATTTATAAAATTCACTAATTTAGGACAAATTTAAAGCGGAGTCCGAAAAGCTTAATTAGAGTAGGAAATTAAAACAAATTAGTAATTATGAAAAATTTAAAAAAACTTTCAAGAGAAAGCCTTAAAACGGTAAAAGGTGGTTATACGAAAGAATGTTCAGATAACATGTATGCTATGGGATGCCAATTAAATCCAGGACCAGATTTAACTTATACATCAATTCCGGGATGCCCAACTTCCGTAAAAAGATATTGTCTTATATAATTTTTTAATTTAAATAAAAAAGCGAGGCTGTCTCAAAAGAACAGCCTCGCCTTTTATTATCTAATAAATTTATTTCACTTCAACGAAATTATCTGCCATATTTACATCAGCAAGTCTTTGACTAAAATCTATTCCTAAAACAGACAATTGTGATTTTGTATAAGGCACAGTAATCGAATATTCTTTCTGAGTCCAAGGCCAGTATGGCATTGTTTTGAATTCTCCGTAAGCATCTTTTTCCTTCCACGTATGTGTCATGTTCATAGGAATCTGATAATTAATTACCTTCTTATCGATCGTCATTACGCTGAAATCAATCGGCATCGGAACCTGTCCGTTATTCACCAAAGTAATGGTGGTGGATTTTGCATCATATTTTACGTCTTTGATTCCGTAATCTATTGTTTTTGTGGTGTTAATCCAATAATTCTGAAACCATTTCAGATCCATCCCCGAAACCTTTTGGGCAATGTGTAAAAAATCTCTGTCTGAAGGATGTTTTAGCGCCCATTGATCGTAATACTGCTTCAATGTTTCCGCAAGATTCTGTTCCCCCATAATGTAACCCAGCTCAACCAGATATAATTCTCCTTTTACATAAGAAGCATACGTATAGGAAGTTCCGTTATCATGATGATCTCCCAACCAGATTGCCGGTTCTTCGATACCTTTTTTTACAAAATTTCTATAAGCATTTAATGAATTGGCAAAAGGATTCGGAAGTTCTTTTGCAGGAGGAAATAACTGATTCATGACATATCCTTCCGCATAACTTGTAAATCCTTCATCCATCCACGGACGCATCGGTTCGTTGGTAGCCAACATTTGCTGATACCATGAATGAGCTCCTTCATGAGCCATTAATCCCATTAGTCCCTCAATATCATCTGCTTCACCTAAAATCATGGTACACATTCCGTATTCCATACCTCCGTCTCCTCCCTGAATGAAAGAATATGTCGGATACACATATTTCCCGAAATGGGAATTCATCAACTGATAATATTTCGTGATGTAAGGCTGTGCTTCTTCCCAGACTTTTGTTTTATCGTTATTCTGATATACTAAGAAAACTTTCGGACCTTGCGGAACGTCAAAACTTTTTACGATATAGTCTTTATCTGCAGCCCACGCAAAATCAAGGATATTTTTAGCGCTCCACTTCCATGTTGCTTTATTTTTATCTGATTTAATTTTAGCATTGACATCATACCCTTTTACTTCAGAAGGGTTTTCCAGAATTCCTCCTGCCCCGATGACATACTCTTTATTGATTTTAATGGTTACATCAAAATCCGAGAACAGCGCGTGAAATTCTCTTCCGATATAATCAAATGTCGCCCAACCGTCGTAATCGTATTCTGCGATTTTCGGATACCACTGCGTCATCGTCATATCCACTCCTTCCCTGTTATTTCTTCCGCTTCTTCTGATTTGCTGCGGAATTACCGCATCCCATTCTAAAGTAAATGTAGTGGATGAATTAGGTTTAATCGGTTCTGCAAGGTACACTTTCATTATCGTTTCCTGAACTTCAAACTTAAGTGTTTTGCCGTTTTGCTTGATCCAATGGATATTCTGCGCTCCTTCCTGATCCTTCGGGATAGAAGCTAATCTTGAAACACCGTCTTTCTGCAGTCTGGAATCTCCGTTTTTTCCTTGTCCTGCAACTCTCTGATCCATCATCGAATTGGGCTTAAAAGCATTCCAGTACAAATGGAAATAGACAACATTCAGTTCGTCCGGAGAGTTATTTTTGTAATCTAAGGTCTGTTTTCCTTCGTAGGTAAACTTTTCAGCATTTACATCAATATCCATCTTATATTTCGCACTCTGCTGATAATAAGCTCCCTGCTGAGCATGAAACTGTGAAATGATAAATGCAAACAGGATTGCAACCGATTTTTTCATTTAAAATTTTATTTTTTCTAAAGATAAGTATTTAAAAATAATAATCTATTTAAACACGAATATCACTAATATTCACACAATTTTAAGCACAAATAAAAATTCGTGTGATTCGTGAAAAATTAGCGTCATCTGTGTTTAATTCAACAATTTTTTAATCAAAGTAATCTGTCCCAGATGATAATAGCAATGCTCGATCATGCCATCTATATTTCTGAGATAGGTTCCGTACTTTTCGTCTACAAAACCTTCATTCATTTTCGAATCGGGCATTTTCTGTAATAAATCTGCGAACTTTTCGGCATCGCTTAAAAATTTACTTTTCAAACTTTCCCACTGTTCCGGAGATTCAATCGGAGGCAGGTCGAAGCTGAATTTATCCCTGATTTCCAAATCGCCCCCTTCAAAAACATTAATTAAACCAGCAATATAATAATCAATATGAAAAGTTAGCATTGCGATTGTATTTAAGGAGCCTATTTTCGCTGTTGCCTGTTCCCATGATACATCTGAAAGCTGATTTTTAAAATTCGTATTGGCAATCCATAAACCATCTAATGTAACCTCCCGAAATCTTTTGGCTAATTGTGCTGTTGAACTCATCTGTTTTAATTTTTCTTAAAGATAAATGTTCTTAAACACAAATTCCACAAATAAAAACCACAATTTTAGACACAAATAAACTTAGTGAAATTCGTGTGGAAAATTCGCGCGGCTCAGTTTACTTTCTTTAAAGCAAATGTCTTAAACACAAATTCAATAAATAATAATCACAATTTTAGGCACAAATAAACTTAATGAAATTCGTGTAGAAAATTCGCGTCATTCGTGTTTAAATAAACTGAATTCGTGCCTCAACAAAAAACCTCAAATGAAGACATTCGAGGTTTATATGTATTGAAATTAATCAGACTATTTTTTCGCTGAAGATTCTTTTTTTCCGCTCTGTAAGATCTTTTCTAAGATTCTTAAGGTGATAAGATACGTTGGTTTTACTCCTGTTAATCCTAAACCTCCCGAAGAAAGGGTACTTCCTGTCTCCAAAGGATTATCCGATGCGTAATAAGCATACATCACAAACAGATCCGGAGAAATATGGTGTCTTATTTTCGACGCCACCTGAATGGCTTTCTGGTAATGCGCTCCTTCCATTTCAAGACCAATAGCTTTCCATGAAGTATTCATAAAATACGAAAGAATATCCCTGTTCTGAAGCGAAGTTCCCAAAACGGTAATCATCGGACCTTCGAAAGCTTTCAATTCATCATCTTTGAAATCATCCAGTTTCAGCGCATTTTCGAACGGATAATTATCTGCTGTTCCTTCAAAAATATGTGAAGTCGGAATCATGATGTCTCCTTTTCTTCCGGCAAGAATTCCCGCTTTCCCCATGATGGAAACAGATTTTACCTTCATCATGTATACTTCGCCTTTATGTTCGTAAGGTCTCAGCAATTCGTCCATCACCTCGTAAGCCTGTTCTCCGAATGCATAATCGAAAACCATTACGACATCATCACCTGCAAATTTAATATCCTGAAAAGGCGTATTTCTGAGATCTGTTTTGCTGAGGTCGATGATCTGTACATCGATATTACTTCCGCTTTTGTCATTAATGTAGATCATTCCCTGTTCCAAAGCGTATTTTGAAACCTTATCGCGAAGTTCTTTTTTGTCGGAAATTTCTCCGTACATTTTATAATCTACTTCTTTATGATCTTTTTTCTTCAATGCTTCGTTGGCATACAACATATTTTTCACAGAGTGCATATTCGCAGAAATGATGTGAAGCGGCCTCATGTGAAGATTATTTTCAAACAAAACTTCTTTCACTTTATTTGCCCACTTTTCACCAAAATAGTGATGCCCTACTCTTTCCTTTAAAATAGCACTGAAATGAATTTCTCTTTCTCTCGTCTGTTTTGCATCTTCCAGACTTACTTTCGCAAGGTTGTAGATGATTTTGAATAAACGGTCAGGATTTTCATCATCCCCGAAAGTATTGTAAGCCTTTAAAGTTTCATCAAAAGTTCTTCCTATTAAAGAAGACAAATGAATAAGGGCAACTTCTTTTTCTCTTCTGCTGAATTTTTTCTCCCCTTTCACCACTTCTTCGATAATTTTGAAAGCCCTTGTCGGTTTCCAGTTTTCATCCTGAATGAAAGCCAGATTACGGACTTTATCTGCCTCAATAAATAAAAAGGTAAGGTGGGTAAGAATATCATAAATTTCCGAACGTCCCAAAAGAACTTCAATGTTCATCTGGTGTTCATCGATTCTGTAACAGTTTCTTCTTCTTTTTTTAGGAACAATCGGTTCGAAACTTCCTTTATCAAAACCTTCGTCTGATGTAAGATGAATGAAGGCGCATTCTTCAATTCCTTCTGGAAGTCTGTCTAAAACATACATCAAACCATCGAGTTCCAGTTTCCCTGGAATACTCATGGTACCGTAAATTTCCGGATTGATCGTCTTCAACAAACTTCTAATGCTTTCTCCTGAAACTCCGCTCGGCTTGAAAAAACCTCTATAAAACAGGTGTCTCATAGATATGTATAGTCTTTCAATTGCCTCGGTGGTTTCTCTTGCTCTAGAATTTGTCATATATTTAAAATTTTTATAAAAAGTCTGCTAAGTTACGAAAAATATTTTAAATGAAATTTTTAACTTAATAACCAATGTTTTAGCAAATCTCATTTCATCAGTCTACAAATATTTTGCTGTTTTAAAATTAAGATTTTCACCGCTTGTTTTTAAAAGTTTCAGGAATAAATTTTATTAATATTAAATTTTCCATTCAGAAAAAACATCTTATATATAATAAGGTATGAATGTAATTTTGAAAGTCAGCCCCTCCAAAAACTACAATTATTTTAAAATTATATTAAATTTTAAAAACACCCCTTAAATTTTTAGGGTAAAATAATTTTCGGTTTAATTTTTTCGTAAATTTGCCCCGTAAAAATTAACCTAATATGTCAACTTTAAGATTCAAAGCGTTAGAAACTTTACCATTCAAGGACTTCAGAAGAGATAATTCTGTAGAAGTTCCCGTGAAATTATCAGAATTATTCTGTCAGAATGTTTTCTCTGAAGAAACAATGAGAGAATATTTAACGAAAGAAGCATTCCAGTCTATTATGGATGCCGTAAAAAAAGGAAGTAAAATCCAGAGACACATTGCAGATCAGGTTGCGGTAGCCATGAAGGATTGGGCAATGAGCAAAGGCGTAACGCACTACACGCACTGGTTTCAGCCTTTAACAGGTTCTACGGCAGAAAAGCACGACTCATTCTTCACTCCGATTGAAGGTGGAAGAGCGATCGAAAGATTCAGCGGAAATTTACTGATCCAGCAGGAACCGGATGCATCTTCTTTCCCGAATGGAGGTATCAGAAACACTTTTGAAGCAAGAGGTTATACCGCATGGGATCCTACATCTCCTGCGTTCATCATGGGAACTACTTTATGTATTCCTTCGATCTTCATCTCTTACACAGGAGAAACTTTAGATTATAAGGCTCCTCTTCTAAGAGCTTTGAACGCGGTAGACGAAGCTGCAACCAATGTCATGCAGTA
The DNA here is from genome assembly GCF_037146035.1 of Chryseobacterium sp. MMO-72. Lineage (NCBI taxonomy): Bacteria > Pseudomonadati > Bacteroidota > Flavobacteriia > Flavobacteriales > Weeksellaceae > Chryseobacterium > Chryseobacterium sp. MMO-72. The sequence continues at coordinate 318,881 of NZ_JBBCWG010000003.1, forward strand.
TTTCGACAAAAATGTAACAAAAGTAACTCCTACTTTAGGTTGGGAGCAGGAATATTTCTTAGTAGATTCTGCATTATATCAGTCTCGTCCAGACCTTGTATTAACAGGTAAAACTTTGTTAGGACACTCTCCTGCAAAAGGACAGCAGTTGGATGACCATTATTTCGGTTCAATTCCTACAAGAGTCATGAATTTCATGAAAGAACTGGAAATCGAATGTATGAAATTGGGAATTCCAGTTACAACAAGACACAACGAGGTAGCTCCGAATCAATTCGAGTTGGCTCCGATGTTTGAAGAAGTAAATGTTGCTGTTGACCACAACTCTTTGTTGATGGACGTTATGGCAAGAATCGCTCACAGACATCATTTCCACATTCTATTCCACGAAAAGCCTTTCGCTGGCGTAAACGGAAGCGGAAAGCATAATAACTGGTCTTTGGCTACCGATACAGGTGAAAATCTTTTAAGCCCGGGAAAAAATCCTAAGAAAAACTTACAGTTCTTAACGTTCTTCGTCAACACAATTAAAGCAGTTCATGAATATGCAGATCTTTTAAGAGCAAGTATTGCTTCTGCAAGCAACGACCACAGATTGGGTGCGAACGAAGCTCCGCCGGCAATTATTTCCGTATTCATCGGAAGTCAGTTGTTCAGAGTTTTGGAAGAGCTTGAAAAAGTAACGGAAGGAAAACTTTCTCCGGACGAAAAAACAGATTTAAAATTAAATGTAGTAGGAAAAATTCCTGAAATTTTGTTGGATAACACAGACAGAAACAGAACTTCTCCATTTGCATTTACAGGAAATAAATTCGAGATCAGAGCGGTAGGTTCTTCTGCAAACTGCGCAGAGTCCATGACGGTAATGAACACGATTGCTGCAAAACAATTAAACGACTTCAAAAAAGAAGTAGATGCTTTAATTGAAACAGGTCTTAAGAAAGATGAAGCAATCTTCAATGTATTAAGAGAGTACATTAAACAGTGTAAAAACATTATGTTTGAAGGAGACGGATATTCTGATGACTGGGCTAAAGAAGCGGAAAAGAGAGGTTTAAACAACTTAAAAACAACTCCGGAAGCTCTTAAGCAGGAAATGGATGAGAAATTCTTAGCGCTTTACGAAGAGATGGGAATTTTCACGCACAGAGAAGTTGAAGCGAGAAACGAAATTAAATTAGAAAAATATTCTACGGTTATTGATATCGAAGCAAGAGTATTAAGTGATATCGCTAGAAACCACATTATTCCTTCTGCTTTAAATTATCAGAACAGACTGATCGAAAACGTAAAAGGGTTAAAAGAAATTTTCGGAGACAAAGAATTCAAGTCTTTGGCAAAAGAACAGATGAGCTTAATTACAAGCATTTCCGAGAATGTTTCTAAAATTAAAGTAGGCGTTGAAGATCTTATTAAAGCAAGAGAAGCGGCAAAAGCAGTTACCGAGAGCCAAAAACAGGCTGAAGAATACTGTAATAAGGTAAAACCTTTATTCGACACCATCAGAGATGCATCAGACGATCTTGAAATGATGGTAGATGATGAGCTTTGGCCAATGACGAAATACAGAGAAATGTTATTTACAAAGTAACATTTGTAAAGTTCCATATTAGTGAAACTCCCCTATTGATCGGGGAGTTTTTTTATGAGATATGAATGCTTTGTTAAATCGATAACAACAGCCGTTATAAAAGCATTAAAAAGTAGAGTTAAAAACCTGAAACAGCCGAAAAACCAATCATTTATTAACAAAATTTATAATGGGGTATTTTGAATTAATTTGATTGACTATCCTTTATTCCACCATAATCTGCAATAATTTTGTTAAAGAATCTTAATAAAAAAAACCGCACACCTATCCAAAACAGGCGGTTGCGGTTTATTTTTTTTTAACATACGTAAAAATTATGTTAAAATGTGTTAAATAAAGAACCTGACAATTGTCATATCGGGGCTCTTTTACTCGGATTCTATATTTTTGTATTGCTTTTGAAAATATACTATCCTTTTTTTAACACGGTAATCAAATATATATGAAGAAAAGAGTTTTGTTTTATCTAGTTGCTTTCGTCTCTACTGTATCGTTACAATCGTGTGTTACAAACTACGTAGTTTCAAAACCAGCAACTTACGCTAAAGAATACAAAACAGATGCCAAACTTGCCTCTCTTGAAACAAACAAAATGGAGCAGGATAAGCAGAAATTAATCAACTCATTTCTTGCAGAAAAGGCAGCTACTTTAGCCAACACAAAAAATTCTATCAAAAATTCTGAGATTGCAAAAGCAATCAAGCATAACGCAACAATCGACAACATCTTAAACGAAGCACAGACTTATCTTGGAACTCCTTACCGATATGGAGGAATGACAAGAAACGGAATCGACTGTTCTGCTTTCGTTCTTTCAGTTTTCGGAGCTGCAGCAGGTCTTAGCTTACCAAGAGTAGCTGCTTCACAATCTGAAGAAGGTGAAAAAATCGAGAAAGAAAACCTTCAGAAAGGAGATTTAATCTTCTTTTCTCACGGAAGAAGAATTTCTCACGTAGGAATCGTAGAAAGCGTAACTGAAGACGGAGAAGTGAAGTTTATTCACGCCGCAACATCAAAAGGAGTTATGATTTCTTCATTAAATGATTCTTATTGGGGTCCAAAATACAGATTCGGAAAGAGAATCATTAACGAAAACGGAGAAGCTTACAATAATCTTGCAACAACAACTCCGGCAGCAAACGCAGCAAGTTTTTAATTTTAAATAATTGATTTAAATAATGAAACCATCAGAAATTTTGATGGTTTTTTTATTGTTTCGTTTTTGACTACCCCGTCTTTTGCTTCGCAAAATCCACCCCTTCAGAGAAGGGGAATTGCTTTTTTCTAATACTAAGAGGATAAATAATTTATTTTTAGTTTAATCTGAGTTCGGGATAAGTCTTCTTAAACGCAAGGTTAAACCAAGAGATTAAATTAACTTTTAAGATATACAAATGCGTAAAACTTATCAAAGTAATACCATTTTTGTCTTTTTTAAATAAACAAAGTGCCTTTGTTTAGCTTACAAACTTTCAATAAGTAAAAAAATCTTTTGTTTTTCTTTGCGATAAATTAATACAATACTGTAAATCAATTATTTAAATTCATTTCTTAATCTGGACTGAGGTTAGTTTAACAAACTAACTTCACCTGTAAAAGCTTCGAGATTGAACTTAGATCAGTTCTCATCTAATTTTGTTATTAAAATACTTTGAAATTGAACTCCTGCGGAGTTCTTATTCTGCGTTCTTCATTAATGCTACACAGATATCATTCCTACGGAATATTTATGTACAGAAAATCCAAAGATAAAATGGTATTAGACAGCAAAACGATCAACGATCAACAATTAACCATCAACTGTACCCTATCCGTTTTTATCAATTTCAATATCGAACTGATGAAGAAGACCATGAATTCCAGAGAGCGAAAATTTAGCCTTTTTAAGCCTGTTTGAAGCAGGATTGATGGAATAGCTGAACGATGTACGGAAATCCGCTTTTTCAAGGTTGGTGTGGTCGAAAACAGCTCCGGAGAGATCGCATCCGGAAAATATTGCGTTCGATAAATCGCATTCAGAAAAATCGACCTCAATTAATTTTGAATTTCTGAATAGTGTTTTTTTGATTGATGTTTTATAAAATATGGAATTGTTAAGAAAACAGCTTTCAAATGTAAATGATAATCCGAATTCATTGCAGTCGTTAAAATGCAGTCCAAACATTTTACACTCTTTAAAAACCACCTCGCGAAAAGCTGTTGAAACCAGATTCATCATGCTGAGGTTGCAGTCAATAAATTCGCAGTCGTTAAAATTGAATCCTGAAAGATTCGCGTATTCAAAATTACAGTTTCGGAAAGTACAGTTTTCGTATTCGCCTTTGTCTAAAGGCTGCGTGAAATTTATGTTCTCGAAATGCTGATCTGAAAAATAGGATTCTTTCATGAACTTTGTTGAGAGTTATTTTATTTCGCGAATTTAGCAGATTCAAGTTTGAAAATTAAAACATAGCATTTTAAACTTCCATCATCCCACTTCCGGCTTTAAGCTTTTAAACCAGACTATTCTTATCCGAATAATTCAGTTTAAAGAAAATAAAAGTCATCATTGAGAACGCCAGTAAAGAACTTCCTCCGTAACTGAAATACGGCAACGGAATACCAACAGTTGGGAATAGCCCCATTACCATTCCTAAATTGATGGTAAAGTGCATTAAAAGAATCGAGGCAAAGCAATATCCAAACACGCGGTTAAATCCCGATTTCTGTTGCTCGGCGAGATAATAAATTCGTCCGATGTAGATCATATAACAAAGAATAAGAACAGCGCTTCCTATAAAACCCCATTCTTCACCTACCGTACAGAAAATATAGTCGGTTTCCTGCTCCGGAACAAATTTCCCCTGCGTAACGGAACCTTCGCGGTATCCTTTTCCCCAAAGTCCTCCGGAACCGATAGCGGTTTTAGAATACAATAAATTATAACCGGAAGTATCTCTGAATGCTTTTTCACCTTTAAAAAGAACCTCAATTCTTTCTCTCTGGTGTTTTGGTAGTTTTTCTAAAATATAAGGCGCACCGAAAGCCAGACCACATAAAAGCAGCACCGAACCCGCAATACTTGAAATGGAAATAATATTCCACGACATTTTGTAATAATTCATTGCAATGTAACCTCCGATAATCAGAACGATGGTAATGGCAACCCAGATCGGATCTATTGCCAGAGAAACGAGGAAAACCCCTGCAAAAAGAAATCCTACTCCAAACAGAACTCCGCTCAATCCTTCACGATACAAGGCAATAAAAAAGGCGATAAAAACCAACATAGAACCTACATCGGGAATGGCAAGAACGACAACAGCCGGAATACCTACAATGGCTAAAGTAGTTAGTAAAGATTTCCTGTTTTTCAGATTAAATTCCGGTCCGGAAACATAATTTGCGAGCATTAAAGCGGTTCCTATCTTTGCAAACTCAACGGGCTGCATGGTAAAACTTCCGAATTTATACCAGTTTTTCTGCCCGAGAATTTCTTTACCAAAAGGAAAAAGCCCTACGAGAAGCAATACTCCACCGATGTAAATAATTCCTGACATATTTTCGAAGAACTTGCTTCGTCCCACGAAAATCACCAATCCTACGAACAGGGAAATGCAGAAGAAAATAAGCTGTTTTTCTCCTAACTTCTGGTCTACACTGTAAATATTTGCGATGGCAAAAGCACAAAGCAGGAAATATAAGCCAAGACCTAATTTATCTATTCCTTCTGCCCATTTCATTGTTTAGCAGGTTTTGTTTTATTATTTTTCGTTTCGATGTCTATCTGTTTCTGCAGTTTTGCTTTCTGCTCTTTTACGAATTTCAGGCTGTCCTGTATTCTTTTTTGCTTGAGAGAATCTACCGGTTCTTTGTACAATCCTTTGCGCTTCAGATCTGCAATCCACTGTCTTTTGTATTCAGGCATAAAGCTTGAGGAAGTCATTTTTTTGTAGAGATTTTCACGCTTCAGATCACCCGTAATAAATTTTTCGGCGATTACCGTTGAGGCTGGACCCGCCCAGGTTGCTCCAAATCCTGCATGTTCCATTACCGCTGCAACCACAATTTTAGGTTTATCAGCCGGAGCAATTAAAACAAAAATGGAATTATCTTTTCCCTGTGGAACCTGTGCAGTTCCTGTTTTTGCTAACTGCGTGAAGTCATTTGATTTTAAACCATGTGCCGTACCTCTTAAAACTACGGCTTCCATTCCTTTCAGAACGGGTTCAAAATGTTTTTTATCAACCAAAGTCTGATGCTTCTTTTTGAATCTCGGATCAGGATTGGGTTTTCCGTCGATCGATTTTACGATATGCGGAGTATAATACCATCCTTTATTGGCAATTGCAGCAACATAATTGGCAAGCTGAAGCGGAGTTACCAGAACATCACCCTGTCCCATTCCGTTGAAAACAGCTCCTGTAGCCAAAGGATCCCAGTTTTTAGGATCTTTTTTAGAACCACTTGCTTTGTAAATGGAAGCCATTCTTTTTTCATAAAACTCTCCGGTAGGAATTCTTCCCTTTGCACCTACTGCAAAATCATTATTCAAAAATTCTCCTACTCCAAAGCTGCTCATGATCTTTTTCCATTCGTCAACTCCCTTCGAAGGATTTCCGGGATATTTATTGAGAATTGCTAAATAAGCGTACGAAAAGTAACAGTTACTCGAAACCTGAATAGCAGGGATCAGAGGATCTGCACCACCATGACCTTTAATTCTCAAGCCTCTGTAATTAAATCCGCCACCGCAAGGGAAGATTGTATTTTCGTCCATCACGCCCATCTGCATAGCAGACAAAGCGGTTAACAATTTAAATGTGGAACCGGGAGGATAAGCCGCCTGTAAAGACCGGTCGAAAGTCGGTTTGTTCTCGTAGATCGTATCTTTGGATAAAGCGTATAGATTTTTAGATTTATTCGGTCCTGTAAAAAGATTCGGATCGATATCCGGTCCGGTTGCAGCCACCAGAACTTCTCCGTTATTGGGATCAATTGCTACAATCGCACCATGCTTATTGACAAGCATTTCTTCAGCAATTCTCTGCAAATCGTAGTCTATGGTAAGTGTAATATCTTTTCCTGTGATAACGTCTTTGTCTAAAGATCCGTTTTTGTAAGGTCCTACATTCCGCAGTTTAATATCTTTCTGAATATATTTCATTCCCTTCACTCCGCGAAGGTCTTTTTCGTAGGCTTTTTCAACCCCTGTTTTTCCGATGAAATCGCCCGGTAAATAATAGGCAGAGTCTTTTTTAATTTCTCTTTCGTTAACTTCACTGGTATATCCCAAAAGATTTCCCGACGTAGAAACTTCATATTGTCGCTGAGGTCTTGAAACGATGCTGAAAGCGGGATATTTGAATATGATTTCCTGAACTCTCGCAATATCTTCACGGCTTAGATTTTTCATGAAGGTCATGGGAGTCAGCTTAGAATAATATTTTTCTTTTTTAATATTTTCGATGGTTCTGACGAAATCATTTTTCGAAATCTTCATCAGGTTACAGAATCCAACGGTATCAAAATCAGGACGCATCAAAGCCTGAGTGAAGGAAATTTCGTAAGCAGGCTGGTTTCCCACCAGAATTTTACCGTTCCGGTCAAAAATGACTCCTCTTTGCGGAATAACGTATTCAATTTTAATGGAAGTGTTCGCCGCATTTAAAGCGTAACGATCCGTAAACAACTGTAAATAAGCAATTCTCGCCACAAAAATCAGAGCGATAACGATAAGAACGGAAAAGATTTTTAAATAACGTGTGTTCAAACTTTTTGTTTGATTTTAAAGATTAATGCGTAAATAACTATAAATATAAACGAAATTAAACTAGTTACCAATACATTAAGCAATATTTCAAAAAATCTGCTGAACTTGAAGAATTCAATGTACTGAACTAAAAGCTGATGCAAAAAGATACTTGAAAATAAAAACAGTAAAAACTGCGCCCACTGCAGGGACTGAAAAGAGAAAAAATCTGTGGAAGTATCTGTAGAAGTTCTGAAAATCAAAGTCCTGAAATAAGCAATCAAAGTGGTTGCAAACGCATTCATTCCCCAGGTTCCAAGAAATGCATCTACGGAAAGTCCGATGAGAAAACTTAATGCTAAAAACTGAAATTTATTTCTGAAAAAAGGATAAAACATAACGAATACGGGATAAAGTACAGGAGTGTACTTTCCGAAAATGGTGATCCTGTTCAGTACAAAAATCTGTAATGAAACAAGAAAAATCATAATCAATATATCCGTAAATAATGTCCTGCTAATCATTTTCCTTTTTTATTACAGCCTGCATGGTATCCTGAATCTTCTGAACTTCAGCTTTTTTGAGGTTTTTAACCACATAAACTTTGCTTAAAGCCCCCATTTTTTCACTTAGTTCCACCGAAATATCCCAGAATCCGGTTTTATTATCCACAGAATATCCTGCAATGGTTCCGATCTGTACACCTTTAGGGAAAATCGCTGATTTTCCATCGGTAACCACAGTATCACCAATTTTTAACGCAACATATTTTGGAATATCCGCCAGATGCATGACTCTGGAATTGTCCCCGTTCCATGTTAAAGTTCCGAAATATCCTGAGTTTTTTAAAGCAGCATTGATTCTGATTTTATTAACACTTAAAACCGACTGAACCAAAGCATAGCTGTCTGTAGAATTAATAACAATTCCGGCGATCCCTTTCGGAGCCATCACGCCCATTTGCGGAAAAACACCGTCTCTGCGGCCTCTGTTGATGGTAAAGTAATTATTTCTTCTGTTGATACTGTTGAAAACAATCTCCCCATCTACAAAAGTATAGATTTGTCCGCCTCCGATGGTATCATGAACTTTTCTGAACACAGGATTTTTCGCTCCCTGTTTTCCGTAAAGTTCTACCATCAGGGCTTTATTTTGTGCCACAAGATCTTCGTTGATCTGTTTCAGCTTAAGATACGAAACCCCTTCATCAATATATCCCGAAACCCACGAATTGAAAGCAGCAGACTGCCCTGCAATCCAGGATTTCTGCATGGCATTTTTAGAGAATATCAGAACAAGAGCAATGATTTGCAGAAATATAAAGAAGACAAATAGTGCATTCTTTGAAAATAATCTCAGCAAAAATCCCATTCAGATGTGTTTCGTAAAAGGTTAAAATTATTTAATTAAGAAATTGAATTTATCCATATTCTTAAGTGCAATACCGGTTCCGCGAACAACCGCTCTCAACGGATCTTCAGCGACAAATACAGGAAGACCTGTCTTTTTGTGTAACCTGTCTGCAAGACCTCTCAATAATGCACCGCCACCGGCAAGATAAATTCCTGTCTTATAAATATCTGCCGCCAATTCCGGAGGAGTAAGAGAAAGTGTTTCCATTACCGCATCTTCAATTCTGATGATTGATTTGTCCAATGCTCTGGCAATCTCTTTGTAACCCACCATAATTTCTTTTGGCTTTCCGGTAATAAGGTCTCTTCCCTGTACCGGAATATCTTCGATATCTACGTCTAAGTCTTCAACGGCAGAACCAACTTCGATTTTAATTCTCTCTGCTGTTCTTTCTCCGATGTATAAGTTGTGATGAGTTCTTAAGTAATAAGCAATGTCGTTGGTAAATACATCTCCTGCAATTTTCACAGATTTATCGCAGACGATACCTCCCAAAGCTACAACAGCAATCTCTGTAGTACCGCCACCTATATCGATAATCATGTTTCCTTCAGGTTTCTGTACATCGATTCCCACTCCTATCGCGGCAGCCATTGGTTCATAGATCAAACGAACTTCTTTAGCGTTTACTTTCTGGGCAGAATCTCTTACCGCTCTTTTTTCAACCTCTGTGATTCCGGAAGGAATACAGATAACGATTCTTAATGCGGGCTGAATAAATTTCCCTTTAATTCCCGGAATTTTTTTGATGAATTCCTTGATCATGTGTTCAGAAGCATGGAAATCGGCAATTACCCCGTCTTTCAAAGGGCGGATTGTTTTGATGTCCTCATGAGTTTTCCCCTGCATATGTTTTGCCTGTTCACCCACGGCAATCGGTCTGCCTGTCGAACGCTCGATCGCGACAATAGACGGCTGGTCTATAACAATTTTATTATTATGGATGATAAGGGTGTTGGCAGTACCAAGGTCTATCGCAATTTCTTGCGTAAACATATCGAATAAACTCATACTTTTACTTCTGATTTTTTAAAGAGTTACAAAGATATAAATTTAAGACAACCCAAGAAATTCCGCGAGCATATAATTTGGTTAAATTTTTATTAAAATTTGTAACAAGCTATTAACTTTTACCGTAAGCATTTACAGGATTTATTTTAAGCTGGATCTAAGGCAAATGCAGGCTTAATGCGGGTAAACCGACAATGACAAGTAAATCCTGTATGGTGAAATATTTTTCGGGAAGATGGAAATGGTGAAAATTTCTATTTTTTCAAAATTAATTTTAACGTTTATTAACAACAAGACATTGCTTTTCACAATTTCCTGAAATAGTTTTTTACGATAATTATCATATACATTTTCAGAAAGTAATTTGCTAAAAAAAACGTAAATTTGCGACGCTTATGTTACAATATTCAAACATACATCAGACGTCTAATTTTGCTGTACTTTCCGTTAGTTTTGAAAAAGCTGACGCAGAAACAAGAGGTAAATTTGCATTTTTTGATGAAAACATTAAGAATTTCGTTGCCCGAATCCATAATGAAGATTTAGGGGATTCCTTTGTTGTTTCTACTTGTAACAGAACCGAAATCTATACCACTTCTCCCAACTATCTTCTGGTTGCGGAAGAATACTGTAAAACCATCGGGGTTAATCTGATGGATTTTCTTCAGTTCGCGAATATTTTAACGAAGGAAGAAGCTTTAACTCACCTTTTCAGGGTTGCAGCCGGACTGGAAAGCCAGATTATCGGGGATTTTGAGATCATCGGACAGATTAAAAAAGCCTACAACCGTTTCAAAAAAGAAAGACAGAACTCTAATCCTTATCTGGAAAGAGCCATCAATTCCGCCATTCAGATTTCGAAAAGAATAAAAAACGAAACCGGAATTTCCAACGGAGCGGCTTCTGTTTCTTATGCGGCGGTTCATTATATCTTAAACAGCCAGAAAAGAATTACCGAAAAAAATATTCTTCTGCTTGGCGTAGGAGAAATCGGGCAGAATACGGTTGAAAATCTTGTAAAACACGTTTATCAGCCGAAAATAAAAATTGCCAACAGAACTCAGGAAACGGCAGCTAAGATTTCCGAGAAGTACAATATTCCGCATATTGATTACGCCGATTTTGATAAAGAATTGGGCAATACAGATATTCTTATCGTTGCGACCGGCGCAAGACATCCCATCGTGAACAGGTCTCATTTCCCGAACGGAAAAGAAACTTTGGTAATCGATTTATCCATCCCCAATAACGTGGATAAAAATGTAAAGGAGAATGAAAATGTAACGCTGATCGACGTAGATGAACTTTCCAAACAGATTCAGGAAACCATTCAGCAGAGAGAAAAAGAGATCCCGAAAGCCGAAAAAATCATCAAGGAAATGACGAAAGACTTCCTTGAGTGGGAAAAAAAGAGAAAACTGGCGCCCAATATTCATCATTTCAAAGCGGTTCTTAAGAATATGGAACGCAATGAAATGCATAATTTTTACAAAAAAAATAAATACATAAACATCACGGATATGGAACTTTCTGATAAAATGATCCAGAAAATTACCAACCGTTTTGCAAAATATATCATCGATAATCCTTTAAAAGCCGAAGAAATTAGTAAATTAATGCACGAAATATTAGTTGAACAACCAAACAACGAATTCAATGAAAAGCATTAGAATCGGAACCAGAAATTCTGCATTGGCACTTTGGCAGGCGAGAGAAGTTGCGAGGCATCTTCAGAACAACAATTATTTAACGGAAATCGTTCCTATTGTCTCTTCGGGCGATAAAAATCTTACACAGCCTCTATATTCATTAGGGATAACAGGCGTTTTCACCAGAGATCTTGATGTTGCCTTATTAAATGACGAAATTGATATTGCTGTACATTCTTTAAAAGATGTTCCTACAAAACTTCCTGAAAATCTTGAGATCGTTTCTTATCTGGAAAGAGATTTTCCGCAGGATGTCCTGATCCGAAAAGAATCGGCAAAAAATAAAGAACTTCATGAGCTAAAATTAGCCACCAGCAGTTTAAGAAGAAGAGCATTCTGGCTGAAGAATTTTCCAAATGCTGAATTTTCAGACATTCGTGGAAATATTCAGACAAGGCTTCAGAAGTTGGAGGATGGAGATTTTGATGCGACCATTCTGTCTCTGGCAGGAATTAAGAGAATGAAAATGGACATTGATTATGAAATGATTCCGTTTTTAATTCCGGCTCCGTCGCAAGGTGTAATTGCTGTTGCAGGACATTCAGACAAAACTGAGATCAATGATATCATCAGACAGTTTACCAATCATAAAAGCACGCAGATCTGTGTAGAAATGGAAAGAAATTTCCTGAGTACACTTGAAGGAGGCTGTACTGCGCCTATCGGAGCATTTGCAGAACTTTTTGAAGACCAGATCCGTTTTAAGGCAGCGCTTTGTTCTCTGGATGGTAAAAACAGCATCGCAACAGACGAAAGCTTTGTATATAATAATGAAGAAAATTTCGGAGAAAAATTCGCGAAAGTAGTTCTTGAAAACGGCGGAAAGGAATTGATGGCAGAAATTAAAAGCCAGATCTAAAATTCATTTTTTACATTTTTAATTTTTAAGGTTCCGGATTTCTATGAAGAAATATTTCTCAATATTTATTGTAGTTCTTTGTGTGTTTTTTGGAAAAGCACAGAATCAGTTTGCCCAAAAATTGTCTGATGCGGCTTTGAGTCTTACAAAAGATCGGGTAACTTACGATCCTGCCTATTTCAACATCAAATATCCGAACGGAGACGTTCCTGCGGACAAAGGTGTTTGTACCGATGTTGTAATCCGTGCTTACCGAAAACTGGGGATTGATCTTCAGAAAGAAGTGCATGAAGATATGGCGAAAAATTTTTCAAAATATCCTAAAAAATGGGGACTGAAAAAGCCCGACACGAATATCGACCATCGCAGAGTTCCCAACCTTAGAGTGTTCTTTGCCAAATTTGGGAAATCAAAATCCATTGAAACCAAACCGGAATTATATGTTCCCGGAGATATTGTAACCTGGGATCTTCCGGGAAATTTAACGCACATCGGAATTGTAGTGAACAGAAAGTCTGCCGATGGCAAAAGGTATCTCATTGTACACAATATCGGAGGCGGACAGGTTCTGGAAGATTGTTTGTTTAAGTTTACCATTACAGGACATTATCAATATCAGAAATAATGGTGAGAAATGTAATCTGCTTATTGGTTTTTATGTTGATGGGTTTTGCATCAGCTCAAAAAAACGAACTGAAAATCATCAGTAAGCCTATCAATTATTCTGAGGAAAGAATTCGTTTAAGTTTAGAATATCTGAAAGAGCATCACGGTCTGGCTCAGAAAACACCAACGATTGTTCCCAAAATGATCGTTCTTCATTACACGGCAGGCGGAAATGTGGAAAGCAATTTTAAATATTTCAATAAAACGCATCTTGAAAACGCAAGAAACACTTTAAAAAAGCAAAGTACGCTGAATGTTTCTTCACAATTCATCATTGACAGAGACGGAACGGTTTATCAGTTGATGGAACCGAATCAGTTTGCCAGACATACAATTGGTTTGAATTATTGCGCCATCGGAATTGAAAATATCGGAAGTAAAAAAGAACCGCTTACGGATAAACAGGTTTCCGCGAATGCACAACTGATACGATATTTAACCCAAAAATATAAAATAGAATACCTCATCGGACATTCGGAATACGGAATCTTCAGAAATTCAAAGCTCTGGAAAGAAGCTGATCCGAATTATTTCACAGGGAAAGAAGATCCGGGAAAGGATTTTATGAACAAAGTAAGGCTTCAGACCGCCGATTTACATCTAAAAGATAAACCATAATGAACATTTTATTTACCAAAAACCTAGATCCGGCGATTGTAACCAAAGAATTGGGAGACGATGTTTCGTTTGACTGTGTTGAGGTAATTAAAACAAGTTCTATAAAAACTGATGCTTTTGATCTCAAAGATTATTCATTGATTTTTACCAGCGCAAAAGGAGTAAGTTCCTTTTTTAAAAACGGATTTAAACCCAACGAAGATTTTACGGCGAAAAACTACAATAAAATCTACTGCGTCGGTGAAAAGACAAAAAAAGAGCTGAGAAGAAACGGATTCGGAACGTTTAAAGTCCTTAAAAACGCGGAAGAACTTTCGCGGTTTATCATAATGCACTGTCAGCAGGAAAAATTTCTTCATTTCTGTGGAAACATCGCATTAGACGTGCTTGACAAAAATCTTCCCCTTCAAAACATCAGCTACAGAAAAATAACGGTGTACAATACGGAAGAAATCAATCCGTTGATAAATGAAAAATATCATGCCGCAGTGTTTTTTAGTCCGAGCGGAGTTCGTAGTTTTGCAAATCGAAATTCTTTTGGGGATATGATTCTGGTTTCCATTGGAGAAACGACTGCCAATGAACTCAGAAAGCATACTTCAAAGCCTGTTTTGGTTTCGGAAGGAAGCACATTACTGTCTGTTTTAAAGCTGATCCGAAAAGAGATTTTAAATAAAATTTGATATTTTAATTGTCATTCTTGGCAATAAAGTCTAGTATATTATGATTAAAAACGACCTATACTTAAAAGCACTTCGCGGAGAAACCGTAGAAAGACCACCGGTTTGGATGATGAGACAGGCTGGAAGATATTTGCCGGAATTTATTGCATTGCGCGACAAATACGACTTCTTCACAAGATGTCAGACGCCGGAACTGGCTTCCGAAATTACCGTACAGCCGATCAGAAGATTTCCTTTGGATGCAGCGATTTTATTCTCTGATATTCTCGTTGTTCCGCAAGCGATGGGAATTGATTTTAAAATGAAGGAATCTGTAGGTCCATGGCTGGATAATCCGATCAGAACGATGGAAGATGTGCAGAGTGTGGTGGTTCCGGATGTGAATGATACTTTAGGTTATGTTTTTGATGCTATTGAACTGACTTTACAGAAATTGGATAATGAAATTCCGTTGATCGGTTTTGCAGGTTCTCCGTGGACGATACTTTGCTATTGTGTGGAAGGAAAAGGAAGCAAGGCTTTTGATATTGCTAAATCTTTCTGCTTTACGCAACCGGAAGCGGCACATTTATTACTTCAAAAGATTACTGATACAACGATTGCTTATCTTAAAAGAAAGGTTGAAAAAGGAGTTTCTGCGGTTCAGGTTTTCGATTCATGGGGCGGAATGCTTTCTCCGGCAGACTATCAGGAATTTTCATGGAAATACATCAACCAGATCGTTGAAGCTTTAAGCCCTTTAACGCACGTTGTGGTTTTCGGAAAAGGATGCTGGTTTGCTCTGGAAGATATGGCACAGTCTCCGGTTTCTGCTTTGGGTGTTGACTGGACGATTAAGCCTGAGTTTGCAAGAACTTTAACCAATCATACAATGACGCTTCAGGGAAATTTTGATCCTGCAAGATTGCATTCAACTCCGGAAACAATTAAAAAAATGGTGACGGAAATGATCAACCGTTTCGGAAAAGACCGTTACATTGCCAATTTAGGACACGGAATTTTACCGAATATTCCTGTAGAAAATGCAGAAGCGTTCATCAGAGCAGTGGTGGATTGGAAACCGAATGCTGAGTTTTAATTACAAAACTTAGCTTAGATTCCTACGGAATGACAAACCGTATGTAAGATTTATTCAAAAATTTAGCGAAAAATAAACAAAATACCCTTCCAACAATTGAAAGGGTATTTTTATGAGTAAAATAATCAATAATTACTTGATTTCTGTAATGAAGTCTTCTTTTGGTTTTCTTACTTTGGTTAAATTCACTAACCAGTCATTGGAAGCATCTCTGTACCCGATTGGTAACAAAAGAACGCTTTTTAAGCCTTTTTTCTGCAGGTTTAAAACCTTATCAACTTCTTGCGGAATAAAGCCTTCCATTGGGGTAGAATCTACTTCTTCGAAAGCGGCTGCAATAATCGCTGCCCCAAAACCGATATAAGCCTGTTTTGCGGCATGAGTGAAGTTTTCTTCAGCAGATCTTTGCGGATAGGTACTCAACAACATTTGTCTGTAATTTTCCCATCCTTCATTTTTAAATCCTCTTACTTCATTGGTAAGATCAAACATTGCATTGATTCTTTCTTCTGTGTAATTATCCCACGCTGCAAAAACCAATAAATGCGAACAATCTGTAATCTGCGGCTGATTCCACGCGTGAGGCTTGATCTGTTCTTTAACTTCCTGATTGGTTACGACAATGATTTCAAAAGGCAGAAGACCGCTTGATGTAGGAGCCAGTCTTGCCGCTTCTACTATTTTATCCACTTTTTCCTGTGGTACTTTCTGACCGTTCATAGCTTTGGCAGCATATCTCCAGTTCAGTTTTTCAATTAATTCCATAGATTAAATTTTAACTCCACAAAATTAAATGATGTACCACAATTTTTGATCTATGATTTTCAAATTTCATTTATTGGTATTATCTATAATACAGAATCTTCTTCCACCGGACTTGAAATCTGATCGGCAAAGTACTGCTCCAGATCTTTCAGGGTTTCAGGGTTGGTCTGAATATCTTTTACCAATTGTCCTTTGTTTACGACTACAATTCTGTTGCAGACTTCTGTGGTATGCGAAAGATCGTGGCTAGAAATAAGAAAAGTCACTCCATCATGTTTAGACAATTCTTTAATTAAATTTTTAAGCTTGATCTGTGTGGAAGGATCCAGATTGGCAAAAGGTTCATCCAGGATAATGATTTCGGGATTTCCGATGATGGCGCCCACAATTCCAACTTTTTTCTGGTTTCCTTTGGAAAGATCACGGACGTATTTTCCGGAGTTTAAAATTTCTCCGCTGAAAAGATCATGAAACTGTTTTAAAAAGACATCAACGGAGGCTTTATTCTGCCCTCTCAGTTCCCCGATGAAATAAAAATATTCTTCCGGTGTAAGATAACCGATGAGGAAAGAATCGTCTACAAAAGCGGAAACTTTGTTTTTCCATGCTTCAGATTCATTTACTTTTATCCCGTCGATGCTTACAAATCCCGTCGAAGCCTGAATAAGATCAAGCATTAAGCTGAAAAGGGTGGTTTTTCCGGCTCCGTTGTTTCCTACCAAACCGAATGTTTCCCCTTTCGGAATTTCCAGATGTTCTATATTTAAAACGGTTGCTTTTCCGTATGTTTTTGTTAAATTATTAATGGTGATCATATTAATCTTTGTTTTTGAATGCTTCTAATGTGCTGTATTTTTCTACTTTGTAGTGTTTTACGATAATATCGAAGATCTTTTCTCTGATAAAAAATCCGATTACTCCTAAAACTCCGATACTTATAACTCCCGCTGTAATACTGAAAAATTTCTGCATCAATGCGAAAACAAGCATCGGAAGAAACATCTTAGGAATCAGCAGCAAGAGTGCTTTTACGTTAAAGCTGTTTTTCTGTCCGAATCTTTTTTCTTTGGCATTAAGATCCATCTGCGTTTTGTTAAAAGCGCCCGACCAAAGTGTAAACTGAGAATTTACCCCGATATTGTAAATTCCGGCAGCGAAGAAGGTGAGATACATTTCCCAGCCGAAATAGGCATAGCAAACTGCCAGAATCATGGAAAAAGCGGTGACAATATTCATCAGCCACCATTTTGCTTTCAGGTATTCTTTGTAGGGTACATTCAGCGTCATCATCAAAGGATAGTAAGAGCTGTCGAAAGCAGGAACCCGCTGTCCGAACATAAACTGAAATCCTCCGGTAACGAACAATCCCATGAACATCATCATCGCAGGAGTTTTATAAACCGGTGACGAAAACATCAGCAGTCCGTAGAACAGAAACATTATGCTTCCCCACAAAATCCCTTTCGTTACCTTATTGCGTTTCAGCATTTTAATATCGTTATTGATGAACGTTCCGATCGCTCCGTATTTATTGAGAAAGGTAATATTCTCGGTTCTTCCGATTTCTTTTTTAGCTTCAAGACCTTCATCCAGATAAAATATTTTCCGGATATGGTTGTAACAGATTCTCCACAACCCGAAAAACAATCCGATTGAAATTACTACAAAATAAGGTCTTTCAAAAAAATTATAAAAGAACTGCTCAGAATAATCCAGAACCGGAACAATATTGTAATACGCCAATCCTGCAACTGCTGCAAAAACACATCCGACAACAATGGCAATGGTTTCTTTATCGTTAAAAAGAATGTTGATAAAATTATTCAGGTAAAATAACAGCGAAATCCCGATGAGCCATCCAACAACGCCCAAAACATCATATCCGTTGAATAATGCAATGATGGAAAAAGTAATCAGGAACAGGGAATTGAACCAACTGAAAGCCGACAGAAATGTTTTTCCCAGCATATAATTCACCAATGTCTTTTTGGGAATATTGAGCGTAAGAAACGGCTTGATATTCTGTGTCGGCAATTCCTGCCATATGTATTTGGCAATGAGATCGACCGCCCAAGCTGCAATCATGAATTTTGAAACCTCTTTAAAGGGATCCTGATGCATTTCTTCCTGAATATAAAAAAATGCGCCGAAAGCTCCTCCTACAAGACATGCCATAAAATACAGAATCCCGATAAAACGAAGGATCTTCATTGCCAGATTGATTCCTAAAGAACTGCCCCGAAAAAAGCTTTTGATTTCTAATCTGAGGAATTTTAAAAACATAGCCATCTTTTATTACATTAGTTTGTATAAAGATAGAATTGTTACAGAATTTATATACAGGAGCTTAATTAATTACAATCTTTGGCTGTATCTAAAAAGATTTTTTCCTTTTTCCAGAAATTTCCGGAATCTTTATATTTTAGCTGCATGGATAATATTCCTTTTTTAAACTGAAAATTTTCAAACAATTCTTCTGCATACAATATATCCGAGTTTTTCAGCGTATTTTCAATTTTATTTTGAGAAACTTTTATTCTGCAAGATTGATTGGTATTGAGATTAGTAAATAATACTTCATCATTTCCCGACATCGTCAATACATAAGGATTCTTGGAAGAATCATCGCTAAAAATTGCAGTTCCCAGTTCAGCAATCTTTTTCCCTGTTTCTTTGCTGTAAAGAATATATTCATGAGGATCACAACATCCGGAAGCCTTGCTGTTTTCTATCAAAAATGAATTTTTATATTCAGTCCACTGAATGTATCCTAATCTGGTCGTAAATTCCATTGTCTTTTTATCCAGCGAATATATTTTACGCCGAATTTTCCCTTTTTGAAACGTAATCCAGGAAGCATTGCAATTGTATTCCCAATATATTTTCGCTTTATTTTTAAATACTGTCGCTTGACAGGAAATTAAGTTTTTTAATTCCGGCTTTTTTGAACAGCCACAGTTTTGACTGTACACTAGATGTAAAAAGAGCGAGAATATGACAATTAATAATTGTTTCATGAATATGGATAAAATTCAAATATAAAAAAAGACCTCTGAAAATCCAGAAGTCCTATATCGTTTATTTCGTTAAAACTTATCCTATCAACTCTTTCGCCTGCGCCAAAGCCGCTTCGGTTATCTTACTTCCTGAAAGCAACTGGGCAATCTCGTTCAGCTTTTCTTCGTCACTTAATGGGACAATGGTAGACTGGGTTTTTCCGGCGATATCCTGTTTCAGCACTTTATAATTGTTGTTTCCTTTTGCGGCAACCTGTGCTAAGTGAGAGATGACGATGAGCTGCATATCGGCAGACATTTCGCGCATGAGATTTCCGATCTCTTCGGCTACTTTTCCGGAAACTCCGGTATCAATTTCATCTAAAATCAAGGTTGGAAGTTCGTCACTTTCTGCAATGATCTTTTTTACCGCCAACATTACCCTTGACCTTTCACCACCGGAAATTGCCGTCTGAATCGGCTTTAACGGAAATCCTGAGTTTGCCTGAAACAAAAGCTGGATATTTTCTTTTCCGAATGGATTGAAGTCCGAAGAATTGTGTAGTTCAATATCAACTCTGGCTTTTTCAAGACCTAGTTTTTTGAGCAAAGATTCTGCTTTTTTGATGAAAACAGCGATGCTCTTTTTTCTGTTTTTAGAAAGTTTTTCAGCCAAAGACTGAAGTGTTTTTTCCTTTTTGGAAATGCTTTCTTCCACTTCTTCAATCTGAGATTCCAGTTCGGACGCACCCTGTTGTTCTCCGGCTAACTGATCTCTGATTTCTTTAAGCTCTGTAAGATCGGAAACATTATGTTTTACAAAAAGATTATTGATTCTGTTATTTAATTCAACCAGTAACGCTAAATTTTCCGGATTTACTTCTATGCTTTCCGCTTCATCTTCCAGCTCGGAGATAATATCTTTTAATTCCACAAAAGACATTTCAAGCCTTTCATCAAGTTCTGCAAAACTCTGGGAAACTTCCGCAATTTTGGCAAGTTTATTTTTCGCTTCATTAAAAAATGACAAAATTCCTACTTCTTCCTGATGAAATCTTGATAAAACCTGAGCCAGATTATCGGAGATCATTTCCGCATTTTCCTGAATGGAAAGCTGATTCTGAAGTTCTTCATAATCTACATTATCCAGATGGAGTTCCTCAAGCTCGTTCAGAAGAAACGCTTTATAGTCACTTTCTTTATTGGAATCCGAAAGCTGCGTCTGTAGTTTTTTAAGCTGTGTTTTAAGACTTTGAAAATCTGAAAATTCATTCTGATACTCATGAATGATTTGTTTGTTTTCAGAAAGTCCGTCAATGATTTTAAACTGATATTCTGCCGTAAAAAGATTCGATGTTTCAAACTGTGAGTGAATGTCGATCAACTGAGAAGACAGTTCCTTTAAAATATCCAGTGTTACAGGAACATCATTAATAAACGCCCTTGATTTTCCGGAAGGTAAAATTTCTCGACGGATGATCGTTTGATGTTCATAATCAAGATCATTTTCGATAAAGAATTTTTTGAATTGATTGTTCAGGGAAAATTCTGTTTCTACGATGCTTTTTTCTTCTGCTTTTGAGATCGATTTTACATCTGCTCTTTCACCCAGAATCAGTCGGAGCGCACCTAAAATAATAGATTTTCCCGCACCGGTTTCTCCGGTAATCACCTGTAAACCGTTGTGCAATGATACTTCAAGGGTATCAATAAGGGCAAAGTTTTTAATGTAAATTCTCGAAAGCATTGATAATAGCGATTATTTGGCTATTGCAAATATAGAACTTTAGATTTCAGAATTCAAGTGAATTACTGTTTCCATTTATTCCATCTTGCATCAATATTTTTTGGCGAAAGGATGATCATTTCATTCTTAAGATCTCCTAAAACAATTCCTCCGTTATTTCCGGAATTGAAGATATTGAAAATCTCATCTGCCTTAGAATCCATGAAAAGATTGAAGAAATATGCCTGCTGGAAAGAGTTTTCGTATTGTTTTAACTGCATTAAAGCATCAAAAATTACTTTTTTACCCTGGCTCTGATCCTGATTGAACAGATTATCCAGTCCGGCTCTGTGATAAGAATAAATCGTAGCGCGAAGCTGGCTCCAGTTCGGGCTCATAATTTCTTTAATCAGAATAGAACGGCTTCTCGGCTCATTAATCTGCTTCCAGCCGTCATATGTATTTTGAGATTCCCCGTTCTGTGCAATCTGCTGTGCTTTCTGATACCATTGCGTTCCTGCCATCGACTGAAAACTGTCTGCATCCATTCCCAAAATAACGTACACGTAAAAACTGATGACATCAATTAAATTTTTTCCTGAAAACTGTCTTTCGTTGAAGATAAGGTTTTCGTTTTCCACGTAATCGAAAGAAAATCTGGTATCCTGAAGGTTAAGCAAAGGAGATTCATACGTGGTGTTGAAAACCGGACGAACTGCCTGTACCACAATACTTCCTTTGAAACGGTTTCCGTCTCTTTCGCTGATCACGATTGCGAAGTTGGATTTTATTTTTTCAAAATTCTGCAGTCTTTTTCCTGTCCAGCTTGTATTGTTGATGAAATCTCTCAGACTTTTCTCCAGAGCTTTGTAGGCAGACTGGTTACTTCCTCCCAATTGCTGGGAATTCACCTGTACCGTTGCCAGTAACTCCTGAGAAAAACTCTGACTGAATAAAAACAGAAGTAAAAATATGCTTAAAATTTTTTTCATTATCTTCTAAAAATTGAGAACGGAAATTTATTAAAATTATTTTAAAAGTTGAGACTCAACAAAATCCAAAATGTCTTTTGCCACATCTTCTTTAGATTTCAGATCAAATTCTGTTTTTTCCGTTTTGGTAAATATCTTTATTTTATTGGTATCATTTTTAAAACCTGCGCCTTCATCCCGAAGCGAATTTAAAACGATCATATCCAGATTTTTCTTTTCCAGCTTTCCTTTGGCATTTTCCTCTTCATTCTGAGTTTCCAACGCAAAACCGACTAAAAACTGATGGGTTTTCTTTTCACCCATGGTTTTAAGAATGTCCGGATTTTTAACCAGTTCGATCATTAAATTTTCATCATTCTTTTTGATCTTTTCTTTTGCCACTTCTTTCGGAGCGTAATCTGCCACGGCAGCACTTGCAATTCCGATGTCTGTTGTATCGTAAAACTCCAGAACTTTGGATAACATTTCTTTTGCTGAGGTTACCTTATGCAGTTCAACATTTTCGTTATTGATTTTCTGAGCACTCGGTCCGGAAATTAAAATTACTTTTGCGCCTCTTTTTGCGGCTTCTTCCGCCAGAGAAAACCCCATTTTACCAGAGGAATGGTTTCCGATGAATCTCACAGGATCAATGGCTTCATACGTTGGTCCGGCTGTAATTAAAACCGTTTTCCCTGCTAATGTTTTTTCAATCTTAGAACCAAACTTAGAATCAAAAAAATCTTCAATTATTTGTGCTATGGTTTCCGGTTCTGCCATTCTTCCCTGCCCGATTAATCCGCTTGCCAGTTCGCCGCTTTCCGCCGGAATAATATGGTGTCCGAAACTTTCTGCCAATTCCAGATTTTTTGTTGTGGAAGGATGCGCATACATATCCAGATCCATTGCAGGAGCAATAAAAACAGGACATTTTGCAGACATATACGTTGCAATTACAAGATTATCGCATAACCCATGAACCATTTTAGACAATGTACCTGCGGTACAGGGCGCAACAATCATTACATCTGCCCACAAAGCCATTTCCACGTGACTGTTCCACGTCCCATTATCGCTATAAAAGTCTGAATAAACCGGCTTTTTAGATAAAGTGGAAATACTGAGTTTTGTAACGAAATTTTCTGCATCAGGCGTCATAATCACCTGAATTTCGGCTCCTTTTTTTACAAAATCACGGATCAGAAAATGGATTTTATAGGCTGCAATTCCTCCGGAAATCGCGATGAGAATTTTTTTACCGGAAAGACTCATTCAATTTTAATTTTTAAGAATACTAAATTACTTATTTTTTCTCACAAAGCCGTCCAAATAACAAAGGTCATAAGAAAAAGATTTTCTTATGACCTTCATATATAAAAAATACACTGATTTTTATTTTCTCTCTTCAGTTTTTCTGAAGTACACATCATCGTTCAGCCATTCTTCAATTGCAATAGAAGTCGGCTTTGGAAGTTTTTCGTAATGTTTAGAGATCTCGATCTGTTCTCTGTTTTCGAAAACTTCTTCCAATGTAGAATTATGAACAGCAAACTCATCAAGCTTATTGTGAAGTTCTGTACGAATTTCAGCGTTGATCTGCTCTGCTCTTTTTCCCATGATAACAATCGCTTCGTAGATTGAGCCTACTTTGTCTTCAATCTTATCCTTATCGTAAGTAATGGTATTTACTTCTGCTTTTGTATCTTTTACACTCATTTTGAGAATATTATTTTTATTTAAGTTCGCAAATTTACGAATTATCTTTTAATTTTGAAAGTCGCCGCCGGCGGAGGTGTGCTAAGCGCTGCACTGTCCCTCTGGATCTGCATTGCTTTCTTTTCTGCTTCTACCTGATCTTTCTCCTGCTGGATCGTTTTTGCCTGTTCTGCATTCTTTGCTTCCAGCTTTTTCTGTTTTTCTGTTAAAGCAGCAATTCTTGCTTCTGTATTCTTCTTAACTACCGCAAAATCTTTCTTTTCTTTTTCAAGCTTACTTCTGATTTCCAAAGCAGTTTTAGCAACTTCCGTATTCGGCATTTCCTTTTCGATCTGTTTTGTGAAAGATAACGCACTTTCTATACGCTCATCTTTAAGATCATAAATAGATTTTGTAGCGAGCTCGTAACGGGATTTTACGATGTAATCATAAATCTGCGGACGAAGTTTTGTACTCGGAAAATCTTCCAGAACGTTTTCAAATGCTACGTTGGCTGCTTTATATTCTGCCATTTTATAGTATTGTCTTGCATTTTCGTACGCTTTGAATTCAAGCTTGTAAGACAATTCGTCAATAAGAGTATTGATATTTTTAGATCTTTCTGAATTAGGATAATTATTTAAGAAATCCTGAAGCTCATTAATTGCCGTTTGTGTGGTAGACTGATCCAGATTATAATCCATTGAACCTTCGTAGTAACACAAAGCAGACATATATGCTGCCTCTTCCCTTCTTTTATCCTGAGGAAAGCTGATCGCAAAATTTTTAAACTGATTTCCTGCTAATCTGTAGTTTTTGTCGTAATAATTCGCATACGCCGAATTAAAAACCACATTGGGAGCATCATCTGTTCCTGCAACAAGGTTCGGAAGCCTGTCGTAAAGTGCTAAAGCGTTTTTCCACTTCTTTTTAGCAAAGTTTTCATTGGCAGTTTTTAAGATAAGATTTTTATCCGCACTTTTCATTGCTCTTTCCTGCTTACTTACGCACGAAGCTACTACTGCTACAGTAAAAATACCTAAAATATATTTTTTCATATAAAAAGTTCAACAGTTTTCGGATTATTCAGCCGATTTACTAATTTGCAAAAATATAACTTTTTTGCCAATAGATTTTTTTTTATGATTATTTAACGTAATTTTAGTCTGCAGCGTATCCCAAAATGGCAAAAACCGTCATTAAAAGATTCATTCTCACTTTTTTCTCTGCTTCCTTTGTGTAGGTTTCCTCGCTTTTGTTCGGAACATACAATTCATAAAAATTCCGGTTGCGGATCACGAATAAGGTGGAACCGATAATGGTTGTTAAAATATCTTCAGGTTTGGGAGTGAAGGTAAAAACGCCTGAAGCCACGCCTTTTTTAATGACTTCATCTAATTTTTTAACGAAAAGCTGGTAAAAATCCAGCAGTTCATCTTTTAAATTTTCTGTGTGGCGAAGTTCCTGCGTAACAAACCCATGGAAATAATTATATTTAAATAACTGGGAAACAATATATTTAATAATTTCTTTGAGCTGCATTTCCGGTTTCCCGTCTTTAATGGTATCTGCAAATTCTGAAAAAGTCTCCCTTGTTTTTAAAACCCTGTACTGATAAAGATACGACATCATCTTTTCTTTCGAGCCAAAATAATAAGAAATCATTGCAACATTAATATTTGCCTTTGAACAAATATCTCTGACGGAGGTTCCCTCATATCCTTTTTTTGCAATAAGTTCTTCCGCAATATCTAAAATATGTATTTGCTTTTCTGTAAATTTTTTCTTCATGAAGTGCACTTTGAGTAAAGTTATGAAATTTTTAACAAATTTATAAACGTTCGTTTAAGAAATTTACGTTAAATCTAAATTAATAGTATTTTTGATCAATGGATTTTTTTGACTTTCATCATCATAAGAAAAATATGCCAAACGGAATTTACAATCTGGATATTGAACAGATTCCGCCGGATTTTCCGTATTCAATAGGCATTCATCCGAAAGATATTGATGTGAATAATCTTGATAATCAGTTTAAATGGATGAAAAACATGATTTTTGAAAACTGTTTCGCAATCGGTGAATGTGGTCTGGATTCTTTCGTTGAAACCGGAGAGAAAATTCAGGAAGAAGTTTTTTTAAGACAGATAAAATTCGCAAATGAGGTTAAAAAGCCAATAATCATTCATTGTGTACGGAAGTTTTATGAAGTGATTTCTTTTAAAAAATATGCAGAACAGCCTATGATTATTCATGGTTTTAATAAAAAAGAAAGGATTGCGGAAGATCTGCTGAAAAATAATTTTTACCTGAGTTTTGGAAAAGCGGTTTTGTATAATTTATCTTTGCAAAATACTTTGAAAATTACTCCTTTAGATAAAATCTTTCTGGAAACCGACAATGACGATTTCAGCATCGAAGAATTGTATGAGAAAGTATCTGAAATAAAGGGAATTTCGCTGGAAAATTTAAACAAACAGATTTCGGAAAATTTAGAGACAATAAAAAATGGATAAATACTGGTTGGAAAGAACGGAGCTTCTCTTAAAAGAGGAAGGTTTGGAAAAGTTGAATAAAGCAACAGTTTTAGTTGTCGGTTTGGGTGGTGTCGGTTCTTTTGCGGCAGAATTTCTTGCAAGAGCCGGAGTCGGAAACATGACGATTGTAGATGGTGACACGGTAGATATTACAAACATTAACAGACAGTTGCCTGCTCTACATTCCACAGTAGGAAAACATAAAGTTGAAGTAGTTGCTGAAAGATTGTTAGATATTAACCCGAAACTTAACCTCATTAAAATCAACGAATTCCTGAACCCTGAAAGAATGGACGAAATTCTTGACAATGGAAAGTTTGATTATGTTCTGGACTGTATCGACAGTGTAACGCCTAAACTTTGCCTGATAAAAGCAGCAAAAAAGAGAAAAATAAAACTTGTAAGTTCTATGGGAGCCGGAGGAAAAACCGATCCGAGCAAAGTGATGGTGAAAGACATCAGCAAAACCCAGAACTGTTATCTTGCAAAACAGGTAAGAAAAAGGCTTCGAAAAGAAAAAATAAACAAAGGATTTAAATGTGTTTTTTCTGATGAGCTGCAAAAAGACGACAGTTTAAAAATGACGGACGGAACGAATTATAAAAGATCTTTTTACGGAACCATCAGCTTTATTCCGGCAATTTTCGGGTTGTATGCCGCAGCGGAAGTCATCAATTATTTAACCAAGAAAAATTAATTTTTCCTGCAGATTTTAAGGACAATCAAAAATCTTTTTGCCTGAATTTTTAAAATCTGTGGGAAAAACATCATACAAATCCTATCTTTACAGTCCGTACATGACAAATTTCAGATATCCCAGAGCCGAAAAACTCAAGAAAAATACCGAGATCTCTTTACTTTTCGAAAAAGGTAAATGGAGAACGAATGGGAATCTGAGAATCATTATTCTTAAAAATAAGCCGGCAACACCTGTTGAAAGCACGAAATTTGCGGTTTCGGTTTCCAAAAAATATTTTAAAAAAGCGGTTCACAGAAACCGGATCAAAAGACTTTTAAGAGAATGTTACCGTCTGAATAAAGATCTTTTTAAAGAAGCTTTCGGCGATAAAACAATGGCGATGATGTTTTGGGCTTCTCCGGAAATGCCCGAAAAATTTCAGGATGTAGAAGCGCAGTTTATCAAACTTTGTCAGGCTCAGAAGAAATCTTAATCTTTTCTATTGATTATTTTTCCGTTTATTTTTTAGGTTGAATTTCATTCAACAGTATTTTTATCAGAAAATTTCTCAGAATTTATTTTTTTGTACCTTAGGGAAAACAATCAATCTGAAAATTAACATGTTAGACAACGTTCCTTATTTACCTTATCTCCTGAGTGCATTTATTGGCATCGGACTGGCTGCAGCAAGCGGATTCAGAGTATTTCTTCCGATGTTTGCCGTAAGTCTTGCTTCGTATATGCACTGGATTCCTATGAACGAAAATTTTGAATGGCTTTCGGGACTTCCCACTTTAATCACCACCGGAATTGCAACGGTTGTAGAAATTTTAGCCTACTACATTCCTTTTGTAGACCATTTACTGGATACGATTTCTGTTCCGATGGCGACGATTGCAGGTTCTGTTTTGTTTGCCAGTCAGTTTGCAGATCTGGGAACTTTTCCACAGTGGGCTTTAGCTTTAATTGCGGG
Source organism: Chryseobacterium sp. MMO-72 (assembly GCF_037146035.1). Classification (NCBI taxonomy): domain Bacteria; kingdom Pseudomonadati; phylum Bacteroidota; class Flavobacteriia; order Flavobacteriales; family Weeksellaceae; genus Chryseobacterium; species Chryseobacterium sp. MMO-72. The sequence goes on from NZ_JBBCWG010000003.1 coordinate 346,582, forward strand.
AGGGGGAACCGCAGCCACCATCAGTTCTGGATTTGCGGGACTTCGGGCTGCATCTACGGCAACAACGGGAGGTTTGGGAAATTCGGTCGTCGGAACTGCAGAAACAGCCGGAGCAGGAATTATGGCATTTCTGGCGATGTCAGCTCCTGTTATTGCCGGAATCTGCGCAATTTTAATTGTCATAGGAGTTATCCTGTTCGGACGAAAACTATGGCGGAAATTCAGGAAAAATAAAGAACTTCCTCAACAGACATAAAGGCAAAAGAGCGGAAAAATTCTCCGCTCTTTTGTTTATTTAATTTTCCTGTTATAATTTCCAAGAAGAATTCCTAAAGGACCTATGACCGGAAAAAGGATTAATGCCAAATAAGGCAGGATTCCTGATTTTGTTCTCAACAGAACAGCAATTGCCGCAATGTATAAAATGATGACCGCAACCGCACCAAAAAGGATCTGAAAAGTGTTAATAGACAATAAGCTCATTGTATCGTTTTTAGGTTATCCTTTGGTTCTGAAATCTTTAATTTCCTGAATTTTACCTTCGTAATATTTTTTCTTTTCGGGAGTTTTCTTAATCAGAATTTCAAATGCTTTTATAGCTTTAGTGTATAATTTCTGCTCAAAATAAAGATTTGCCAGTGTTTCTGTCATCAAATGCGAGATATCGTCTCCTTTTTCTTTCACGACAAAGGTACTTTCTTCTTTTAACTGACTGATTCTCGGATTGTTTTCGATAAAAGTTTCAATTACTTTTGTTTTCAGATCGGTTTTCTCCTCTTTAGGTTTTTCTTCCGTTCTGTCGATTTTTAGCCAGCTTTGCCATGTATTGATGAATCCCGGAACATTGCTGTCGAACGTGTTCGGTTTGGCTGTTTTTGCAGGTTTTTCCACAGGAATTTCAACTGTATTTTCTTCTTCTTTGCTTTCCTGTTTGGGTTCTTCTGTCATTTTTTCTTTTTCTGGTTGAGGAATCGTCCATCCCGATCCGAAAAACGAAACGTTCATTACCGGAACTTCCTCTTTATTTTCTTCTGAACTCTCAGAAACATTTTCATCGGTATTTTGTTCAGTTGTTTCTTCTGAAATTTCAGACACTATGCTTTCTTCGTCGGAATCCGACTCAGTTTCGGCTTCTGCAACTTGCTCCTGCTCTGCAATCTCCGGCTGCTGAATTTCCACTGTTTCATCTGTTTTAAGCTCTTCAGTTTTAGGCTGAGGAACTTCGGGAGATTTACTGATCAGAGAATCAGGAAGGTTGGAATCGAAAGACATTGGTTTCCATGCAGATTTCACCTCGGCCTCTTCTTTTACCGGAATTTCTACTTTTTCTTCAGTGATTTCGGCTTTTGGTTCTTCAATCTGTTCAGAATTGTTTTCTGCTGCTGGATTTTCCTTTGCAGTCTCTTCTTTAGATTGTGTTTCAATAGGTTTCACCTCAAAACTTTGGGTTTCAGCAAAACTGATGTCGTGACCAATATTTTCAGGTTCTTCTTCTTTTTTATGTTCTTCCGCAGCTGCTTTTTCCTTCATTTTCTTCTCCACTTCCTCAATCAGACGGCGCATTTCGTCTTCATGTTTATTGAGGTTAAGCTGTGGAGCTTCCGTAATTTTTTCTTCTGTATTTGCCTGAATTTTTACTTCCGGAAGGAAAGATTCTGTTCCGTGGAAACTTAGCTCAGAATCATTCTGAATCGTTTTTTCTTCTTTATCAGATGAAATCTGATCTTCATCAATAATGGTCTCAGGCGTAAATTCTGCGGATTCTTCTGAGGAAATTATATCTGAATCTTCAGATTCGCTTTTTTCATGTTTTGGTTCCTCAATAGCTTCATTTGCAGAGACCTGCACTTCAGGAAGGAAAGCTTCTGTTTCATGGAAACTTAATTCTGATTTATCTGAAATTTCTTCTTTTTCAGTTTCATTACTTAGATTTTCCTCTTCAACAATCGTTTCAGTGGTAAATTCTGACATTTCTTCAGAAGGCTTTTCCTCTGAGTTTTCAGCTTTATCTAAAATATGATCAGACTGCTCTTCTGTTGATTCATTTTCTTCTTCCTGAACCTGAATTGCAGATGCAGCTTCCTGTTCAGAGGATTCTGATTCCGAATTATCTGGAATTTCCTCTTGCTCAGGCTTAGTATTTAAATTTTCTTCTTCAACGGTAGTTTCAGGAATGAATTCCTCACTTTCTTCTACAGCCGGAATATTTTCAGCCGGTTTTTCTTCTGAAACAGGCTCTTCTTTTTTCTCAGCTTTCTGAGTTACGATAGAACCGGATTCCAGCGTGGATTCGAGATCAATTGTTTCAAAAGTATTGTCTTCAAGGAAATTTTCTTCTCCTTCGAACAGAATTCTGTTTCGTTCTCCGTTTACATACAAATGCTTAATTTCTTCTCTCGGAGGCGGAAGAATGCGGTTTTCTTCTTCTGATGTAAGGATTTTCGGTACCGTTTTCTCAACGATTTGCTGCTGAGATTCAGCCACAGGATTTTCTTCTCTTTTAAGCGGAAAACTACCCGCCTTTGTCTGATACAAAATCTTAAGCGGATTTTCCGCAGGAATGATTTTTTCCTTTACCGTTTCCTGTTTTATTTCAGGTTTTGGCTTCTGCTGAATTTTACCGTTAATCAGCTGATAAAGAATCTTTTTATCTGTAGTATAAGCAGCTGTTGTAGAAAGTACTTTCTGATAATTGTCTTTATCATACAGATGTACCCCATACAAATACAACGCTCTGATATTCTGAATATAGGGAAAAGAATTAATCTCTTCTTTCAGAAGATGGAGATCCTCTGACTGAATGTTTTTCGGGGTCTTTAATAATTCTAAAACTCTATGATTCATCTTACCAATTCGCTACAATATCGTTAAATATCTTGTTTATAATTCTGTCCGTCGCAATTTTCACCTGAGAAGATTCTATCTCAGACTGGGAAAGGCTGCTGTTGAACACCGCTTCATCACTGTATGTTCTGTCGAAACTCAGCTCCGGATGAAGCTTATTCTCGTAATGAACTTTCACCGTGATGGTAAGTTTGTTCTGAGATTGCTGTACAACTCCTCCTGTACTCTGATTGGTAACCGTGTTGGAACCAATCGTTGTCGGTGTAATAGAATAATCCGTTATTTCACCTTCCACCAAAATGTCCGGATTTTCTTTTGTCCCTTTCAGAGTGGTTCTCTGAAGGAATCTGTTCTGGACATCTGTTGAAAACTGTTGCGACAATGTGGGATTTACCAAGGGGGCATTATTGGGAAATTCATTGATCTGAATTGTTTTTTCATCTTTAAGAGATGATCCCGTAAAACTATAGCACGAATTCAGCACTGATAAGCACAGCACTAAAAGCCAAAATTTCGGCTGTCCGATTTTAATATTTTTAATTTTAAAATTCATTTTTAATTCCAATTTCCTGAATTTCGTCATAAGTAACCTGCTTTAAAGCATCTTCATACGCAAAATAGTGAGAAGCATATGCAAAAGGTATTGTAAAAATCAAGCCAATAAAACATGCGATAACACCTAACTGAGATAAAAATGCTACTGCCAGTGAATATAAAAAGATGGACCAAAGGTTTCCTTTACTCATCACAGAAGAGATTTTCCATGCCTGTTTAATCTCTGTAACTCCTGCAAGGGAAATTAAAGCGGGCATATAAAAACCTTTCAGGGCTACGAATAAAATCCCAACATACACAAAAAACATATAAATGAAAAAAAATGCAGGCGGTCCTGCGGAAGGATCTTGTTCTCCCATTGCGACCATCATGATAATCATAGGAATATAAATAACCATTACTCCGGCGAATAAAATAAGCTGAATCATGAAGTAAGGCGTGAAATTATCAAAATTGAAAATATCTCCTGCACTTACCTGCCTCCCCGCTCTTAAATCACGGCAATATTTATAGAAATTACCCACAGCCAAAAGTCCGCAAAAAGGAATGATCGACATAATCATTGCAAGGAAGAAAGCGCCCAACAAATTTCCAAAATTTGCTTTGTAGAATTCGTATCCGTCGCTGATGTAATCTCCTAATTTGAAATTGACCGGTTTTGCATTAATTTTCACCATGATTTAATTTTTAGTTTATTATTCTTCTAAGTTATACTGTTTTATTTTTCTGTACAAAGTTCTTTGGGAAATTCCCAGTTCATCCGCTGCTTTATTTCTTCTTCCTTTATGCTTTTCAAGCGCTTTGATAATCAGGTCTTTTTCGTTATTCTGAAGCGATAAAGATTCCGGTCTGTTTTCTTCAATTTCAATATCTTCAATATCTTCGTAGCTGTTGTCTGGCTCTGAAATAATTGTCGGATTCTGAACTACCGGATTATGATTACTGCTGTTTTCAAAATACAGTAAAGAACCCGGAGCAACATTCTGCTGTGTTTCAGGAGTATAAATCCTGTTGATTAAGTTTTTCTCGTGACTGCTAAGATCGGATGTTCCTCTGTTTTTTATCAATTCCGAAGTTAAGGATTTTAAATCATTAATATCGTTTCTCATGTCAAATAGAATTTTGTACATGATTTCTCTTTCGCTTCCGAAATCGTTCTGCTTTGGCATATTCGGAGTATTGACAACCATGGGAAGATGTGATTCCATGGGAATATATTCCTCCAGTTTTTCAACTTCTACGTGTCTGTTTCTTTCCACGACCGTCATTTGCTCCACCAAATTTCTCAATTGACGAATATTTCCGGGAAACGTATAATTTTCGATGTAATGTACTGCGCTTGGCTCAAGTTCAAGTTCCGGCATTCTGTATTTTTCAGCAAAATCGATGGCAAATTTTCTGAAAAGCAAATGAATATCCCCTTTTCTTTCGCGTAAAGGCGGCATATCAATCTGCACTGTATTGAGACGATAATAAAGGTCTTCTCGAAATCTTCCGTCCTGAATTGCCTTCATCATGTTCACATTTGTTGCAGCGACAATTCTTACATTCGTTTTCTGAACCTGTGAAGAACCTACTTTCATAAATTCGCCGCTTTCCAAAACACGAAGTAAACGAACCTGCGTCTGTAAAGGAAGCTCTCCCACCTCATCTAAAAAGATCGTTCCGCCATCGGCAACCTCAAAATATCCTTTTCTGGTTGCTGTAGCTCCTGTAAATGCTCCTTTTTCGTGTCCGAACAGTTCGGAATCAATGGTTCCTTCGGGAATTGCTCCACAGTTAACGACAATATAAGGCTGATGTTTCCTTTTGGATTCTGAATGGATAATTTTCGGAATAAATTCTTTCCCCACTCCACTTTCCCCGATCACAAGGACTGAAATGTCGGTTGGTGCGACCTGAATGGCTTTTTCCAAAGCACGGTTTAAAGCCGGAAAGTTTCCGATAATTCCGAAACGGTTTTTTATATTTTGAAGCTCGTTGCTCATAAGTAAATTTTTAGATTATTGATTTGAATAGGATCTACATTAATCTCTGTAAATCTGCTGTTTAGTTTAAAATTAATTCGATTTAAATTTAACTTACAACGTCCAAATAATCTTTATTTCTGACTTTTGAAACTCTGGTTTTAAAATATAAAATTTCAGCGAAGAGATTTTCTCTGCTGTTCTTTTCAAAATTTTTCAGGAGCTGATTATGTTTTTCTTTTTCAGAAAAATCTGTTCCTGTTTTATTTTGTTGAAAATTGTTCTTTTGTTTATTTGGAAAAATTTTACCGATAAGATCAACTGCAGGATGCTTTTGACTGATCGTTTTATTCTGTACAGGATTTTCTTTTGTACAGGTTTCCTGCAAATCTTCGCAATCCTGATTTAAAATCCGGTTATAAAGCTCATAAAGCTGTTTACAGTCTTCACTTTCGGCTGTTCCGTTGGAAATTTGAGCTGAAATATTGCTGCAGATTATTACTAACAATACACTTAGGCAATATTTATGAAATTTTTCCATTGTCTGAGTTTAAAATGTTAATAAAATCTTGTTTACTTGGCAATATGGTAAAATATTTACTTGCAAAAATCTGTTCGTTATCTTCCGGTAAAGTATATCTTACCAAAGCTTCACTTTTATCCTGACAAAGAATAATGCCTATGGTTTTATTTTCACCTTCAAGGCGTTTTTCTCTATCGTAATAGTTGACGTACATCTGCATTTGCCCAATATCCTGATGTTTCAGTTCGCCGATTTTTAAGTCAATTAAGACAAAACATCTCAAAACTCTGTTGTAAAACACCAAATCTATACGGAATTGCTTTTCATCAAAGGTTATTCTGTCCTGTCTTGCAACAAAGGTAAATCCTGTTCCTAATTCCAGAAGAAAATGTTCCAGTTTATCAATTAATTCGGACTCTAATTCGTTTTCAGAATAATGAGGTTTTTCAGATAAACCTAAAAACTCCAGAACATAAGGATCTTTGATGAGATCTTTTGGCTTTTCTATAATCTGTCCTTTTTCAGCAAGCTGAAGAATCTCTTCTTTATTTTTGCTCAAAGACAGTCTTGCATATAAAGCGGAATCGTACTGTCTCTGCAATTCTCTTAGGCTCCAGTTGTTTTTATAACTTTCAATCTCGTAGAACCTTCTCTCATTAATATCATTGATTCTCATTAATTTCAGATAATGAGACCATGAAAGGTTGAATTTTATAGAATCTTGCCGGGCTGGTTTTTGATTTGTTATTACTCCCGATTCGTCAGACAGTGTTTGTCCTTTTTCATTATGCTTATCCGAATCTTGCAAAAAGACAGACGGTGTTTGTCCTTTTGAATAGACAATATAAAATTGCCTAATTTGTTTAAGATTTGAAACAGAAAACCCCTTACCAAATCTTTCTGTAAGATGTAATGACAAATCTTTAAGAACAGCTTTTCCATATTCTGCTCTGTTTTCTCCATTCTGTTCATCTTCAACAATCATTCTTCCTATTTCATAATAGGTAAGAACGATGGTCTGATTTACAGCAACAGCAACTTTTTTTCTTGCATTATCGAGTAATGAAGAAATATTTTGTAAAAGTTGTGTATTTTGTAAATCTTTCATTTTGAAAGAATATTCTCAATTTTATATTAAAATTTACTCACTATTGAGATGCATGCAGCCCGACTTGAGTGGAGCTCTTTTTATTTTTCCAAAAAAATAAAAAAGCGGGAACGGAAGGCATACATAAGATAAAAGCGAAGGCTTTAATCGAAAGCTACGAACGAAGTTCTAAGCTGCCCAATAAATTACTTTACCGTTTCCCCCAAAAGTGTGCCCTGCGTATTATCAAAAACAAAAACGTCCACAATGTCACCAATTTTCTGACCTTCCAGTTTATCGAAGACGCAAACTGCATTCTGGGAGTTTCTTCCTTTCCACTGGTTTTCGTTCTTTTTGGAAGTTCCTTCAATTAAAATCTGGTGAACTCTTCCTACATAAGATTTCATTCTTTTTCTGGACAGTTCTCCCTGTAAAGCAATGACTTCCGCCAAACGTCTCTGTTTAACGTCTGCCGGAATATTGTCCTCCATCTTTTTGTGAGCAGGAGTTCCCGGTCTTTCTGAGTAAGCGAACATATAACCGTAGTCGTATTCCACTTCTCTCATTAAGCTTAATGTATCCTGATGATCTTCTTCTGTTTCGCTGCAGAAACCGACGATCATATCCTGAGAAAAAGCAACTTCGGGAACGATTTCTTTTGCTTTTTTAATTAAATCTAAATATTCTTCGCGGGTGTGCTGTCTGTTCATGGCTTCCAGCATATTGTTACTTCCGCTCTGAACCGGAAGGTGAACATATTTACAGATGTTATCGTGTTTTGCCATCATTCTGAATACATCCAGACTCATATCCTGCGGATTGGAAGTAGAGAAACGGATTCTCATTTCAGGAACGGCTTTTGCAACCAAATCAAGCAACTGGGCAAAATTCACGGCTGTAGCTTTCTGCATTTCAGATGCTTTGGCAAAATCTTTTTTAGGACCGCCTCCATACCAAAGGTAAGAATCTACGTTTTGTCCTAATAGGGTAATTTCTTTATAACCGCTTTCCCAAAGGCTTTTACATTCATCCAGAATAGAATGCGGATCACGGCTTCTTTCTCTTCCTCTCGTGAAAGGAACAACGCAGAACGTACACATATTATCGCAACCTCTTGTAATCGTTACAAAAGCTGTAACCCCATTTCCACCTAAACGAACCGGATTGATATCTGCATATGTTTCTTCTTTGGAAAGAATTACGTTAATGGCATCTCTTCCGTCCTCAGTTTCTTTTAAAAGATTAGGCAAGTCTCTGTAGGCATCGGGACCAACTACAAGATCTACCAACTGTTCTTCTTCTAAGAATTTTGTTTTTAATCTTTCTGCCATACAGCCCAAAACACCAACCGTCATGTTTGGTTTTTCTTTTTTCAGGTTTTTGAACTGTGAAAGACGCATTCTTACAGTCTGCTCGGCTTTTTCACGGATAGAACAGGTGTTTAAAAGAATTAAATCTGCTTCTTCCGCTTTTAAAGTGGTATTATACCCCTGTTCATTAAGTATGGATGCAACAATCTCAGAGTCAGAGAAATTCATCTGACAACCGTAGCTCTCCAAGAATAATTTCTTTGAGTTTTCTGCTTTTTCCGCAATGGCAAAAGCTTCTCCCTGTTTTGTTTCGTCTATATATTTTTCCTGCACGATAATCGAATTTTAGGTTTAAAATTTAACGTCTAAGGTTCTACACATACAGATTTGAACTCAAAACATTAAATTCTGAACTATTGAATTTGCAAAGATACAAAATATTGTGACAGAATGTCAGGATTATCTTTCATAGAAATTTGTAGAAAAAATTATGGGATAAACTATTTTCTCTTTTATCGGAATGTTGGAATATAAAGCTGGCTTCCAGACTTTTTTAAGTCGAGACAAAGTTCTCAGAAAATCGATATTAAATTTTGGATCATAAATCTCGGGATAGATTCTCGGGTTTGTAATTTCTCCTTTTTGATTGATATAAAACTCCAGATTAACGTTCCCGTTAATATGATAGTCTGCAAACAAACTCATAAATTCATCATGGAAATCCTTTCTAAATCTCTCGTACCCTTTTGGATACTGTGCAGACAAAACATAATTATCCGCATTATATCCTTCTTTATAATTTTCCATAACATCTTTCGGATACAATATGAATTCTGCCAAAGCACCGAATTTTCCTCCTTTAATTTCAGCAGGTTTCCAGTGTTTCAGATTTTTCAGAAGTTCAAGCGACAGATCGTATGCACATCTGTTTTTTGCAATATTTGCAGTGTCATTATCTTTTACCAGTTTCACAGCCACATCTTTTGTTACCACAAATCTTGGCTGATAAATTTCCTGATCACTGCATTTTTTAAAATTACCTTTAGACAAATAATCATGGGCTTCTTTATAAAAATTCACCGGTCCGCCTTCATAAAATTCCTGATTTTTAGGGTATTCATCTAAAACCTGAGCATTCGATACAAAAAAGATAATGATTGCAGAAAAACTCAAAAACTTTTTAATCATGATCATAAGTATTCGTACTGAAATTCACCTTCATAACAAATTTTGAATCGACCGGAACGCCGTTCTTCTTTGCGGGAGTCCATTTTCCTTTTACTTTTTTCGCCGCATATTTCATATCGTCGATAAACATTTCATTGTTTTTGAATTTCGGAAGGACATCGATCTGACTGATTTTTCCTTTGGCATCAATATTAAACACAAAAGTCACTTTTCCCTGAATGGCATAAAGAGCCATATCGATATAGGCATGAACCATATTCATGAATTCTTTCTGAAAAGCCTGATCGCCTCCCGGAAATTCTGCTTTCTGGTAACTTTCCGCTGTCTGCTGAACCTGAGTAGTATTTTCCTGAGAAAAGCCTTTACCGCTAATAAGCAATAAAGGTAAAATTAAAAGATATTTTTTCATGGTTATTAAAAGTTGTCTTATACATCTGTTGCAATGGAAGACAGATTCATTTTTATTTTGATCTGAGATGTTACAGGTTGTCCGTTGCAGCTTGCAGGAATCCAGTTTTTCTTAATTCTCCTTACCACATACTTCATATCATCAAAAAATACCTGACTGTTTGAAACTTTTGGAGTTCCTTCGATATTGGTTACTTTTCCGTTTTGGTCTACGGTAAGGGTAAATGTGAAATCACCGTTCAGAACATAAAAATCTGTATTCAGGTAATCGTACATATATTTTCTCAGCATTTCTTTGTAAGCCGGAATTCCGCCTTCGAAACTTGCCGCCTTAAAATCGTTACAGTTTTTTACGGCAACCTGCAGCAAAGGTTCTTTTATATCTATTTTGAGAATATTTTTATTGTTCTCCGTCATAAAATTATCATCTCTTTCTTCTACATCATTAAACTGTGCTATTGCAAAGTTTGATGCGAAAAACGTAAGAAGTACTAATATCGTTCTCATAGGATTTTTCATTAAAATTAAATTTACTTAAACAAAGATACTACTTAAACCAAATAGAGAAAAGTATTATCTCATGATGTGCATTACAAAAGATCTTTAATGTGTTTGTAATTGCTTTTCACAGTGTCGAGCGCTTCTTCCATTTTTCCTCCCAACATAAGCTGAGCAATGGATTTTGTCATTCCTAAAACCTGAGCGGCTTCAATTTTTGGCGGTAAAGCCAGTGCATTCGGATTGGTAAAAATATTTAAAAGATAAGGACCATTATAATCAAGACATTCTTTAATGGCAGCTTCCACATCTTCAGGTTTGTTTACATTTTTTCCGGGATATCCCATTGCATGGGCAATCATTGCAAAATCCGGATTCACCATATCTGTTTCATTGTCCGGCATTCCCCCGACTTCCATTTCCAGTTTTACCATTCCTAAAGACCGGTTATTGAACACAATAATTTTCACCGGCAATTTATATTGAAAAATTGTTGCCATATCTCCCAAAAGCATGGATAAACCTCCGTCGCCGCATAGAGCAACAACCTGTCTTTCAGGATACGCTAAAGAAGCTCCAATTGCCATCGGCATCGCATTCGCCATCGAACCGTGATTGAAAGAACCGAGCATTTTCCGTTCTCCGGTTCCTGTGATGTATCTTGCGCCCCAAACACAACACATTCCTGTATCTACGGTAAAAATTCCATCTTTCTTTGTCAGTTTATCCAAAGTATGGGTAACAAATTCCGGCTGAATGGCATTTTCGGTTCCCGGATCTTTCACATACGTAAGCTGATTTTCTTTAACCTTTTCATAAAACTCAAGCTGCTGTTTAAGGAAATTACTGTCTGTTTTTTCTTTCAATAATGGCAAAAGTGCTTTGATGGTTTCTTTTACATCGCCCGTTAATCCCAATTCCAGTTTAGCTCTTCTTCCCAATCGTTCAGGGGCTTCATCAATTTGTACAATTTTGTTTTTGACGGGCATAAATTTCTCGTAAGGGAAATCTGTCCCCAGAAGAATCAGAAGATCAGCTTCGTGCATGGCGTGATAAGCAGAAGGAAGTCCCAAAAGTCCGGTTAAGCCTACTTCATTGGGATTGTTGGGCTGAATAGACATTTTTCCGCGGAAAGAATATCCCACCGGAGCTTTTAAATATTTTGAAAGCTCAACCACTTCTGGGTTGGCTTTTTCTGCGCCAATTCCGCAATAAAGCGTTACTTTTTTACTGTCGTTGATTAAATCTGCGAGTTCTTTTAATTCTTCATCTGAAGGACGAATAACAGGATTTGTTCTGAAAATTTTATTGGAAGTCACCGCTTCTTCTGCATCCAATTCCGAAACATCACCCGGAAGACCGATTACGGCAACGCCTTTTTTGGAAATTGCATGCTGAATTGCCGTCTGCACCGTTCTCTGAACCTGTTCCGGTCTTGTAATCATTTGGTTGTAATAACTGCAGTCGTCGAACAATTTAATGGTATTGGTTTCCTGAAAATAATCCATGCCCATTTCTTCACTTGGGATGGTGGAAGCAATAACCAACATCGGAACATGAGAACGGTGCGCTTCATAAACACCATTGATCAGATGAACATGTCCCGGTCCGCAGCTTCCGGCGCAAACTGCAAAACCATCCAGTTCCGCTTCCGCAGCAGCTGCATACGCTCCGGCTTCTTCGTGCCTTACGTGAATCCATTCGATGCTGCTTTTTTTTACGGCTATATTTAAATGGTTTAAACTGTCGCCTGTAACGGCATAAATTCTTTTCACATTGGCGTTTTCGAGCATTTCTACAATTTGCTCTGCAATATTTTTAGCCATATTTTGATATTTTAGTGTTGTTGTTTCAGAAATATTTTGGAATGTACTGATAATGTAGAGATGTAAAGATTATGCCAAGAGCATAAAATAAATATTAAAAAACAATAAAAAAGCTCCGCAAAAAATGCGGAGCTTCCATATATCTTCGAGCCGGATTATTTTGTATTCTGATTCGCAAAAGAGTCTCTTCCCTGAAACGCCAATCTGCCATCTGAAGGTTTCAAATCTCTTCCAAAACTTAATCTAACGGAAACATTTTCAGGTTTATTTACTGCAAAATGCTTTTTCATTCTGCCCAAATCTCTCTTCACTTCTCTTTCAAATCCTTTATCATAAAGCTCAGGTAAAAGTTTAACATCGGTAATATCTCCCTTTTCATTTACTTTAAAATTCAATGTAAAATCACCATTTGCCTGAAATGAATTTGCTGTATATCTCAAATTATTGGTAAGATCATATTCAAATTTTTCCTGTCCGCCTTTGTAAACATTTTCTATCTGATTTTTAACCGAAGAAACATTTACATACGTCTGGGAAAATGAAAAGGCAAAAACTGTTAGTGCCAAAACTGAAAATATTTTTTTCATAAATTATTACTATTTTGTTTTATAAAGTTAAGCCTTTTTTAAGAATCTACAATACCTCGATCTGATTTTTCAGAAGATCTTCGAATTCATCTCTTTTTCTGATGAGATGTGCTTTTCCGTCTAAAAACAGAACTTCGGCAGGTTTTAACCTTGAATTAAAGTTGGAACTCATCTCAAAACCATAAGCTCCTGCATTGTGAAACGCCAGAATATCGCCTTCTCTTACTTCATTCAGCTTTCTGTCCCATGCAAAAGTATCCGTTTCGCAGATGTTTCCTACCACAGTATAAATTCTTTCCGCTCCTTTCGGGTTCGATAAATTTTCGATCACATGGTAAGAATCGTAGAACATCGGACGGATGAGGTGGTTGAATCCTGAATTCACCCCGACAAAAACTGTTGCTGTCGTCTGTTTGATTACGTTGGCTTTCACCAGTAAATATCCGCTTTTTCCAACAAGGAATTTACCCGGTTCAAACCATAATTCGAATTTTTTTCCGGTTGATTTCGAAAATTCGGAGATTACTTTTTCCACTTTTTTTCCTAATGTTTTTACGTCGGTTTCTTCTTCCGTGTCCTGATAAGGAATTTTGAAACCGCTTCCCATATCCAGATATTTCAGATTCGGGAAATGTTCGGATAATTCCAGCATGATTTCCAAAGCCTGAAGGAAAACATCCGGATCTTTGATCTCGCTTCCGGTGTGCATATGAAGACCTTCCACATTAAGGTTGGTAGATTTCATCACTCTTTCGATATGACGAACCTGATGGATGGAAATCCCGAATTTACTGTCGATATGTCCTGTAGAAATTTTATAGTTTCCGCCGGCAAAAATATGCGGGTTGATTCTTACTAAAATCGGGTAAGAATTTCCGTATTTGTTCCCGAACTGTTCCAGAATAGAAATATTATCGATATTGATGTGCACCCCGAAAGTCATCGCTTCTTCAATTTCGGCAAGATCCACACAATTGGGCGTGAAAAGTATTTTTTCTTTCGTAAAGCCTGCTTTTAATCCCAGTTTTACTTCATTGATGGATACACAATCTAATGAAGCTCCCAGATTTTTCACATACTTCAGGATGTTGATATTGGTAAGTGCTTTCGCTGCGTAGAAAAACTTTGTGTGTTTTAGGAAAGAAGAGGTAAGTTTCTCGTATTGTGTTTTAATGGATTCGGCATCATAAACGTACACCGGGGTGCCAAACTCATTGGCAATCTTTAATAATTCTTTTGAATTCATAATTTCTTTTTAGCATAAAAAAGGCAGATTCTTCGGAAAAAGAGTCTGCCATTAACATTATTTTTTATGCAATACAACTCTTTATACATTCCAAACCTTAGAGAACTTTACAGTTCCCTTTTTACCGGTTTTATGTTGTTTAAAATTTAGCATTGCTTTCTTTAATTTTTTACAAAAATACTAATTCTTTTTTACTTTTAAAAAACTGATTTTAAAATGATTCCTTTCAGATTCAGCCGTGTTCTATTATTTTGGCAATGGCAGGGTTTCAAAATCTCCTCTCAGCAAAGCCAGCTGAAGCTCATTAACGAGGTCTGCAGATTGGGAAAGCAGATCGATCTTTAATTTATTAAGCTTGCTTAAGGTCTGAATCTGCGTAAACAGTTCATAAAAACCGTAAGAAACCACTTTTCCGTTTTCGATAATCAAAAACAGTTTTTCACCCAGTTTTCTGCCTTGTCCTAACCAAAGTTCATTTCGTTTTCTGAATTCGATTTTCTTTTTAAAAACCTCTATATCATTATATTCTTCGAACTTTCCGATGAACTGTACCGCTTTCGAGCCTTGTGTAAAAGACCTGAATTTTAAAATCGGTTTTTCCAGTTTATTCAGCTTGTTTTTTTCCACGACGTATTTTCCGTTTCTGCAATACAGACCGAATGGAAGAATTTCTCTTTTTTTAATTCCTTTAGAATTCAGAATTAGTTTGGCAATGATATCCGTTCCTGTAAGTTCGTAATTGATCTGTTCAACGTCTTTCTGAATGGTTTCCCACTTTTTAGATTTGGAATTAAAAACTTTTTTTGAAAATTTATTAATATCCTGAACATGATCGGAAAAAATAATCTTTCCCGCTTCATTCTGAAAATACACAAAGCCTTTTTCATTGGGAAGATCCTGCGTTAATTCTTTGATTTTGTTGATGTAAGTCTTGGAATTGGTTTCATCATGCTGTTTCTGAATAATTTCGTTTTCTGTGTCTTTTGAAATCAGAAGTTTGAATAATTCCAGCGTTGCTCTCGCATCTCCTTCCGCTCTGTGATGATTGGTTAAAGGTATTCCCAAAGATTTTACGAGTTTTCCGAGAGAATAGCTTACCTCATCCGGAATCAGCTTTTTAGCTAAAGGAATTGTATCTAAAGTATTGATTTTAAATTCATAACCTAACCTCTGAAACGATTGACGAAGCATTCTGTAATCAAAATCGATATTATGACCTACCAAAGTTGTATTTGCCGTAATTTCAACAATTCTACGCGCAATTTCATGGAATTTTGGTGCAGTTTTAACCATTTTCGGGGTAATGTTGGTTAATTTCTGCACAAAAGGGGTAATATCACTTTCGGGGTTTACCAATGAGATAAACTGATCTACAATTTTCTGACCATCGTATCGGTAAACAGCAATATCGATAATGCATTCTTTCCTGTAACCTGCACCATTACTTTCTATGTCTATTATTGAATACATTTAAATTTTTTACAACTTCTTTTTAGATTAACGATTTATTTCCTTTACATCTGGAAACATAACTTATGCCAATAAATGAATAGGAATAAGGCAATTCTGCTAAAATAATAAAAATATTTATCTTCGTCTTCCTCCCAGACCAAGCATTCCCAGAATTGCTTTTGCGCCTTCGCGCATCAGTGTGCTGGTAAATGTTCTTCCCGCCCTGCTTTGTAAAACCTGCTCGAAAATTCCGGGTTCTTCTTTTACCGGTTTTGTTTTCTGGTTAGAAGTCTGCGATGCTTCCTGTGCAGCCTGTTCCATCCTGCCCACCAAAATTTCATATGCAGATTCGTTATCCACTACTTTTTCATATTTGGCAACCAAAGCTGATCTTTTTGTTAAATCTGAAATTTCCGCGTCATTCAGAACGTCCATTCTTGATTCCGGTGAAATTAAATAAGTATGAACCAGCGGTGTTGGAATTCCTTTTTCATCCAGAGCGGTAACGAAAGCTTCACCGATTCCCAGATTCTGGATCAGCGTTGGAGCATCATAAAATTCTGTGGTCGGATAATTTTCTACTGCTTTGGAGATTTCTTTTTTATCTTTAGCGGTAAACCCTCGTAATGCGTGCTGAATTTTCAGACCGAGCTGAGAAAGCACAGATTCGGGAACATCACCCGGAATTTGCGTGATAAAATAAATTCCGACTCCTTTTGAACGGATCAGTTTTACCATGGTTTCAATTTGCGAGACCAAAGCTTTTGAAGATTCATCAAAAATTAAATGCGCTTCATCGATAAACAAAACCAGCTTCGGTTTTCCACTGTCGCCTTCCTCTGGAAAGGTCATGTAGATTTCCGCAAAGAGCGAAAGCATAAATGTTGAAAACAACTGCGGCTTGCTTTGAATGTCTGCAACTCTAAGAATGTTTACTACTCCTTTTCCGTCTCTTGTTTCCAGTAAATCGTGAACATCAAAACTCAGTTCTCCAAAGAAACTGGAAGCTCCCTGCTGCTCCAAAGCAACGATGGATCTTAAAATCGCGCCCAGAGAAGCAGAAGCTATCGAACCGTAATTGGAAGAAAGTTCAGCTTTTCCCTGTGGATTTTCTGTGACGTACTGAAGCACTTTTTTCAGGTCATTCAGATCAATCAACGGAAGACCTTTATCATCACAATATTTAAATACAATCGACATGATGCTTTGCTGAGTATCATTCAACTGTAAGATTTTACTTAATAGAACCGGACCGAATTCTGTAACGGTGGCTCTCAGCTTCACGCCTCTTTCGCCGGAAATGGTCATTAATTCTACCGGAAAAGCCTGTGGATTGTATGGAAGCTGTGTTTTGGCATATCTTTCCTGAATCGCAGGATTTTCAGTTCCCGCTTCTGCAATCCCTGAAAAATCTCCTTTAATATCCAAAACCAGAGACGGAATTCCCTGATGCGAAAGCTGTTCTGCGAAAACCTGTAATGTTTTTGTTTTTCCGGTTCCTGTTGCTCCGGCAATTAATCCGTGGCGGTTGATGGTTTTTAACGGAATGGTAACATTAACTTCAGGAACGACTTCGCCATCCAGCATTCCTTTTCCTAATATAATATGATCTCCTTTGGGAGTGTATCTCGCATTTAATTCTTCAATGAATTGTGTTTTGTCTGCCATTTGCTCTTTTTTAACCTATAAATATAAAGTTTTTTGTAAAACCTGACCACGATGAATCATCAAATTAATTTCCATTGTGAAATATTTCATATAATCAATAAATTCCCCAATTCTTTCAGGAATTTTCAGACAGGAAATCGTAAATTAGAACAAATAAAAACTTTATAGATTTATTCTATCAGTATCCATTTTTTATTTTGATGGTATTTAAAAAAATAAACACGATTTTTGTATTTCAAATATAAAACATTAAAACGGTTACAATCACATAATGAAAGTCGAACAAATATACACGGGATGTCTGGCTCAGGGTGCGTACTACATCGTATCTGAAAATGAAGCAGTAATTATCGATCCTTTAAGGGAAGTAAAGCCTTATCTGGATCGTCTGGAAAAAGACAATGTAACTTTAAAATATATTTTTGAAACCCATTTTCATGCAGATTTTGTCTCGGGACATCTGGATTTAAGCAAGAAAACAGGCGCTCCTATTGTTTACGGACCTACCGCTCAGCCTGAGTTTGAAGCTATTATTGCAGAAGACGATCAGATTTTTGAAATAGGAAAAATAAAAATAAAAGTTCTTCATACACCCGGTCATACGATGGAAAGCACGACTTATCTTCTGATTGACGAAAACGGAGTTGAAACAGCCATTTTCACAGGAGATACTTTATTTTTAGGAGACGTGGGAAGACCGGATCTTGCCCAGAAAGCAGGAAGTATTACTCAGGAAGATCTTGCAGGGATTTTGTACGACAGTCTTCACACGAAAATTATGCCTTTGGATGACAGCATCACGGTTTATCCGGCTCATGGAGCGGGTTCTGCGTGTGGAAAAAATATGCAGAAGGAAACAGTTGATATTCTGGGAAATCAAAAAAGAACAAACTATGCTTTAAATCAGCCTGATAAAGAATCTTTTATCCGTGAAGTTTTAGACGGTTTAACGGCTCCACCGAAATATTTCGGGATGAATGTTGCCATGAACAAAGGCGGTTATGAAAGTCTTGATTCGGTAATGGATAAAGGTTTAACGGCGGTTTCCGTTGAAGATTTCGAAGCATTTGCAGAAGAAACAGGCGCGTTAATTTTAGATACAAGAAGTCCGGGAGAGTTTTATAAAGGATTTGTTCCGAATTCTGTAAATATCGGATTAAAAGGAGATTTTGCACCATGGGTGGGAACTCTGATTGTGGATGTAAAGCATCCTTTACTGCTTATTGTAGATGAAGGCATGGAAGAAGAAGCCATCACAAGACTGAGCCGCGTTGGATTCGACAATGTTCTTGGCTATCTTAAAGGAGGTTTTGAAGCTTGGAAGAACAGCGGAAAAGAAACGGATGAGGTTAAAAGAATTTCTTCTGCAGAATTTGCAGAACTTTATAATGAAAACTCAAAAGTAATTGATGTTCGTAAGATCTCGGAATATTCTGCCGAACATATTGATAATGCTTACAACAAACCTTTGGACGTAATCAGCGACTGGGTTCACAGGATTGATGATTCTGAGCATTTTTTCCTTCATTGTGCAGGAGGCTACAGAAGCATGATTGCAGCAAGCATCCTTAACTCCAACGGAATCAGAAACTTTACTGAAATAGAAGGAGGTTTCGGCGCAATTAAGAAAACCGAGAAATTCCCGACTTCGGATTTTGTATGTCAGTCAAAAACAATATAATACCTCTTTTTTGAAATTATCATTGTATTAAATATAAAGTCATGACACTTTAGTTTATTGACTGAAAAACATTTAACAGCACAAAGTTTTCGGTAACCTTCGATTTTTTTAAGTGATTTTAGATAGTAAGCTTTTCGGATTATTAAACTAAAGTGTTTCTTTTTTAATAAAAACCAACAACAATGTCTCAAGCATTTCAGGAAATTATCGATTCCGAAAGACCTGTTCTTATCGACTTTTTTGCAACCTGGTGTCAACCCTGCAAAGTACAGTCGTCTGTTTTGAATACGGTAAAGGAAAATATAGGAACTGCAGCTAGAATTATTAAAGTAGATGTGGATCAGTATCCTGCTCTTGCCAATCAGTACGGTGTTCGTGGTGTTCCGACATTAGCCATATTCAAACAGGGAGAAATGCTGTGGAAAGAAAGCGGTGTTCATGATGTGAATACTTTGACTCAGCTTCTAAAGCAGTATGCATAAAAATAAAGGTTAAGGCTAAGATTGAGAATATTTTAGCCTTAATTTTAACTATTAAACCTTTCTTTAAAATTCAATTGAAAAAGAATCGCGATCATTTAAAAACTGAAAATGGTTTCTGAAATCTTTCAGTTCTTCTAAATTTAATTCTGCCGTTACAAGATTTCCGTTTTTCTGTGAAATTTCTTTTCCGTCTGCAAAAAAACAATGAGAACTTTCCTGATAAAAAAGGTTATTTCCATCGGTTCCGATTCTGTTTAATCCAAAAACGAAAGACAGATTTTCAATAGCTCTCGCTTTTAACAGATGTTCCCAAGCCCCTACTCTTTTTTCGGGCCAGTTTGCCACATATAAGATCGCATCATAATCGTCATTATTTCTTGCAAAAACCGGAAAACGAAGATCATAGCAAACCTGCAAAAGGATTCTGAAACCTAAATAATTTACAATCACCCTTTCTTTTCCGGGAGTGTACACTTTATCTTCCCCCGAAAAAGAAAAAAGATGTCTTTTATCATAAAATTCAACCTGAGAATCGGGCTGCACAAAATACATTCTGTTGTAGAACTTTCCGTTTTCCTCAACCGGAGCACTTCCGCAGAATGCCGCGTTTTTTTCCTTCGCCATTTTTTTTAAAAATTCCCGTGATTCCAGATTTCTGTCGGAAACTTCGGATGCATCCATACAAAACCCTGTGGAAAACATTTCAGGCAAAAGAAAGAGATCTGCCTCCTGATTCTGCAATTCCTTTTCAATAATTTTAAAGTTTTCTGCCTTATTTTTCCAGATAATATCTAAATTCAATCCTGTAATCTTCATAAACTTTGTTAAAAAACTTCCCTAAAAATACGATTTTTCAATGATTTCGGTTTTATTTTTGTTGCGAATATTTAATCGATAAAAATTAGTAAAAAGTAAAATTTATGAACAAGTTGTTTTTTATGTTTATTCTTATGCTTGCGGGAACATTTGCCGATGCTCAGGCATGGACAGGAAAAGGAGATCAGAAAATCAATGCCGGACTCAGCGCATGGGGTTACGGAACAGGAGTTACCGGAACTTATGACTATGGATTGAATAAACTAATTTCCGTAGGAGCCGGATTGAACATTTATTTTGATAATTATAAGAATAATGATGATAAAAACCGTGCTTTTGTATTCGGAAGAATCAATTTCCACCTGAAAGACGCTTTACAGCTTCCTGAAAAACTCGATATTTATCCCGGAGCAGATGTAGGAGTTGTAGGAAACAGTTTTGGATTGGGAGCCCATATCGGAGCGAGGTACTTTTTTACTGAAAGAATCGGCGTTTTTGCAGAAGTCGGCAACAATGGCAGTCTCGGAGTTTCGATTAATTTGTAATAAATCATCCCATTATATGACAAAGCTTCTCGTTTCGGGAAGCTTTTTTATTTGGCATAGTTTTGATAATTGTTACCTTTGCAAATTAAACATAAAAAGCATTAATGGAAATAGCAATCAAACTGTTTCAATTTATATTGAGCATTTCTATCCTGGTTATCCTACACGAACTTGGGCATTTCTTACCCGCCAAATACTTTAAAACCAAAGTTGAAAAATTCTATCTGTTCTTCGATCCGTGGTTTTCTTTAGCCAAGAAGAAAATTGGCGAAACGGAATACGGAATCGGATGGCTTCCATTCGGAGGATATGTAAAAATTGCCGGAATGGTGGATGAAAGCATGGATACCGAACAGTTGAAGCAACCTGCACAACCATGGGAATTCCGTGCAAAACCGGCTTGGCAAAGACTGATCATCATGTTAGGCGGTGTTACAGTTAACTTTTTCTTAGCCTGGTTAATTTACTCGTGTCTTTCGCTTTTTAACGGTGAAACATACACAGATCTTACCAAATTCAACAACGGAATAGGAGTTACAGAAGCCGGGAAAAAAATGGGTTTCCAGAATGGTGATAAGATCATTAATATCGATGGAAAACCCGCTGAAAGACTGGAAAATGCTTCCATTAATATTCTTTTAGGAGATAATGTAACGGTACTTAGAAACGGGAAAGAAGTAACTTTTCCTGTTAATAAGGATGGCGTTGCAGAAGTTTTAAAACAAAGAGAGGCTAAACTTTACATTACGCCGAGATTTCCTATGATTATCGATTCTCTGGCAACTCCTGTTTCTCAGGCTTCAGGGCTTAAAAAAGGAGACCAAATTGTTGCGATTAACGGAAAACAGACTCCTTATTTTGATGAAGTAAGTTCTTCTTTATCTGAAAACAAAGGAAAAACGGTAAACATAGAAGTTGTAAGAAACGGAAAACCCGAAACAATTGCTGCATCTGTTGACAAAAACGGAAAATTAGGTGTTGGTGTAGATCAGAAAGCATTAGCAAACTTCATTACAGATAAAAAATATTCTTTCGGGGAATCTATTCCCAGAGGTTTTGAAAGATCTATTGAGTCTTTAACGATGCAGGTGAAGCAGTTTAAAATTATGTTTAACTCTAAAATTCAGGGATACAAAAATGTAGGAGGACCGATTGCGATTGTAAAAAATATGCCGGTAGATAAAAATGCAGACGGAGAAATTTCTATCAATTGGGCTGCATTTTGGGGCTTTACTGCGATGTTCTCGGTTTGGCTGGCATTCCTAAACCTTATTCCTATTCCAGGACTGGATGGAGGACACGTTATTTTCACTCTTTATGAGATGATTGTGGGTAAACCTGTTCCTCAGAAAGTTTTAGAAAATGCACAGACGATTGGTGTTATCTTCCTGTTAGGCTTGATGTTAGTAATCTTTGGAAGCGACATCTTCAAGATCTTCGCGGGGAAATTATAATATCTTTACAAAATTTTAAAAAAATATTTGCAGGGTATAAATATTCGTCCTATATTTGCACCACTTAAAACAAAGGACATTCCTCCTTAGCTCAGTTGGTTAGAGCATCTGACTGTTAATCAGAGGGTCGCTGGTTCGAGCCCAGCAGGAGGAGCCAAAAAGACTTACAGAAATGTAGGTCTTTTTTATTTCTGCGATTTGGAATCATACCATTAAAAAATAATTTTTTAAAAATCATCATATTTTAACAAAACAATAACTATAACACCGTCAAAACGATGATGTTATTTCATTACATTTACAGTTTTGTATTTAAACCATTAAAAGTTTAAATAATATTTATTTTTTTATAATAAAAGTGCATACTTTTTGTTATGCAAATAGCTTGAAGAAACAACAAATGTTAATTAACAATTCCAAATATTATTCCCTCTTTTTATTTCTATTTTTTGCAGATCTCGTATACTCACAAAATTCGGCAAACGGCAGAATTGTAGACGCAAAGACCAATAAGGAGGTCTCGGGAGTAGATATTTTCATTAATGAAAATCAAAACCCCTCTCTTACAACCACTTCCGGAAAATTTACCGTACAGTCAGACAGCCTGATTTATAAACTCAGATTTTTAAGAAAAAATTATTCTTTAGAAAGTGTTGATGTAACTCCACAGAATGCCAGCAATATTTTTGTGAAACTGGCTCAGGAAAAAGTCGGGAGTATACAGGAAGTTGTTATTCATAACGAAAAACCGAAATATAAAAACAAAAAGGAAAATCCCGCTTACGCAATCATGCAGAAAGTCTGGGAACGGAAGAGAAACAACGGTTTAGATAAATTCGACACCTATACCTATAAAGAGTACGAGAAAATTCAGTTTGATGCCAATAATCTGGACAGTGCATTCATGAAGAGAAAAATCTTCAATAAACTTGAATTCATTTTTGATTATAAAGATTCCACGGCAAGCGGAAAAATAGCACTTCCTATTTTCCTCAATGAAGCCGTTTATGAAAATTACGGAGAAAACAGACCTTCCCAACGTACAAAAAGGCTTCTCACAGCACAGAAAACATCAGGTTTTCAGGATAACCAGATCATTACTCTGATGGCTAAAAACCTTTACCGCGACATCAATATTTATGATAATACTTTAAATTATTTCGACATCGGATTTCCAAGTCCTGCCGGAGAAACAGGCTTCAGTACGTATGATTATAATCTGGTAGATACTATTTCCATACGCGGAGAAAATGCTTTCAAAATCCGATATCAGCCGAAAAGGACAGAAGTTTTAGCTTTTCAGGGATATCTTTATATTGATACAGACAGTTATGCGGTTTTGGGTGCAACCTTAAAATCCACTCAAAAAATTAATGTAAATTTTATTAACGGAATTTCTACAGAACTGGAATATGACAATCCCGACGAAAATACTTTTTTGCCGAGGAAATTTGTTACAGAAATTGAAATGACTCCTTTTTCAAAAAAGAAAACTTCAAAAAGTATTATTGCCAAAAGATCTGTAGATTATTCAGAATACCAGTTTAATAAACCGCTTGAAGACAAAATTTTTAAAAGAACGGAAGAGGA
Source organism: Chryseobacterium sp. MMO-72 (assembly GCF_037146035.1). Classification (NCBI taxonomy): domain Bacteria; kingdom Pseudomonadati; phylum Bacteroidota; class Flavobacteriia; order Flavobacteriales; family Weeksellaceae; genus Chryseobacterium; species Chryseobacterium sp. MMO-72. Next base: position 370,309 of record NZ_JBBCWG010000003.1, read on the forward strand.
ATACAATGACAAATTTGTAGAAAAAGATGATGCATATTGGGTAAAAGCAAGACCAGATTCCCTGTCAAAAAGTGAGCAGGGCATCTATGATATGCTTGATAAGCTTGAGCAGACCCCAAAATTTAACCGTATTGTAAAACTTTACGAAACGCTGGGTTCCGGATATTATAACATTACAAAAGGTATTGATTTAGGTCCTATTTTTTCTGTGTATGGAAAAAACCAGGTAGAAGGCGACCGGATACGAATTGGAGCAAGAACATATTTCACACGGAACGATCCCTGGAGAGTTCAGTTTTACACCGCTTATGGATTCAAAGACCAACAGGTAAAATATGGTGTTGAAGGAAGATTTATGTTTAACAGAGTAAACCGTTTTACGGTAGGAGCAGGAACAAGAAGAGATATTTTACAGCTTGGTGTCCGGCTGACCAATGATGATGGAATTATGGCAAGAACGTTTGCTTCTTCAACGATTTTTGCAAGAGGAGAAAACGCTTCACTAAGCTCGATAAACCAGACGAATGTATTTACTTCTATCGAGCCCTGGAAAAATTTCCAGATCAGATTAGACGGAACCATGCAAAGCATTAAATCGGCAAATCCCGAAGGATTTAATCTCATGTATTACAAAAACGGAGATTTGAGAAAAACAACCAATGATTCGCATTTTACATTAAGCTTAATCGCAAGACCGGGTGCAAAATTTTCCCAGACCGGAATAGACAGACACGAACACGGAACTCTTGCCCCCACTATTGTCCTGAAATACACAAAAGGTGTTGAAGGTTTATTCGGGTCGGATTTTAATTATAACAAATTGCAGTTCCTTTTCTATAAGCCTTTTCTGATCGGAAGCTGGGGAAAAACAGTAGTCAGCTTTGAGGCTGGAAAGAATTTCAATACTGTTCCCTTGGCTTTACAGAACGTAATTCCGGGAAACCAGTCATACAGTCTCGCTCAGAATACATTTGCACAGCTTAATTACTATGAATTTGTGGCAGATACCTATACAACGCTTCATTTAGAGCATCATTTTAACGGGAAAATCCTTTCTTATATTCCTTTGATCAAAAAATTAAAATTAAGAGAGATTGCCTTCATCAGAGGAGCTTACGGAACATTAAGCGACGCTTCTAAAACGATTAATGTGGAAGGATTCAAATATTCTGCTCCAAGTGAGCATATTTATTATGAATACGGTTTCGGAATCGAAAATATCGGTTTCGGAAACCTTCGAATTTTCAGAGTAGATTTCAACTGGCGCGGAAATTACCTCAACAGACCGGATATTTCAACTTTCGGAATTAAAGCAGGTTTTCAAGTCGGCTTTTAAAATATAAAACTCCTTCAGTGCGAAGGAGTTTTTTTCTTAAGATTCAACAGGATAATCTTTACAGCTATTGCAATGCGCTACAATGTAAACAATTTTGCATGGCGGTCTCTGTCCTTCCGGAAGTCTACAATACACATCGCAAGGTAAGCATCCCTGATCCGGAGATGCTCCTCCCATTACATTTTTAAGATCCTGTCTTTGGATTTTTTTTAAATTTTTCATAGTTATAGATTTTTATAAAGTTGGTAAAACAGCCTCAAAAAAGAGGCCTGAATTCTTAAGTTTAGCAATCACAAGGAGTATCAATTACCGCATTCAGGCAATGTGCTTTTTGCCATGCCGTCCAAGTACACCATTCAGAACACCAACTGGCTAAGGCAGGACATTTTTCTCCTCCAGCAATTGTTTTAAGCTGTCTTTTTGTTAATTTTTTTAGATTTTTCATATTAGTTTGGTTTAATTTGTCGCCTACTCTGTATGCTTTTCGGCTTACGCAATATATTAGTTATTTGATAGTTACCAAATATATAAATATTTCCCGTTAAATTGAATAAATATAAAAATTTTAACTTTTCCTCACTTCAGGACACAAGAAAAAAGCCTCAGCAAAATTGCCAAGGCTTTTAATTTTTATAAAACGCTTATATATTATGCGTTTGCTTCTACAGATACGAAAGATCTGTTGTTTGCTTTCTTTCTGAAAACTACTTTTCCGTCAACTAATGCGAACAAAGTGTGATCTTTACCGATACCCACGTTTGCACCTGGATGATGCTGAGTACCTCTTTGTCTAACGATAATGTTACCCGCAATAGCCTCTTGACCGCCGAAAATCTTTACACCTAATCTTTTAGAGTGAGATTCTCTACCGTTTTTGGAACTACCAACTCCTTTCTTGTGTGCCATTTTATTTTAAGGTTTTTTGGTTTAAAAAATTATTCTGCGCCTTCAGTTGCTTCAGCGTCAGCTTTTTTAGTTGTCTTTTTAGCAGGTTTTTCTGCTTTTTTAGCTCCTTCAAATCCTGTAATACCAGTAATCTGAATTTGAGTTAATGATTGTCTGTGACCATTTTTCACTTTGTAACCTTTTCTTCTTTTCTTTTTGAAAACGATTACTTTATCAGCTTTTAAATGATCCAGGATCTCTGCCTCTACAGTGATTCCGCTTACAGCTGGGGCGCCTACCGTGATTGCTCCGTTTACAGTAAGAAGTACTTTATCAAAAGATACTTTTCCTCCTTTATCTCCTTTTAAACGGTTTACAAACAACTTCTGGTCTTGCTCAACTTTGTATTGAAGCCCTGCTATTTCTACAATTGCAAACATTGTTTATAAATTTTTAGTTATTTCGAGGTGCAAATATAAGAAATATTTTCTAATCTCTTCAAATTCAATTCAATCTTTTTTAAAATAAAATTTTAACTATGTTTTGAATATTTTTTCACAATAAAGTGATATGAAATTCCGTTTTATTTTATATCTTCGTTTTCACCAAAATATTTGTATATATGAAAAGAAAAATCCAATTCCCGATTCTTTTGGGAGCCATTGCTGCACTTTCTCTGTCAGCATGTAACGACGACACCATGGAAACACCTGTACAACAGGAGCAAAAGGCAGAAAGCTTAAAACCGGAACAACCGAATGGTCTGGAGAAAGTCTGCTATTATGTAGATAACAACTGGAGTTCTTCATCTGTACTGCTTACATCATTACAGAATTCTACAGACACTAATTTTATGAATTCTCAGATGACAAAAATTGCCAGCATGTGGGGAAGAAGCAATCCTACATTGAGATTCGTGAACGATCCTTCGAACTTTAATTCTACCTACAATGCAATTTCGTATTCTACAGGAAAAATCTATTACGGCTACGCTATTTATTACGATGCAAAAGCAAAAGGCGGAGATATTGTAAACGCGATGATTCTTGCTCATGAGTACGGACATCAGCTTCAGTACATTTTTGGACTGCCTACGGTAACAGAATCCACAGCAAGACCAAACGAACTGGAAGCAGATGGCTTTGCAGGATACTATCTGAGAAGGCCAAACGGATACAACCAGACAAGCTTTACGCAGATTGCAGCCGCTTACGAATTTGCACAAAGCATTGGCGATTACCAGACTACAAGTCCGGGTCACCACGGAACTCCTGCACAGAGAAGATCTGCTGTCCGTTTAGGATTTTTACTGGGGCAGTACAGCCTTACTGCTGCAGATTTCGACTACAACTTCTTCTATTATTATCAGGGAGTACTGAACGGAACTTACAAAATGGCAAAAAATACGCAATATCCTGAACTTGATGCTTATATGCAGCAGTATCTTGAGGAGCTTAAACAAATTCAGACCGGAGAAATCTCTGCCGAAGAATTTAAAAACCTGAAATAGATTATCATTTTTTGGAAATATCTTTCTCGAAGAGGCAGGGACACGATTCCTGTCTCTTTTTATTTGTCTGCATATTCTTAAAGTTTATTACTTTTGAAACATCATATCAAAAAAAATGAACAGAGACCTCTATATTGATTTCGCAAAAGGACTGGCTACCATTTCCATCATCTTCATCCATACCGCTTTCTGGTCGGGGCAATTTTATATCCAGCCTGAAGTGAGAGTTTTCTCTTTGGTATTTGATGTTGCATTATTTTACGCATTAAGCGGGATAACATCCGGTTCCAATATCGAAAAAACATTATACAGGCTGCTGAAACTGCAGATCACATATATGATTTTTGTAACCCTTCTGTTCTTTCTGGATTATTTCTTTAAAGTTTTCGGGCTCACTTTCTTTTCTCTGGAATGGCTGCAGAATTTTTATCTGACATTCGGATCAAACTATGCAGCTACGAAAATTTCTACCGTTCCACAATGGGAAAATTTAGGAAACTGGTATCTTCATCAATACAACAAAGCAGATACTTTTCCTGTGGTAATGGGAAGTTTCTGGTATTTAAAAGTATATTATATTTTAACCGTTTTTGGTGTTTTAATATTAAAATTCTTTCCGAAACATGTTAACTGGTTCATTGGGCTTTGTGCCGGATTGACCTTATTATTTAATATTTTTCCGGAAATTTATCCTTCCGGACAGGTGGGATATGTTGCTTTTTACCTGACTGTTTTTCTGATTGGAAACAGAATGAAAGGTAAAAAAATTCCGGACAGAATGGTTCCTGTATTATACGGATTTGTTGCGATTGCGTTAGCAGGACTCTTCGGATTTTACGGACCGGAAATATTTTACAAAATCAATAAAAATAAATTTCCGCCTCAGATTCCTTATATTATCTGGACGCTGTTTTCTCTGGTAACGCTTTTTGTTTTTTATAACAGATTAAAGATCACAAAAGAAAATATTGTGACCTACATTGGGAAAAATGCGATATTTTTTTATTTTGCACAGGGAATAAGCTCTTCACTGGTTTACTTTTTAGTCGTTCCAATGAAAGAAAATATGCCTTGGTGGATTTTAATGATTTTAATTTACGGAATCAATATTATTTTGGCATTCATCATTTCAGCCGGCTTGAAAAAAGTTGATGAATGGGGTTGGAAAGTTTTAGAGCTTTTAAGAAGCAAAACTGCATCTCATTAATCCCTTTCTCTTCCTCCTCTTGCAATAAGTGCGATGATTACAATTAAAACAACAGCTCCGATGATAATGTAAGTAGGATTTGCATACCATTCTGTCGTTGTTGTTGTAGTTTGTTCTGTTGTTACGGTTCCGCCTCCCGTTTTAGTTTCCTGTGCGAAGCTGAAAGCTGACATAAAAAGAACAAAAATTGCTGAAAGTAAAGCCCCTGCTTTAGATTTTAAAGTTGTAATAGTTTCCATTGTTTATATTTTAATTTGGTTTTTAATTGAAAACAAATTAAATACCAAGATTTTTAAATTATTAAGAAAAATATTTTTTCAACGTTCTGAATCTTTAAATAAACTTTAATCGTATTGCAAATTATTTTAATTTTACAGAAAATTTTAAAACATGTTTAAGTTGAAACTTCCTACCGATCCAAGGTGGGCAAATATTGCAGAAGGAAACATTGAAGAAATTTTAACGGATCATGCGTGGTGCGAGCAAAAAGCAGCTACCAATGCCATCGGATTAATCACCATGCTTCCTGAATATCCGGAAATCGTGACAGAACTTCTTGCCATCGCACAGGAAGAACTGGAGCATTTTCGTCAGGTTCATGAAATTATAAAAAAAAGAGGATATACTTTCGGACGTACCCGAAAAGACGACTATGTGAATGAACTGGTGAATTTTATCCAAAAAGGCGGCAACAGAGACGATCTTATTGTAGATAAAATGCTTTTCGCAGCTATGATTGAAGCCAGAAGCTGTGAAAGATTTAAAGTTCTGACTGAGAATATCAAAGATGAGGAGCTTAAAACTTTCTACAGAGAACTGATGATTTCAGAAGCCAACCATTACACCACCTTCATCGGATTTGCAAGACAGCTTGGAGACGAAGAAAAAGTAAATAAACGATGGGAAGAATGGCTGGAATATGAAGCAAAAGTCATAAAGTCTTACGGAAAAGGAGAAACCATCCACGGATAAATAGTATTTAGATTGAAAAAACTGACGTTTGAAAATATTGCCAATTTTTTCCTGAAAAATTTCTTTCAGGGACTAGTGATTATCGGTCCCATCGGACTGACAATTTTTGTTATCTGGTATATTGTAACGTCTATTGATAACATTATTCCTTCCGTTGCAAAGGAAATTCCCGGTCTTGTTTTTATCTCGACCATTTTATTTACCGCACTTTTAGGCTTTTTGGGAAATAAATTCGTTGTCGGAAGATTCTTTTTCGATTCCATGGATCGCCTTCTTGAAAAAACACCCGGTGTAAAACATATCTACACCCCTACTAAAGACGTAATGTCCTCCTTCGTAGGAGACAAAAAAAAATTCAACGATCCGGTCTGGGTAAAGACCAACGAAAATCCTGAAATATGGAGAATCGGGTTTTTAACGCAAAAAGAAATGGCTGATGTTGAAAAACACAATTATGTTGCGGTTTATCTTCCCCACTCTTATGCCATTTCGGGCTGGGTAATCGTTACGGAAGAAAAAAACATCAAACCTGTTGTAGGGATGACGGCTGCTTCTGCAATGAAATTTGCGGTAAGCGGCGGTGTTGCGGGGTTCCATTCCGATGATAATATTTTCAAGGCACCGGAATAGTCTTTCTTTTTATTCTGAAATAATATCACAGGAGATATTATCTATTTCACATTTCCTTCAAAGGGCTGAATTTTAGCAGTAAGGAAACATTCTTTTCATATTCATTAACGGATAATCCTGTTTTCACAAATAAAAAATTTACGCAGATTATTCTGTTTTAATGAAAATTTTACAAATTAAAAAACAAAACTAACAACAATAAAAAGATGGGCAAAGTTGCAATCATAGGAGCCGGTGTATCCGGACTGAGTATGGCAAATTATTTGGAAAAAAATAATATCGACTATCATCTCTACGAAAGAAGAACCCCAAACGATCTGAAAGGACATGGATTTATCATTCCCAAAGAAGGAATTGAGCATCTTTCAGCTATTATTGATATTAATGATCTTTACGCCAGAGGAAGTTTTCTGAAAAAATACATCCATTACAACCAAAGCGGCGAAATTCTTTCCGAAAAGGATCTGGATGATGTTTTTGTCGTTTCCAGAAGTACTTTGATTGAAATTCTTGCGAAGAGAATTCCATCAGATAAAATTTCTTACAATTCAACTGTGGCACTGAATGGATTTTCGGAGGGAAAAGCACAAATTACGCTGGACGAAAATAACACTTTAGAAGCAGACGTTGTCGTTGCCTCAGACGGATCAAGAAGCCGTATCAGAAGAACCATTTTTCAGGACGAAATCATGAGGGCCGTTCTGGAAAATGAAGTGGTAAATATCATCGAAAATGAAGAACTCGCAAGCCGAATTGAAAGCAATTTCCTGAAATTTCATCATGAAAACGGCGGACTTACTTTTGGTGTTTTAAAACTTTCTTCTACAAAAATTCTTTGGTACTGTCAGTTTGATATTACCAAACATTTCATCAACGAAGATTATAGTCCGGACTGCATTAAACAGTTTATGCTGGATAATTTTGGCGGCTGGAATGCTCTTGTTTCATCCATTATTGAAGGTTCAAGTTATGAAAACGCTCATATCTGGAGAGTGTATGAACTTGAAAAATTAAATCCTTTTTACCATCAGAATGTCGTTTTCATCGGCGATGCCGCACATCCGCTGATTCCTTTTACAAGTCAGGGTGTTACTTCTGCGTTGAAAGATTCTTTCACATTAACAAATCTTTTAGCCGAAGGAAATGACCTTCAGGAAACGTTCAGAAAATACGAAGAAGACCGAAAGCCTGAAATCGAAACCCACATCAAAAACGGAAGAGCTTTGCTGGAGCAATTCCTTTTACCGCTGAACGAACAGCCTAAAAATACCTTACCAATTTCATATAAATAAAATGTTCACAAACAACGATATCAATTTTGAAGCGCTGAAAAGAAAAGCCTACAACGGAAGGTGGGCAACTCTGGAAGAAGGTATTATCCCTTTAACTGCAGCAGATCCGGACTTCAGAATGTCTAAAGAAATAGAAAACGGAATTATAGAATATATTAAGGACGGCTATTTGAGTTATGGCCCGTTCTCCGGACTTCCTGAGTTCAAAAAAAGTGTTGCAGAGCATTTTAATACAGGAAAAAAAGGCAGCTTTACTCCGGAAAATGTTTTGGCTGTAAACAGTGCCGCAATGGGAATGTATATGGTTGCCAAATATGTGCTGAATCCGGGAGACGAAGCGATTATTTTTGATCCGGTGGATTTCCTTTTCAAAAAAACAGTGGATTCGGTTGGCGGAAATATTAAATTATGCGCGGTAGATTCCAAAACAGGAGATATCGACTTTGAAATGCTGGTTTCTTTAATTTCTCCGAAAACAAAACTGATCAGCATCTGTAATCCCCACAACCCTGTAGGAAGAGTATATTCCAAAGAAATTTTACAGAAAATTGCAGACATTGCGGCAGCTCATGATCTTTGGGTAATGAGCGATGAAATCTGGAGCGATATTGTGTACGACAAAAAAGAGTTCAACACTTACTCTTCTGTTTCCGAGAATGCTAAAAAGAAAAGTTTTACTGTTTTCGGATTTTCAAAATCATTCGGAATTGCAGGATTGAGAATTGGTGCGGTTTTATGCAACGATCAGGAATTAATGGATGATTTAACAGAAAAATCCATGTTTAATTCAACCATCGAAGGTGTTTCTACACTGTCGCAGATTGCGGCAAGTGTTGCTATAGATAAAGCAAAACCATGGTTTAATGATTTTCTTGCGCATTTACAGAACAACAGAGATTTAGCTTACAGTATGCTTAGCAATTCGGGTATTTTAATTCCTAATCATCCTGAAGCAACATTTGTTATTTTCCCTAAGATTAACAATGGAATGTCCAGCGACGAATTTGCACAACATGTTTTAAAAGAAGGAAAAGTAGCGATAGTTCCCGGCTCGGAACGATGGTTCGGAAAAGGCGCTGAAGGACACGTCAGAATCTGTTTTTCAACTTCGCAGGAAATTCTCTCCGAAGGATTGAACAGAATAATCAACAGTTTTTAAAAAAATATGAAAGCGGATTCAATAAATTTGAATCCGTTTTTTATTAAAAAAAACATTCAGAAATTCATTTTTTTCTTAAAATTATACCGATCATATTTTTCTACATAATCACTGTTTTTATTTAATTTAAATACATTTATCAAATAAAACCATATTTTATTACTGATTTAAAAACAAAATTTAATATTTTTGATATAAATGTCAATTTAAATCCAACGAAATATGAAAATTAAATACATAAGTGCCTTTTTTCTTGGAGTATCTTCTGTTCTGTATTCTCAGCAGACCAATGATACCATCTCTAAAGAAGGAAAAATTGATGAGGTAGCCATAACAGGAAGCAGGAATAAAAAAAGAACGGTTGTAGACACTCCGGTTCCGATTGACATCATCGACATTAAACAGGTAAGCCAGTCAACAGGGCAGATCGAAGTCAACCAGCTTTTACAGTTTTCTGCACCTTCATTTAATTCCAATAAACAATCCGGATCAGACGGAGCAGATGCAGTAGATCCGGCAACATTAAGAGGACTTGGTCCTGATCAGACTTTGCTTTTGCTCAACGGAAAAAGATATCATCAGTCTTCATTAATCAACCTTTTTGGTACAAAAGGCCGCGGGAATACGGGATCTGACATGAACACGATTCCTGTAGGTGCGATAAAAAGAATTGAGGTTCTTCGTGACGGAGCATCGGCACAATATGGTTCAGATGCGATTGCAGGAGTAATTAATGTAATTTTAAATGACCGTAATCACGGTTTTGAAGGCAATGCTTTTTATGGAGTGAATCTTTTTAAAAGTCCGGGAGATCATGATGTGGTTTCTGACCGGAAAATAGACGGAAATACTTTTGACTTTTACGGAAATTACGGAACAAAAATAGGTTCTAAAGGCGGTTTCGGAAATTTTACGGCAGAATTTGTCAATAAAGAATATGCGATCCGTAATGCCAATCCTGAAAAATACGATGCTCCGAGACAGAGATTCGGGGATGCAAAATCACAGAATTTTTATTTTTTCGGAAATATTGAGATTCCGATATCGGATAATTTAAAATTCTATTCCAGACAGGGATTTTCGCACAGGAATACAAACGCGTATGCATGGACAAGAAGTGCGGATGCAGACGGAAATATCCCGCAGGTTTATCCCAATGGCTTCAATCCGGTTCAGGACACCAGTATTTCAGATTTCACGTTTGATAATGGTTTAAAATTTAAAGTTGCAGAGTGGGAAGTTGATGCGTACAATGCATTCGGAAGCAACAGATTTACTTACCAGATCGATCATACCATTAATGCAACGCTGGGTGTAAAATCACCAACGAGTTTTGATGCAGGAGGACATTCTTTGCTGCAGAATACAACAGGTTTCAATGCAACCCGACAGTTTTCTGTTCTGGAAGGGCTGAATGTGGCGTTCGGATCAGAGTTCAGATACGAAAAATTCAATATTATCAAAGGTGAAGAAGCTTCTTACGCGATGTATGATGTGAATGGAAATGTCGTGACGGCAAGTACGCCTTCAACCTTATTGGTAATCAACCCATTAAGCGGAAATGTAAGACCGGGCGGTTCTCAGGGCTTTCCCGGATATTCTCAGGAAATTAACAAATCGAGAAATAATTTTGCAGCGTATGTAGATACCGAACTAGACATTACCAAAAACTGGATGGTAAGCGTTGCAGGAAGATTCGAAAATTATAATGATTTTGGAAGCACCCTGAACGGAAAACTGGCTACAAGATACAAAATAACACCACAGTTTGCATTCCGCGGCTCTTTTTCTACGGGATTCAGAGCTCCTTCTCTGGCTCAGAAATATTACAGCTTACAGTTTACCAATTTTCAGGGCGGAAATCTGGTAACCATTCAATTGGCGTCTAATGACAGTAATCTGGCGAAAGCAGTAGGAATTCCGCAGCTTAAACAGGAAACTTCTGTGAATGGAAGTGCCGGATTTACCTTTAACACAGGAAAATTTACGGCAACAGTAGATGGATATTACATCAAGGTAAAAGACAGAATTGTTTTAACAGGAAATTTCTCGCAGGATGATGATGCGATCGGGAATATTTTAATTGAAAACCGCATCGATCAGGCTCAGTTTTTCACCAATGCAATAGATACAAGAACTAAAGGACTTGATGTTATTTTAAGTTTTAACGAAAATATCGGAAAAGGAAAACTGACGGCAACATTAGCCGGAAACTACAATGAAATGGAGATCACAAAAGTGAATACTTCCGACAGGCTGAAAGGAAAAGAAGACATTTATCTCAGCCCTAGAGAAAGAGCTTTTATTTTGGCTTCAGCACCGAAAACGAAGATCAATTTAAACCTGAATTATAAGATCAGTAAATTCAATGCTAATTTACAGCTGGTTAGATTTGATAAAGTGACTCTGGTAGGCTATAACGGACCAGACGATTACCAGACTTACAATCCGAAGGTTACGACAGATCTTTCTTTTGGCTATGAATTTTCCAAAAACATCAATCTGACCATAGGAAGCAAAAATTTATTCAACAGATATGCTACTTTACAAAGAGATGCTGTTTCATCCGGAAATACGGAATCAGGAGGTATTTTTGATCCGGTACAGATGGGATTTGCAGGAAGACAGATTTTTGCAAGATTTAATTTTAAATTTTAATCTTTATACCATAACAAATAATGGCTTCTGGAAATTCAGAAGCCATTATTTATCTGAACAAAACTATTATTTTTTAGAAATTTTATACAATTTTCCACTGTCTGTAACAGCGTACAGATTTCCGTCGCTTCCGTTGAGAACATCTCGGAATCTTTCGTTCTGATCTTCAAGAAGTCTTTCTTCTCCTATCACTTTATTGTCTTTCATTACAATCCGGCTGATGTGTTCTCCGCTTAAACAGCCAATCATCAGATTTCCTTTCCATTCTTCGATATTTCCGGTGTAGAAAGTAACTCCGCTTGGCGAAATCACAGGATCCCAGTAATAAACAGGCTGTTCTGTTCCCGCTTTTTGAGTTGTCCCATTGTTGATTTTATCTCCGGAATATTCGATTCCGTAGGTTACATCTCCCCAACCATAATTTTTCCCGGGTTTTATTAGATTGATCTCATCTCCGCCTTTCGGTCCCATTTCTACATCCCACAAATTTCCGCCCGGATCAATTGCCAGACCTTGTGGATTTCTTATTCCGTAAGCATAAATTTCAGGTTTAAACCCTGTTTTTCCTATGAAAGGATTTCCGGGAGCCGGCTTCCCTTCCTTTGTTATTTTTAATATTTTACCTAAATAATTATCCGTTCTCTGCGCATAAACTCTCGTTTGCTTATCCGATCTTTCTCCTGTACTTACAAATAAATTTCCGTCTTTATCAAATGCCAATCGGCTTCCATAGTGCTTGTCTCCATCATACGTCGGAGTTGCTCTGAAAATAACTTTTACTTCAGAAATTGTTTTTAAATCCTGAGAAAGCTTTCCTTTTGCAACAGCGGTATGATTTCCATTTTCATAAGGTTCTGAAAAACTGAAATAAATGATATTGTTTGTTTTAAAATCAGGATCTAAAGCCACGTCAAGCATTCCGCCCTGCCCTTTGGAATCTACTTTCGGGAAGCCTTCAATTTTTGAAATTTCTTTTCCGTCGGCAGAAACCACATTCATATATCCTCTTTTATCTGTAATTAAAAATCTTCCGTCCGGTAAATTGATAATTCCCCAAGGTTTCCCCAGATCTTTATTTAAAATTTCGATATTATAAGGCGTTGAGGTTTTTACAGCTTTTATTCTGGTCTGTCCGGCAAAAGCAGGTTTATATTCCGGAGAATTAGGCTCTTTTGTTTCTACGCTTCCGTCTTTTCCGAGCTTTTGGGCATTAAGTTTATTTTCTTTACATGATGAAGACAGGAGAATTAAACTGATTGCTGAAATATAAAATTTATTGATTTTCATTGAATTACGATTATTATTCAATTTCAAATGGAAAAATAGTGCCATAAAATTTGGTAGTTTAAATTTTTATTCTACATTTGTAGAAACAAATAACAACTCGTAGAATATGAAAGAAATAAAATTGACCGATTCTGAAAAAGATCTTATGGAAATTCTCTGGGAAAAAGAAAAAGTTTTCATGAAGGATATCTTAGAATCGTATCCCGAACCGAAACCTGCCACCACAACCATTGCCACCCTTCTGAAAAGAATGCAGAATAAGGATTTTGTTGGCTACAAATTGTATGGAAATTCCCGCGAATATTATCCAAAGATCGCGAAAGGAGAGTATTTCAAAGAGGAAATGACTTCTATGATTGACCGTTTTTTCAACAGTTCCGTAACGCAGTTTGCATCGTTTTTTACGTCCAATGCAAAGCTTTCCCAAAAACAGCTGAAAGAACTCCGTGAAATTATCGACCAGCAAATCAACGAAAAATGATGATCGTTTTAAAAATAATTCTGTGTTCTTCCTTGCTTTTGACTGGATATTACGTGTTTTTGCAGAAGGAGAAAATGTACGGTTTCAACAGGTTTTACCTTTTGTTTTCCCTTGTATTTTCCTATACCGTTCCATTTATTTCCATTCAATCAGAAACTTCCAAACCATCGAATCGTTTGCAGACTACTATTGAAGCAACACAACAGATTATAGACATTACACCGAAACAGGAAAGCTTTAACTGGATGAATCTGATCTGGATAATCTACGGAACTGTAACATTGACTTTCCTGATAAGAACTATATTTTCATATTTAAAAATTAAAAATCTGAAAGGTGAAAAAATGCTGTATCAGAATCAGAACATTCTCATCACCGAAAATCCGGTTTCGCCTTTCAGCTTCTGGAATACGATTTATTTAGGAAAAAACTATCTGATTGACAACAAAATAGATTCCAGAATATTTCTTCACGAAAAGAGTCATCTGGAACAGAAACACAGCATTGATATTATTATTGTCGAGATCATAAAGATAATTACATGGTTCAATCCTGCCGTCTATTTATATAAGAAAGCAATAATTACCAATCATGAATTTCTGGCAGATGAATCTGTTTTAAAAAACGATTTTGCCATAAAAGACTATCAGAATTTAATTCTGGAAGAAATTATTTCAAGCCAAAACTATAACCTTACGCATACATTCAATTTCAAAAACACCAAAAAACGATTTATTATGATGAACACCAAAAAATCTAAGCTGGCAGACTTAAAAAAAGTAATCAGCATTCCGGTTTTGCTGATTGCTTTCGGACTATTCGTGCAGAAAACCTATGCCACTCCGATGGAGAAGATGATCGAAAAAACGCAGGAAACAATATCAGAACCTGTGAAAAAACAGATTGCTGAAAGTAATGAACCCATTACTAATGATGTTAAAAACGAATCTTTAAACCCAGAAAGTGGAATTACTGAGCAATTAAGTGAAAACATTATTGATGAAGGAGTTATTCAGGATACCATCCGACCGAAAGAGGGTAAAAACATGGCAACAAAAGATGAGGCAACTTTACTTCCGCAATATCCGGGTGGAATTAATGAAATGAGGAATAAAATGTCGAAAGCATTTGACGGTGCTAAAGTTAATGTAAGCAAAGAAACGTACAGAACTGAGATCAACTATACTGTTCTGGAAGACGGAAATATTGCGGATGTGAAAGCATCAGGAAACAATGAAGCATTTAATACAGAAGCAGTAAATTCTTTCAAAAAAGCCAATGAAAACATCGTCTGGAAACCCGCAGAAAAAGATGGAAAACCTGTTCGTTACAGCATGAGAATTCCGCTAACGATGTACTTTCAAAATTAGGATCGATTTTTTTAAAATAAAACAGCATTCAGATTGGATGCTGTTTTGTTTTTGAATATAATCATGCATCTTATTTTAATGAATCTGTGGTATGAAATACTTTCTGATGTCAAATATATCTTTCGTATTTTTGTTAGGATAACATCACAATTTTTATGAATTTCAAACTTCAATCAGAATATAAACCTACCGGAGATCAGCCACAAGCGATAGAAAAGCTCACCGAAGGAATCGAAATCGGGGAAAAATACCAGACACTTCTGGGAGTTACCGGATCCGGAAAAACATTTACCGTTGCCAACGTGGTGCAGAATGTACAGAAACCAACCTTGGTTTTAGCCCACAATAAAACTTTGGCAGCACAGCTCTTCATGGAGTTTAAAGAATTCTTTCCTGAAAATGCTGTTGAATATTTCGTAAGTTACTACGATTATTATCAGCCGGAAGCTTACATCGCCACAACCGGAACTTATATCGAAAAAGATCTGAGTATCAACGAAGAAGTTGAAAAATTAAGACTTTCCGCAACTGCCAGTTTACTATCGGGAAGACGAGATGTTCTGATTGTTGCCTCAGTTTCATGTATTTACGGTATCGGGAACCCTACGGAATTTCACAAATCATTAATTTCCATTGCGATTGGTGAAAAAGTGACAAGAACCGCACTGCTCCACTCTTTAGTTAACGCATTATATTCCAGAACATTAAATGAGTTCCAAAGAGGAACATTCCGTGTAAAAGGAGATGTGATTGATGTTTTCCCTGCTTATGCAGACAATGCGATCAGAATTCAGTTTTTCGGGGATGAAATTGAGAAAATCCAAAGCTTTGATCCGGTTTCGGGAAATGTGACAGGTGCTTTTGATCAGATTCAGATCTATCCTGCCAATCTTTTTGTAACATCGAAAGAAACACTGAACGGCGCAATCCGTGATATTCAGGATGATCTGGTAAAGCAGGTTGATTTTTTCAATTCGATTGAAAAACCACTGGAAGCCAAAAGATTACAGGAAAGAACCGAACTTGATCTGGAAATGATAAAAGAACTCGGCTACTGTTCCGGAATTGAAAACTATTCGCGATATCTTGACGGAAGATTACCGGGAACAAGACCTTTCTGTTTATTGGATTATTTCCCTAAAGATTATTTGATGGTGATTGACGAGAGCCACGTTACGGTTCCGCAGGTTCACGCCATGTACGGAGGCGACCGCAGCCGAAAAGAAGCTTTGGTGGAATATGGATTCAGGCTTCCTGCTGCAATGGATAACCGTCCTTTGAAATTTGAAGAATTTGAAGCGATCCAAAATCAGGTTATTTATGTTTCCGCAACTCCGGCAGATTATGAACTGGAAAAAACCGGGGGTGCTTATATTGAGCAGATTATCCGTCCGACCGGACTTTTAGATCCGATTATTGAAATCCGTCCTACCCAGAATCAGATTGATGATTTAATGGAGGAAATTCAGAAAAGAGCGGATCTTGATGAAAGGGTTCTTGTAACGACCCTTACTAAAAAAATGGCAGAAGAATTAACAAAATATTTTACCAAATTCGGGATCAGAACACGGTATATTCATTCGGATGTGGAAACTTTGGAACGTATCCAGATTATGCAGGATCTGCGTGTGGGACTTTTCGATGTTTTAATCGGGGTAAATTTATTGCGAGAAGGTCTGGATTTGCCGGAAGTGTCTTTAGTAGCCATCCTCGATGCTGATAAAGAGGGGATGTTGAGAAGCCGAAGATCGATGATCCAAACCGTTGGTCGTGCCGCGAGAAATCTTAACGGAAGAGCGATTATGTACGCCGATAAGATCACCAAATCGATGCAGGCAACGCTAGATGAAACAGAATACCGTCGTGCAAAACAAATGCAGTATAATGAAGAGCATGGAAAAGTTCCGGTAGCTTTAAATAAGAAGATTTCTGAAAGTCTTGTCGGAAGAAGCAAGGATTTTCCTGATGAAAAATATACACAAAAAGAAATTCTTCAGAAAGTTGCCGAAGCAAAAGCAAGCTATACTTCTGAAGATATGGAAAAGGTAATTGCGCAAAAGCAGAAGGAAATGGAATCTGCAGCGAAAAATCTTGATTTTATTAAAGCAGCTAAACTGAGAGATGAAATTGCTGCTTTGAAAGGATAATAATTAGGTTTCGGCGGTCGCGGCAAAGCCGCAACCGCCGAAACCTGAAATATATTTAAAAAACCAACCAGCTATAAAATGAAAAGAGCAACAGGAATCGGCGGAATATTCTTCAAGTGTAAAGATCCAAAAGCTTTAAAAGAATGGTATACAACTCATCTTGGAATTGATGTTAACGAATACGGCGCAACTTTCGAATGGAAAGAGGCTGCGGAATCCAATCCAAATGGTTCTTTGACATGGAGTCCTTCTCCTGAAACCACTAATTATTTTGAGCCTTCCACGAGGGACTTTATGATTAATTATACGGTTGATAATCTTGAAGCTTTAGTTGAAGAACTGAAAAAAGAGAATGTTGAAATTTTAGATGAGATCGCGGTTTATGATTTCGGAAAGTTTGTACATATTCTTGATCTTGAAGGAAATAAGGTTGAGCTTTGGGAGCCTAAATAATTTTTGATTTATTTTGAGATAAAAAAAGTTTCGGGGGGGGGGGGGGGTGGGCGGCGACAATTTTGGTAATATTTTTATTGTTTTTGTTTTTTTGGTTTTTTTATTGAACAACCCACCCCCAAAGGATACGCACAAAC